>CAZHMZ010000020.1:0-22029 GCA_964532655.1 uncultured Anaerolineaceae bacterium
CCTCAGCTCAATTGTGGGCATTTAAAACATTTCCCCGCCCCTGAAGGGGCGGGGATAAAGGGGTGGGGTGTTTCCTACTACCTTACCTCTTTAAAATTAATAATCACCAGACTCTCGCCGCAATCCTCGCTCGTATCAAAATACACCTTCGCACTGAGCGGGATGTACGATTGATCTACCAGTTGCACCCACACGGTCTCCTCGCTCTCCACCAGGTGATCCGCCAGGGTGAACTCATACCCGGACTGCCCGTAATTGCGCGCCGTGCCGGTGATGGTGGTCTGGTTCTGCACCAGGTTCTCCAGGCTGCCGCCCAGCATCACCAGAATGCCCGTCACGGGGCTGCCCTGCAGATCAATCACCTGCCCGGCTACACCGGTCCAGTCGCAGGTGCTGCGCGAACTATCAAACAGCGAAGCCGATATGGCCGCCGGCTCGGCCTGGATCTGGTAGCGGTACAGGCTGGTGTAATCCGGTGTGGGCTGCGTCACCGCTGCGGTGATTTGCATGGCCTGCACCCCCGGCCCCAGGGTGACTGTCTGGGACGGGCTGAGTGTGGCCGACGGCGCAACCTGGTTGGCCGACAGAGCATATTCCGGTGTGGGCGTGGAGACAACCGGTTGAACCTCCGGCGTGGCGGTCCACAGAACCACCGCCGCCGGCAGGGTGGCAGGCGGAAACGGATTGAGCGAGTCCTCCGGCCTGAAATAGATCAACAGGCTGACGATAATCACCAGCACGGTGGCTGCCAGTGCAACGGCCGCCAGGATATTCAAAATGCGGTTCTCTTTTGGGGTAGCTTTTTTGTCTTCCAAACAAATCTCCTCAACCTTACAAGGAGAAATCCATGCAATTATGGTACCAGAACCTATGGGACCAGAACCTCAATCGCTGCTGAAGCTTGGTGCTGCTCCAGCCAATCGCTCAGTGCCTGGTGCTGTAACTGCAGCCTGGCGGTGTCTGAAAGCGGGTGATCCGCTTCACGCTCCTCCACCAGGATGATGTGGTACCCGTACTCGCTCTCGATCACATCGGTGTACTGCCCGGTTTGCAGGGTGAACAGAACTTCCTCGATCTCGGGCAAAAACAGGTATCCGCGCGGGAACCAGCCCAGATCGCCTTTGGTCACCGTGTCATACGCCGCGGCCAGCTCCGTAAAATCAGAGCCGCCCTTTAACTGGCTGAAGAACTCGTCTGCTGTCTCGCGCTCGATCACCAATATCTGTCGGGCGTGGATCTGCTCGGCCGTATCCCCCACCCCCGCCGCGATCTGATCACGCTGCCACTGGGCGGCCAGCTCACGCCGGTAGGTGACCAAAAATGCCTGCTCGTTGGATCCCAGCCCCGCCAGCCAACTCTGAAAGGCTCCGTCTCCGCCGGCTTTCTCTTTCAACTCGACCAGTTTTGTCTGCAAATCGGCGTCTGTCAGGCTGTACCCGTCCGCCAGGGCTGCCTGGGCGAGCAGTTCATTCTCAATGAAGTAGGTGTTCAGCATCTCGGCGGTTTCTTCATCGGTAAGCGTCTGACCCTTTTCCTGGGCGGCTGCCAGCAACTGCGCTTTTTGCAGATTGTACTCTTCCAGCGTCACTCCCCCGCTATCCACGGTGATGGCCATGGGAACCGGTGTGGGCGTGGGTTCGGCCGGCGCGGTAGGCGATTCTACCGGCGCGGCCGGTGATTGGGTGGCAGAAACTTCTGGTGATGCTGGCTGCCCGCAGGCTGCCAGGAGGATCAGGCAAAACAGGGCCGTCAGCCCCACAAAAAACGGGCGCTGAGCAGGCCGCTGATGATGCTTTTGCATATCTGTATGATGGGTGTGAATGAGCATAGCCAGATTATAACTTCACTTTTGCCCAATAAGCAAACCGCATCGCGTGTCTATATCGTGTCTTAAATGCCCCCGCTCCAATGTGCAGGCTCTTCATATACATATAACAACACGTTAAAGCTGCATAAAATTTAATGTTAAAACATACCTTTTCACCTTGTAGATGCAAACCTGTTATGCTACAATTTTCCCATAACCACATATCAGGGTGGACCTGAGTTTACCCCCCATATATGGGGGTATGTTATTCTCATAAGGGATAATCAATCAGGATCTGCAGGGAAGGATAAAATGCGCTGCCCGTACTGCCAGCATGACAGTTCAAGAGTGATCGATACCAGCCACGACCCGCGCGGAGGCATCCGCCGCCGTCGTGAATGCGAGCACTGCCTGCAGCGGTTCAGCACCTACGAACGCCCCATTTTATCCACACCGCTTCTGGTGAAGCGTGACGGGACACGTGAAGAATTTGACCGCGATAAGCTCTTACAGGGCATTCGTATCGCGTGCGCAAAACGTCCGGTTCCTGCAGCCGATATTGACAGGTTGGTGGGGGAAATTGAAACCTCGCTGCAGAAAATGGGTCGTGAAGAAGTCTCTTCCCGTGTGGTGGGCGACCTTGTGATTAATGGGTTGAAAAATCTGGATCAAATTGCTTATATCCGTTATGCGATCGTCTACTTGCGCCTGGGAGATCTGCAGGCAATACAAACTGAGATAAATAAACTGCTCGAAAACTAATACAAGGAGTCAATTAATGGTTAATCAAACGGGACCAGTTGTCCACGCTTCTCTATTAACTCCCCGGATACCAGACGATCTACCGTCGATCGATCTGACCGATAACGCACGACAGGTATTAATCCGCCGCTATCTTCGCCGCGGCGATGACGGAAAACCGGCGGAGACGATCGATGAGATGTTCTGGCGGGTGGCGTACCACATCGCCAGGGTGGAAGAAAGCTGGAATGAGGATGTCATTTCGCGCGCGAAGGCTTATTACCACCTATTGATCAGCAAGAAGTTCTTCCCCAACTCACCCACCTTTTCAGGCGCAGGAACCCCGCTGGGGCAACTGGCCGCCTGTTTTGTACTGCCCATCACCGATGATATGGGCCGCGATTCGGCCGGTATCTTCCAAACCCTGCGCGACGCCGCGCTGATCCAGCAGACCGGCGGCGGAAACGGTTTCTCGTTCTCACGGTTGCGCCCCTCCGGCACGCTGGTGCGATCCTCCGCCGGCAAAGCCACCGGACCGGTAGGCTTTCTGCGCGTGTATGACCACGCCTTTGGCGAGGTGGCCCAGGGCGGCACCCGCCGCGGCGCAAACATGGCCGTTCTGCGGGTGGAACACCCGGATATCGAGGAGTTCATCACCTGCAAGACCAACGAGAGCTCCATCACCAACTTCAACATCTCGGTCGGCATCACCGACGCCTTCATGCGGGCTGTCGAAGACGACGACTGGTGGGATCTGCGCTTCCCGGATGTGACGCATCCCAGATCTCACGGCTTCTCCGGCACCTATGAAGAGGCCGAGCAGGCCGGCATTCCCTTCAAATACTACAAGCGTGTCAAGGCTCGCGAGCTGCTCGACAAGATCGTCGCGCAGGCGCATCACAACGGCGAGCCCGGTGTGCTGTTCATCGACGCGGCCAACCGCACCAACCCGGTGCCGCATCTGTATCAACTGGAAAGCACCAACCCATGCGGCGAGCAGTGGCTGGGCCCGTATGAGAACTGCTGTCTTGGCTCCATCAACCTTTCGCAGCACCTCAAAGAAGACGGCACGCTCGATTGGGAAGAACTGCGCAAAAGCACGGTGCTCTCCACCATCTTCCTCGATGACGTGGTGGACGCCAACCAGTATGTGCCGGCCGTCCCGCAGCTCAAAGAGGCCGCCCTGCGCGCCCGCCGCATTGGTCTGGGCATCATGGGTCTGGCGGATGTGATGTTCAGCCAGGGTGTGCGCTATGGCTCGCTGGAGGGGCAGGAGTTCGCCTCGCAGATCATCGAGTTCGTGCGCTACCACGCCATGCAGACCAGCATCGAGCTGGCCCAAAAACGCGGCCCGTTCAGCGCCATCCAGGGCAGCATCTACGATCCCGAGCACATCACCTGGACCATCCCGCAGCCGTTGATGGACTACACGCATAACTGGGGCCGCCCGGCCATCGACTGGGATTCTGTTTATACCGGCATCCGGCAGCACGGCATCCGCAACGCCGCCCAGGCTACCATCGCCCCCACCGGCACCATCGCCACCGTGGCGGGCTGCGAGGGCTACGGTTGCGAGCCGGCCTTCGCCCTCTCATACATCCGCCACGTCAACGATAACGGGCAGGATCTGCAGCTCACCTACACCAGCCCGCTGTTCGAGAAAGCCCTCATCCAGGCCGGCATCGGTGAGGATGATCGCACCGCCATCATCGAGCAGGTGCTCCAGCACGGCACTGTGCAGGATGTGGAAGACGTACCCGATGACATCCGCGAGGCTTTTGTGGTCTCCGGCGATATCACCGCCGAGGAGCACATCCGTATGCAGGCCGCGCTGCAGGCTTTTGTGGATAACAGCCTGTCCAAGACCATCAACTTCCCCGCTGACGCTGAGCCCGAAGATGTGGCCACCGCCTACACGCTGGCCTGGAAGCTGGGCTGCAAGGGCACCACCGTGTATGTGACCGGCTCGCGTGAGAACGTGGTGCTGGAAACGCAGGAGACCGCCAACAAGAAGAAGAAAGACGACGAAGAAGCCGAGACCGAAGCCGCTGCCGAGAAAGACCAGCAACTGGTTATCTGGCGTGATTCCAAGAAACCGCGCCCGCAATCGCTGCCCGGCTACACCTTCAGCATCCACACCCCGCTGGGCAAGGCCTTCATCACCATCAACGAGAACGGCGACAACCATCCCTTCGAGGTGTTCATCAACACCGCCAAGGCCGGTAGTGATACCGCCGCCGTGTCCGAGGCCATCGGGCGGCTGATCTCGTACAACCTGCGCCTGTCCAGCGGCATATCACCCAGCGTGCGCCTGCGTGACATCATCAACCAGCTTGCCGGCATTGGCGGCGGACGCCCGCTGGGCTTTGGCCCCAACCGCGTACTCTCGCTGCCTGACGGCGTGGCCCAGATGCTGGCCGAGTACCTGCGCCAGCGCGAGGAGCGCTTCAACGGGCAGGACAAGCCGGTGAAGGCCGATAATGGCCAGCACGGCTTCAACTTTGAGGTCCCCAAAGAGATGGACCGCCCCACCGCCCCGATGGGCAGCATGAAGATCGGCGATCTGTGCCCGGAGTGCGGTCAGGCCGCCCTGGTGAATGAGGAAGGGTGTAAGAAGTGCTACGCGTGCGGGTACAGCGAGTGCTGAGAGGGAATCAATTGATCTGACCCGCAATCATTTTGCGACGAAAAATTCCTCTATGGAGATCCAAATTTCCATAGAGGAATTTCTTTTTGTACCGATCAATGACAACCAGGATGAACGCCGCCCCGGAAACATTATCCCATCAACCAGGATCAGTCTTTGTCAGGCACTGGATGATTGCATGACCTTTCCGGCCGTTATTGAGGGATCAGCGCCGTCAGCTCGCGCAGCAGGGCAAGCCGTTTTTGCGTGATTTGCCGGATCTCAGCCAGCAACTGCTCGTCACTGGTGAACCGGGCGGTTTCGTTGGGCACCTCGCGGATATATTTTCCCAGCTTTTCCAGCATCTCAGCGGAATTTTTCCCGGCGATCAGATTGCCAACCTGCCCCTGGCCGGCTGCCTGTTCGATTGCCCGCCGCCAGTCCAGGGTACTGGCGCCTGTCTTGCTCTTGAACCCCTGTCTTGCCAGCGGACGGACAAAAACAGGCAGTTTATTGAATTCGCTGTCAAGTTCTTCGAGGATGACGATCAGTTGAGCCAGAAGATCGGTCACATTCGCGCTTTTTCCGGCCTCAACAGGCTCGATTGGCGCGCCGGTTTCATCGGCATTTGGCCCAGTCTTGAGATACCCCGCTCGTTCCAGCACCGTGTAGCCCGTCACCACCTCACCGTGATAGTCTGACGCCATGGTGACCGCCAGACAGGCGGTAGCGGCCCCTGCATCCTCGGCCGGCATCGCGCCGGCATAAGCGGGGTGCAGGGATAAATTGAGAAACTCCTCGCTGCTCATGCCCAGGTGCGGCGAGAGACCTTCCGAAATGCTCTGCATGCCGGGGGTGCGCACAAAGCCCGGCGCGAGAGCGATGACAGAAATCCCCTGCCCGCTCACTTCAGCGGCAAGAGACTGCGTAAACGAGGTGATGCCGCCCTTGGAAGCCATATACGCCGACAGGTAGGGCATCGCGTCCGTTGAAACCATATTGATGATCGTCCCGCTTCCACGTCGACGCATACCGGGCAGCGCGTATTTGCAGGTGAGGAACGTTCCGCGAAGGTTGACCGATATCACCCGATCCCAGGCCTCGCTCTCCATCTCTTCCACCGAAGCCGTGGTGATGAAAATGGCGTTGTTGATCAGATAATCCACCGCTCCAAATTCTGTCTCACATTCAGCCAGCAGGTTTCTCACCGAGTCCTCGCTGGACACATCCGTGCGGATCCATTTTGCCGAGCCGCCGGCGCCGGAGATTTCGCGTTCGCAATCCAGCCCCGCGTCTGATAGTTCAGCCAGCACCACATGGGCTCCCAGCCAGCCAAAAGCGTGCGCGATTTCACGACCGATTCCCCGCCCTGCCCCGGTGATGACGGCGGCTTTCCCGGATAGCGAACCCGGCGCCAGGTTTAACGCCTGTAGAATTTGTGCGGTTGTCTTTGCCATGTTGCTCCTCTTCGTTGCCGGCATCAGGGGGATTTCGCCCGAAAGATTTCCATTGGGATGGCGATGGTGCGGTGGAACTCCGCCAATCTTAGCATCATTTCATCCATTGAGGAACGCCACATCAAAAAAGTAACTATTTTAGCGAAAAGATTTTTCAGCCCATGCTATACTGATTGACAGTAACTTTTAAGCTGTTACCTGCCTGTGCCCCGATTGCAGCCAGGTCGCTATGGTGAATAAAGAGGGCTGAAAGAAGTGCTACGCTTGCAGGTAAAGTTTGTGCTGAGAGGGATTGATACAATATTTATTTGTTAATCACTTATTTGCAAAAAGCATTAGGCGCCGCCTATGATAATTTTTGAAATAAAGAAAGCAGCGATATAACTTAGTTAAGTATTTCAAGGAAATAACAAGCAAAGAAACTATAGAGACAAAGATCAACCTCCGCCCGCCGATTAAGAAATATTAATAATTGACAAGCTACAACAGAAACTAGGGCAACGATTATTGGTAGAAAATACTATTACTCGTTGCCTTTTCGATTAAATCAAATAGCGGAGAATTTTTTGAAAGACAAGGATATCATGATGATTCAATCTACTACATCTTCTAGGAAAAATATCACTCTAAACATTGTCCCAATCACCTTCTCAGAAAAAACAATTTCAGTTGGTCGGCTAGAATATAAAAACGAGGACGATTACACTCAATTACGAGAGACTTATAAGAAAACACATGCATTCCGGTTCGACCCAAGAGATGGTTTTATTGCAAATGTGGCAATCGAGCCAAATACCCCTCCCTTGGGGGATGTCGAAATTGTGGAAGTACAAGAGAATCTTCTACTATTAGGACGAGCAATCCAACAATCGATCTTGAACTGGTTGGCAAACCAGCTACCAATAATTAAAGCTGACAAACGCCTCACCTTCTGGGGGGGATTGGCAGACGCGATGATTCTTTCGAATGTCTTGAAAAAATTAAGCCTTTCGCCGACTTCAAACCTTGATGTGGTTACTCGGTATGATCTAGATACACGTATGTTATGGCCGACAGGTGAAGATCCTAAGCCTTATTTAGGTTTGATAATCGATATTAGTACCGCAAATATTATTGATATTCCTTTGACACAATTATTAGAAAATGGAGTTGATGTCATTGGAAAATACGTATGCACACATGAGAAAAATGAACAGGACTACTTGCGTCCACATTTAAAATTAGTAGGACAGGTAAGTCAAATACTCGATGATCGCATTTTACTAAATGACACTGAAGGAATAAATGAAATAGATGTCGCTAAAGCTTTCTTAGAACCCAGATCAGAATACTTAGACGATATAATCCAGAAAATTTATGGAAATCATTCAAAACGTATACTGGGAAAGTTAAAAGAATACCGAGGTCAATTAAGCTCTGCATCTGCGAAGTTAGAAAAAATTATACAAACCCTTAATAGATTAAAAACTAAACATTCGATAGTGTTGGGAAGTAACGTCAAAGCTGAATTAGGTGATATTCTTTCATTAGGAAATCCCCTCTTTCCTCAAGTTATCTCTACCTCTCGCCCAAATTTCCTATTCGGTCCTCAGGGTCGAAATTCTGGAACATCTCCAGATCTCGGTATTCAAAATTGGGGGCCATTTAATTATTCATACCATGCCCGAAACACACCTGTAATTGCAGTAATTTGTGAAGCTCAATACCGAGGTCGGGTAGACCAATTTGTGAAACTACTTCGGGATGGCTTTTTAGAGGATTCATGGCAAAAAGCTACC
Organism: uncultured Anaerolineaceae bacterium; assembly: GCA_964532655.1. Classification (GTDB taxonomy): domain Bacteria; phylum Chloroflexota; class Anaerolineae; order Anaerolineales; family Anaerolineaceae; genus JAJFTV01. The sequence goes on from CAZHMZ010000020.1 coordinate 8,410, forward strand.
TCTTGGCAAAAAAATAGACCCTACAACCCTTATAAAGGTGGCTTGATCGGGAAATTTCGCTTGACTCGGGTAGATTTCCAGTTCGAAGAGACAAGTGGACCAACTGCTCGAGAGTATCGTGAGGCAGTGGATCGTTTATTAGCTCGTTCCCCTAAAGGCTTCGATTTGGCTATTGTTCAAATTAGAGATAACTTTAAGCAGTTCCGGGGAAATAGTAACCCTTACTTTGTTACTAAAGCCGCTTTTATGGAAGCAGGAATTCCAGTTCAATCGATAAAGATAGAAAATATGGAGGTTTCAGATTATCAATTAGGATATATTCTAAACAATATTGGCTTAGCTATCTACGCCAAATTAGATGGAACACCTTGGGTCATATCTTCTCAAGGCCAAGTAACCCACGAGTTAATAATTGGTCTTGGTTATTCCGAAATAACCGAAGGTCGCTTAAGTGAAAAAATCAGATACATGGGAATTACGACCATGTTTAAAGGTGATGGGCGGTATTTGCTTTGGGGATTAACAAGGGAAGTGGAATACGAAAATTACGCCACTGCCCTACTGGAAAATCTCCGCACAGCCATTCAATACGTAAAGGAAGAAAATAACTGGCAAAAGGGGGATAGTGTTCGATTAATTTTCCATGTTTATAAACATTTAAAAAATGTCGAGATTAACGCCATAAAGCAGTTAGTCCATAACCTTACAGAAGACGAGTTCCGAATGGAATATGCTTTTCTGGATATTTCTGAATATCACATGTATCAAATATTTGATCCAGCCCAAAAAGGAAAGGAATATCGATCTTTGTATAATTTGGCTATTAAGGGTAAAGGAGTTCCTGCTCGGGGTACTTGTTATCAATTAAGCAACCGCCAAGGGCTCCTACAATTAATTGGGCCAAGTGAACTGAAAACATCAGATCAGGGGATACCAAGACCTCTCTTAGTAGATTTACACCCCGATTCCGATTTTCAAGATATGACATATTTATTGCGCCAAGTATTCTACTTTACCTTCATGTCTTGGCAGAATTTCTTTCCTGCCTCAGAGCCAGTAACAATTTTATATTCTCGCTTTATTGCAAGAATGTTGGGAAATCTGAGATCACTGCCAGGATGGAGTAGTAAGGTGATATCAGTTGGAAGCTTAAGAGATAGGAGGTGGTTCCTATGACCATACTTGATTGTCTAAATTTGAGAAGAAAAGCGGTTATGGATCGGCTGCGGGAAGATTATCCATGCGCAAGAATGCATTCCCAAGGTTTCGTATTGCGTATACTTGGTTTACTAAGAGCTAAAACAGATTTAGGAATAGAAGGATTTAATAGCAATTCAATTGCTGAAAACATTAGGTACGGTGGTTTTCCTTATCTCTCCTACCTGGGGTTCAAAATCGGTGTCGACAAGTCTGACAATCTTGACCCAACGATAATTGACGCTTTTACAGTCGGGTTTGAAATACTTAATGGAAAAACCCAAAGTAGCTTTCAAGATTTTTTATCAGATGATGTGGCTGTTCTAGGTGTTGCTGATGGAATATCAAAGTTAATAAAAAATCCGGATAGAGAGCAAATATTTGAAACTAAGCGGCTCAATAGTCTATTTGAGAATATAAAAATTCGAGACTTATGGTCTTCTCGCCTACGTGATTTAGCTGGAGATTTACTTGATGATCGAGGTCGTTTAACGGAAAGAATCCCTGAAGATGATCTTCTGAAGGTCGCTGTTGAACTTGTGTTAAGAGATACTTGGCCTTATTCATTTCGTAACTCCGCATATCCAAATCAGGAAAAAAGAAAAGAGCTTTTAAAAAATCTTTTGATTGAACCTATTCCTAATCATGGAGACCTTGAACTATTAAGTATTTGGCTAAAGGCTCTCGAACTTTTAGTTGACGAATCAGTACAGTCGTTAATTTCCTCAGTCTCTACCACCACTCGTCTGTTGCAAAAAACCCAACATTCCCTAAAACGTTGGGTTTGGGAGAAATCATCAAGACGCGAAAATGCAGATCGTAATCGCTGGATAATTGACAATGAATCTCATGTGCAATCCTTCCTCTGGGCGGTTTTGTACCCAATTTTTGGTGAAAGTTTGGTCGATGAGCAATATTTACCCGGATATGGTCAAGTGCAACCTCGATTTGACCTCGGAATAACTAGCCTTCATCTGATTATTGAGGTAAAAGTTCTTCGTGAACGAGGTGATTTCGCCAAAACTGAAGAGGAGATAGCAGGAGATTTAGGGTTGTATTTTAAGAATACTGAGCAGTTTGATCGGATGCTCGTATATATCTATGATGACTGCGATACTCGCTATCCCGAACGATACGACAGTCTGATTAACTCATTAAAAAAGAGAGATCGCATCGAAGATGTTGTAATTGTCCAACGACCGGGGATGATGCCAGACCGAAGTAAGAGAAAGAGTGAATCCAATTGATAATTATCGTCTTTGTACTCGAACTTCATACGAGATGTAATTCTCTATGAGATCGATAATTTATCCTTTTATTAACTTCAATTCCAGTATCTTCCTGAAAGACTATTATTAGTGAACAAAGGCTGGATTTATTATTCTCTTGCTTTTTGCTAGTAATAACCAAAATTTACAAAAAAAACATTTTTGCATAATATCACGGCTTCATGACCTAAGGGAGTACTCACACGTCGTAGTTTGTTGCCACTAGAACCTTAAGATCGGTCCTGAAGGCGTTCAACTCCCGTTGGCACCCCGACCTAATCATGCATTTTTGCATCGTATTAAGCCAGACCAGGTGATCTCTCGATCACCTGGTCTTCATATCTACCTCTAAACTACTGCTAAACCAAACTCACTACTGCTGGATGTACGCGTCCTCCAGATACAGCAGGTCATTCTTCGTCGAGTACACTTCGCCCACAACCTTGGTGCTGAGCGGGAAATAGTTGGTGGGGTTGATCAGCGGGATCATATACGCCTGCTCGATGATCAGCTTCTGGGCGTCATTCAGGGCCTGCTGCTGCAGGGCCACATCGGTTTCGTTGTTAACCTGGTCCAGCAGGATATCAAGATCGGGGTCGTTCACATGCCCGGGGTTCATCACGCCTTCCATCCTGGAGTGCAGGATCATCGGCAGGATGCCGCCGTTGGGATACCCGTAGGTGAACAGACCCATGGTGTAATTGCCCTGCAGGAAATCGGTGATCATCATAGCGAACTCGGATTGAACAATGTTGACCTCAATCCCAACGGCTTTGACCTGCTGCTGGATCATCTGGGCGTCTTTGACAAATTCGGCGCTGGTCAGCAGGTCAAGCTGGAGCACCTGGTCGTCTTTGGCCATAATACCATCGGCGTTGAGCGCGTATCCGGCTTCAGCCAGCAGGCTTTTCGCCTTTTCGGCATCGAAACCGTAGCCAATGGCCTCAATCCCGTCCCAATAACCGGTCTGCGAGGGAGCCAGGGGGCCGTACTGGATGGTACCCTTGCCCTGCAGCACCACATCGATCATAGCCTGCCGGTCGAGGGCGTATGCAACCGCCTGGCGGACCTTGAGGTCATCAAAGGGGGGTTTCGCCACATTGATGGTCAGATACGGATTGGTGCCCGGATACGGCCCTTCGTAAATATCAAACATACCCAGTTCAATCAGACGGGTCACATACTGAACATCAATATCGTTGATGTAGTCAATCTCGCCCGCTTCCAGACCGGCCACGATGGTGGAGATATCGGGGATGAAACGGAAGATGATCTTCTCAATATAAGCCGGGCCCTGGTGCGCGTAAGCGGGAGCCCAGGTGTAATCGGGGTTGCGTTCCAGAACCGCGCGGTCGCCGGTCACATATTCTTTCAGGATGTACGGACCGTTGGAATTGATGCTCTTGCCCACCGAGTCACCCTGGCTGTTCACCCACGCTTCGGACATGGGCTGCATGTAATCGGTCAGGGTCAGGTTGTCCAGCAGATAAAAATTGGGGGCGCCAAGGGTGATCACCAGCGTGTAATCATCCGGGGCGGTCACTGCGGTTACACCGGCCAGCATTTGCGAGGCGGCACCGGTGCTGGCGGGGTCCAGATCGCGGGTGTAGGTATAGGCGTAATCTTTGGCGGTCACGGGGGTTCCGTCATGGAACTTCATATCCTGGCGCACTTTGAAGGTATAGGTGAGACCGTCTTCAGAAACCTCCCAGCTTTCAGCCGCCCAAGGGACATACTGGTTGTCTTTGTCCTTCGCGATGAGCGTTGCGCCGGTATAATCCAACACCAGGCCCATGGTGGTGAAGCTCGGATCCAGTGTATCGGGTTCAGCAATCGACCCAATCACCAGCGTCCCGCCCACAGCCGGTTCGCTCGCTGCGGCTTCGGTGGCCTGGCTTTCCGCCTCGGCCACTGCCTCGGTGCCTTCTTCGCCTTCAGCCGGTGCGGTGCTTTCAGGAGCTGCGGCCGTGGAGCACGCCGCGAAAAGCATGCTCAGGATCGCGAACACGGACAGGAAAATGATCCATTTCTTTTTCATCTGTACAATCCTCTTTTCTTCGATCGATTTGTTTTGATGTTTGTTCGACTGACGTTTTTCATTAACGGTATTTCGCCATTTGTTCATCTCATTTCCGATCAGCAAACCTGCTGAAACCGAACGGGGTTCGGCAGGATGCGTTAATCCGCAATCTTTTTCACAGGTGTGGTTCCGCCCGGCTGCATCAGGTCAAATCGGATGACCTTGCCCGCGTCATCCTGGTGGAAATGGATCTTGATGGCCGGCAGGGTTTTTACCTTGAACTGATCGGCCGCTGTCTGCTCCAGTTCAAACTCGGGCAGGTTGGGTACCGTCACCGATAACTGATTTCCGCCGCTCAGCCTGACGATCGCCAGGCTGCCATCGGCCATCTCGTACCTGCCGCAGCAGGCTTTCAGGAACGCGGCGCTAGCCGCCGACTCGGGTTTGACGCGCGTAAAGACAATATCCTTCACATCCGGTTCGAGCGGCATGGAAACGCTGGTGATGTCGCCCTCAAAGTTGGCCGCGAACAGCACCGGGATGTCGGAAAGGTCTTTCAGGATGAAGGCATCAAAGCCGTGCGGCAGAAGGGCAGACTCCCACAAATTGTAGTGGACCTTCAGGGCGCCATCCGCAAGCTCCACCTTGAACAGACCGTAACCGGGGTTCTCGTAATCACCCACATAAGCGTCCAGTGAACGGGTCGGCTGCGGGGCTTGCTCTCCTGCAGGTGATTCTTTTTGCGTTTCCGCAGAGCCGGTCTGAATATCGAATTTCTTTTTGGCGCCCATCATCCGCTCGCCCCAATCGAACGGCGGCAGGCCCAGCAGGCGGTCATACAGCGAGTATGCCAGCAAATAGGGCACCACCGAATTCCCCTGGTTGGTGAGGCAGATCACGCCCAGGCCCTCTTCCGGCATAAAGCTGATGCAAGCCAGGAAGCCATCAATACTTCCGCCGTGGTTCACCAGCCGGTGCTCGCGGTAGTCATTGATGAACCAGCCCAGGCCGTAGGTCATCACACCCAGGCCGGGATAGTTGAAATATTCCGCGTTGAAGCTGCGGGGGGTTGGGATCACCGGCGTGAGAATCTGTTCGAGGTTCTTTTCGCTGATCAGTTGCGCCCCGTTGAATTTGCCCTGCTGCAAATGCAGCCCAACCCATTTGACCATATCGTTCAGGCAGGAGTTGATCGATCCTGCCGGCCCCATGGCGTCCAGATCGCGGAATGGGACGAGCTTGGGTCGGCTGTTTTCCGTCAGGTAGGGCTGTGCCGCGTTCGCGTCGTTCATGCTCTCCTTCACGGAGAAGTTGCTGCGCTGCATGCCCAGCGGCTTGAAGATGTTTTCCCGGGTATATTCCTCCCAGGTTTTCTGGGCCACTTCCTCAATCAGGCATCCGGCTGCCAGAAACATCAGGTTCGCGTATTGGAATGTGGTTCGGAAGGGATTGTGCAGCTCCATGTGTGGTATGCGCTTCAGCAGATCTGAGCGCGTCAACAGGCTGTTATACCAGGCCAGCTCATGCCCCGGAAAGCCGGTGCGGTGGCTCAGCAGGTCGCGCGGGGTGGTGTGCGCGGAGGCATACTCGTCGCTCAGGCCAAACGCGGGCATATACTTTTTCACCGGCTGATCCCAGCAAATTTTATTTTGATCCGCCAACATGCCCAGCCCAAAAGCCGTAAACGCCTTAGAGGCGGAGCCAATCGCGAACAGGGTATTAGAATCGACCGGTTCTTTGGTCTCGACATTCCGATACCCGTACCCTTTTGAGAGAATCACTGCGCCATCTTTGATGACCGCCACCGCGGCTCCGGCGCAGGCGAAATCCTGCAATGTTTTTTCAGCCAGGGCGTCAAAATCTTTCAACGCCTCAGGTGTATCCACTTTTTGATCGATGCTCATTGTGTCTCCTGTGTTCAAACCTTGCGTTTTATCGTTGAGATTTCCATTGATGGGCGGTCTCAATCGCGGTGCGCAGATGATCCCAGTCAATATCCGAGGGAACCGTGCAATCGGCGCCCAGAATAAACCGCTCCGGCGCGGCTTCGAGCACCCGGGTGGTCTCCTCGCGGATCTCCTCCAGGCTGCCGGTAACGATTACTCCATTCCGATCCAGCCCGCCCATAAAGGGCCGGCCGAATAAGGCGGAGATCTCCTGCCCGGTTGCCACACGATCCACCAGTTGCAGATTGGTGTTCACCACGTGGCCCGGGTAATCGACAAACTGGGATAAATCCCGGTAGCGTTTCAGATAATCGCAGATGTGCAAAATGTTGAAGGAACAAGACCGGTCGATCTCGGTCATCAGTTCCAGATCGAGGGGCTTGATGTAGTCAGTGAAGATGTTGGGGTTGTTGAACCGGTTATCCTCGCCGCCCATGGTGGAATGGTAAAAACCGTCGATGCCCAGCTTGATCGCCTCACGCACAAAATCCATCAGGCTGTCGGCGATGATGCGCAGGCCCTTTTTAACCTCCTCGGAGTCTTGCTGCAAGTGTTCGATCAGCAGATCTTCCCCCACGGTGTGGATGGCGCACATAAATGGCGAATAGAGCGTCAGCAGAACCAGCGCCTCGCTTTTGGCTGCCTTCACCAGTCCGGCAACCACACCCAGTTGATCGGCATAGTAATCCAGGCCATAAAAAGGCATTTTAGCCCAATCTTCGGGTTTTCGGATCTCGGGAAGATACGGATAATTGCGTTCATACTGAATTTTGACAAAGTCCATGCCGGTGTAACGGAAATATTCCATGTGTTTGTCAACAGCAGCCTGGCCAAAACGGTGATTCGAATCAAAATGCAGGAAAAATCCAGCCGGAATACCCTTCGCGCGCGGATTTCCCTGGACCAGGCTGACCAAACTTTCTCGTTTATTCATGATGACCTCAAAGCATTACAGTAAATCTCAGCAGACAGGAGTAAAAATCAAGGGGGATATGGGTTTGATTGTTGGGAAACGATTCGCCTTTGTGCAGCGAGTTTATCAGGCTGGTTTAATTGTACAAAGCATCCAGCCCTGATCAAACGTAAATACAGAGTATTGTTTTTCCTATTTATAGGTAAATGAACCGATATTCCTACCCATAATCAGGTAGGAATGGATTGATCGTCAAATGATTTTGACCAGGGAGGAATGACTACTCGGAATCCAGTTTGGCGAAGCCCTCACGCAAAGCGTAAAGGGCAGCCTGCGTTCGGTTGGCGAGATGCAGCCTGCTGAGGATATTCCGCACATGCGTGGCGACGGTCAGCTCACTGATTGTGAGATGTTTTGATATATCCTGGTTGGTCAATCCCTGCGCCAGCAACTTAAGTACCGCGATCTCGCGGTCTGTAAGCGCCTCCTCGGAGGGGGGTAAATCGGAGGGTTTGCTGATCTCGCGAACCAGTTTGAGGGCGATGCTGGGGTGTAATGAAGAGCGTCCGTTATAGACATCGTGGATCGCCTGGAGCAACTGCTGCGGCAGCGTATCTTTAAGCAGATAACCCAGCGCGCCTGCTTTAATCGCCGGGAAAACCTGACTCTCCTCCGAATAGCTTGTCAGAACCAGAATGCGCACTTCCGGAAGAAACAGCTTAATCTCCTGGATGGCTTTGATGCCATCTTTGCGCGGCATCACCAGATCCATCAAGACCACATCCGGGTTGAGCTTGCGCGCATAAAAGACTGCTTCTTCACCATCCACCGCTTCGCCCACCAGTTCCATCTCCGGGTCGCTGGAAATCAACAGGCGCAGTCCTTCCCGTACCACCGCGTGATCATCTGCCACCAGTATTCGGATTCTGCTCATCGCCTGACCTCTTGCTTCCTCAGTAAATACTCATCTACAAATGTCGATCCCTCAACAATTGGAACCTGAACACGGATGGTTGTTCCCGCTCCGGGCGCCGATTCAATCAGCAGTTGCGAATTGATTTTGCGCGCTCTTTCGCGCATGGTCGCCAGGCCAAGGCCATACGAGCCGGCCGGGCCGTACACATCAAACCCTGTTCCGTTGTCTGAGATATCCAAAAAGATGTGCGTTTGCGTTTTATACAGATGAATTGTAACCCTGTTAGCCTGCGAATGCTTGAGAGCGTTGTTCAGGCTCTCCTGCGCAATCCAGTACAGCGCCTGTTCGATGGGCGCCACCAGCGAAAAGAGCTCATCCACGATGAAAGCGGTTTCAATACCGGCATGCTGCTCAACCGCATCCAGTCGCTGGCGCAGCGTGCCGATTAATCCATCCTGTTCGAGCGCGGGTGTCCGCATTTCGTAAATCAGCAAACGCATTTCCTTCAGCGCCTGCTGGGTGATCTCGGCGAAGCGGTCTGTGTAATCTTCCACATTTCCCTGTTTGCCCGATTTCACCAGGCGTTTCCAGCCCTCGGCCATCAGGCTCAGGCTGTACAGCGATTGTGAAACGGAATCGTGCAGATCGCGCGCCAGGCGGTTGCGCTCTTCCAGCACAGCCAGTTCACTGTTGCGTTGATACAGCCGCGCGTTTTCGATCGCGATGGCAATTTGATCCCCCAGGCTTTGAAGCACCAGCACGTCTTCCTGTGAAAAACTGTATACCTCCCGGCTCTGCACATCCAGCGTACCAATGCTGCGGTCCCCCACGCTGAGTGGGATGACCAGTTCAGAGCGGATTTCGGTTTGCAGTGGTTCGTTGACCAAAATCGTCTGGTTGGTCTGGAGGCATTCCTGGTTGATAGGGCTGATTTCGTTCTGCGCCAGCGTACCCGATGTGGATTTTCCATCAGTGCCCGCTGTATACGATAGCTGATGGGTTTGTTCATCCATCAGGTTGATGGAGGTGTGATAGTAGCCAAAATTGTCGTGGATCAACTCCACCACCCGCACCAGCAATTCATCAATCTCTAAAATGGAACTGACCTCACGGCTCACTTTCGCGCTGGTTTCCAGTTGAAGGGCTCGCTGTTTGAGATCTCGTGTGCGTTCTTCCACACGGGTTTCCAGACCGATGATCAGGTTGCTCAATTGGGTGGTCATGCTGTTGAAAGCCTGCGCCAGGATGCCAATCTCATCCATCCGATCAACCGGCACGGTTTGCTCCAAATGACCATGCGCCATTTGATTGGCCGCAGACGCCAGATTTTCGATCGGCCGGGCGATTTTTCTTGCGGTGAGCCACGCCACCATGGCAGCCAGGAATACCGCCAGGATCACAGCACCAACGCTCACCAGCAGCGTCAAAAACAGGGCTCTGAAGGCGATTGTAAAATCCTGTTCGATCAGCAAACCCATCTGCATCTCAGGAATCCAGTGAGAATAACCGATCACGGGGTTGTTTTGACTGTCAAAATAGACAGCCTGTCCATCCAGATGGCTGGTAATGTTTCTTCCGAGGTTGGTATCCTGGATGAGACTGACCTGTTGATCCCACAAATCCGCGCTGACATAAGTTCCGGTCGAGGAAGCCTTTTGTGCCAACGTATCGGTGATCAAGTAGGTATTACCGGTGGACCCCAGACTGGAGGATGCATCCAGAATCGAGGTGATCCGATCCAGTCTGACACCCCCCGTAAGGTTGCCAATCAGTTGACCATCGCCGTCCAGGATGGGAGTGAGCACGTACGCAATCCCATTTTCAATCACGCAAATCGGCGCGGCAACAGACGAGATTTCCGGAAGGTTCACCCCATCCCGAGATTTATCGGTAGAGAGGATGATTTTCCCATCCGGATTGATCAGGTCAATGGTTTGCAGTTGATAGGATTGATCGACAAAAATTCGCAGGCGATTTCGTAACGCCTCGGAATAGAACCCGTAGTTTTCTGCTTTGTCACCCAATACCAGTAATGTTTGAACGCGCTCATAACCAAACTCTTCGCGCAATGGAACAGACAGTTCGCCCTGAATGCTTTTGAACCAGGAAACCAGCTCCAAATCGATTAATTCACCCGAGGTTTGCAGGCGGTTTAATACCTGCTGGCGGCCATTCGCATACTCTACCGACACCGCGACGATACAAATCGCCAATGTGGGAATAATTGCCACCGCGATAAACAAAACCTGTAAACGTTTGCGAAGACTCGATGCTTTTTCCTGATTCGTCGTTGGAGACATTTTTTGATTGTTGAGAATAAATAAGGGAACGACCCGAAACCAATAGGACCTTCAGTCAGATGATGATTTTACTCGAAGATCGTATTTTCGTAAAAAGGAGTACGGACGATAATGCTTCATTTTCTCCGCCAGCACGCCCTCCCATTCCATAGCCCCACCTCCCCGCCGCGCGGCACCTGCCGGGCCACAATCACCGAGGCCGCCAGATCACCGCCCGCGCCCAGGGCGTTGATCAAGATCACCAGCACCAACAACTGCCGCCAGATATACGGGATAACACTGGTGTCAATCATCAGCGCCAGGGTGGGCAGCGCCACCAGCCCGGCCAGCGGAGCCAGCCGCATGGTTAGCCAGCGCCCGCGGCTCATCCAGCCTTCATACATCACCCCAAACCTGAACTTACCCGGCCATACCAGCACCACCGACTGTCGGCTCAACCCGCCGCCGGGGTGCCCGGCCAGATGCAACAATTCATGCAACACAATGCTGCCCAGGACCAACGGCGCCAGCACCCACCATGAGATGTCCACCTCGCTGTACGGCTCAACACGCGGAAACAGATACGAATCCAGGGTCAGCAGCGCAAAGGGAATCAACTGCAATCCCAGCCCCACCAGGATGGAAATCCACAACCCCCGCCGCGCGGATGGCTGTTGAATGAGATGCCAGTGCTCGGGCAGGGTCTTTTGGGTCGGCAGGTTGGGGCGCGGGTTGATCACAAATCGCATGATTGCCTCGCGGATGAAATCGGGACATACTTATTATAACCAGACGGTTAAACCCGGGAGGTATAATCCTCATAATACGCGGATTTTCCACGGATCGCCGAACGTTTTTTGGGATAAACGTTGATCCATTCACAAAAGTCAGGGGGTACTCACATGTCAGAGCCAGTGACCGCTGAAACCTTAAAGTCATTCCTTGAAGCATTTAACCGCCATGATCTAAATGCCATTATGGAATTCTTCGCGGAGGATTGCGTCTTTTACATGCCGCGCGGGGCTGCTCCGCGCGGTGACCGCTACCTCGGCAAAGAGCAGGTGCGCGCCGGGTTGGCAAAACGGTTTGAAGGCATCCCGGATGTGCATTACGGAGATGACCGGCACTGGGTCTGCGGTGATTTCGGCGTGTCCGAATGGACGCTGACAGGCACATTCACCACCGGCAAAAAGGTGGAAGTACGCGGGGTGGATCTGTTGGAGTTCAGCAGCGGAAAAATTATTCGCAAGGATTCGTTTTGGAAAATCCTGGAGTGAGCTTCTCGCTCTTCTGATAGAATGAACCAGTTGAAGGTATTCCCATGACCGCACCCAACAATATCATCCTCGTCGAATTTCCCCTCAGAGGGGTATGGATTTCACCCAACACGCCCGGTACGCGCGTACCCAGCCACGGCACCGATTTGTTTGGCGAGCGCTACGCCTATGATTTTGTGGGCATCGACCCTGACGCCCGCAGCAGTAAATTTTACCGCACCAGCCCGCTGCATTACCTGACGTCCGGCGTGCGTCTGCGCGAGTGCTATGGCTGGGGTCAGCCCATCTACGCCGCTGCCCCGGGTGTGGTGATCCAGGCCGCCGATGACTGGCCCGAACGCGACCCGGTGCATCCGCTGCGCGACATCCCCAATGCCACCCGCAATGCGCGTACCTTCAGCCAGGGCCGGCGCGAAGATATTGACCTGCGCGAACTGATGGGCAACTATGTGCTGGTGGAAGGGCGTGACGGCATCTCGGTGTATGTGCACGCCCAGACCGGTTCGGTGCGCGTCTCGCCCGGCGATGTGATTGAACCCGGTCAGCACCTGGCCAATGTGGGCCATTCCGGCAACTCCACCGCCCCGCATCTGCACTTTCACCTCATGGATCATCCCGATCCGTGGCGCGCGCAGGGCATCCCATGCGCCTTCCGCGAATATGAGGTGCTGGTCAATGGCGGCTGGCAGACCGTGCACAACAGCATGCCGCGCATGGAAGACAAAATCCGCAGGCAATAACCAGAGACGCACCCCATCAAACGCTGCTCTGCCCCGGCCATCTCTTTCGATGGTAAAATTCGGTGTTTGCGTGCGGCTGCCGCCTGAATACAAGTTCACATCTGTGGGAGAGTCTCTTTTATGAATACTCGCGGGTCCATCCAGTCCATTCAAAGCCACATCACCTCCGAATTTGACACTCTGGAATTCGTTCTCGTTCACCGGCCGGGAAGAGAAATTGACCGGCTTACCCCGGGCAATAAGACCCGCCTGTTGTTTGAAGACATCCCCTTTCACAAGAAAATGATGTCAGAACATGACGCCTTTACCGCCTCATTGCGCGCTCAGGGTGTGAATGTGGTGTATCTGGAAGATCTGGTCGCAGATATCGCGCAGGATCCGGCCGTTTTGAAAAACATGGTGCATGAAGCCAGTCTGGCAGCCGGACAGCCGGGCATTTCTGAGGTGCTGCTGGATCACTGCTCGACCGATCAGTTGATCGACATCCTGTTCGCGGGCCTCACCACCTCCGAATTTGACGCCTGCACAAAAGGGCAGCCCGTTTCAGTCAAACAGGAAGATTTCTTCATCCTGGATCCCATCCCCAACATTTACTTTTCACGCGATCCCGCCGCCGTGATCAACAACGGGGTGGTTTCCTGTAAAGCGCATTACCCCGCCCGCGTGCGCGATATGCTGCTTACCCGTGCCGTCCTGCGCTGGCATCCGCTGTTGAAGCAGAACCCTATCGTGTATGGTGACAGCCCCAGCGAGGACCGCCCGTATACCATCGAAGGCGGGGACATCATCATCATCAACGAGGAAGCCATCGCCATTGGCTGCAGCCAGCGTACCCGCTCTGAAAGCATCGCCCTGCTGGCGAAGAACCTGTTCACATGCGGCAGCACCCGCCGTGTGTATGAGGTGAACATCCCGGCCGCGCGCGAATATATGCATCTCGACACGGTCTTCACCATCGTGGCGCCCGGTATCGTGGTGTCGTATTCGGATGTGATCGACAATATCACCGAGATCCGCCGGTTTGAAGCCCAGCCCGGCAGCGATGGCGTGATCACCGCCCAACC
>CAZHMZ010000020.1:22039-36109 GCA_964532655.1 uncultured Anaerolineaceae bacterium
GCAGCGCGAACAGCGTACCTTCAAACAAATCCTGGTGGATGAGTTCAACGCCCCGCTACAGGTGATCAACACCGCCAACAATGATGCGCGCTATGCCGCCCGCGAGCAGGGTTCGGACGGCACCAACACGCTGGCCATCGCACCCGGGCGTGTGGTGGCGTATGACCGCAACATCCACACCAACCAGGCTCTGCGCGCCTACGGCATTGATGTGATCGAGATCGAAGGCTCCGAACTGGTACGCGGATTGGGCGGCCCGCGCTGCATGACCATGCCGTTACGTCGCAACCCGGCCAAAAATTCATAGACCAGTTGCATTACACCAAAAACTGATTAATACAGAACGAGGCGCTGAATGATCCAGCCGCCTCGTTTTTGTTTACAGGATTCGCGGGTTCGGGTTTCGGCCAATTGGCGCGGCTACCGCTCCGCCCAGAAGTGTAACCGGTAAGCGTTCACTACCACCAGCGGGGCATAGATCTCCGGCCAGCCGGCGCCAGCCAATCGATTGCCTATGCGCACATTCATCACCGGCATTTCATGCTGAAACATGAACTGGTTCTTGCCCATGATCATCAGTTTTCCCTCCAGGCTGTATTGCCCGATAAAAAAATCACCCGGCAGAGGGGTTTTGAACATTTCCCACACCGTCATCTGGGGCAGCCGGGTGTAATCGGTATCCGGGATGTAAATGAGGGCCTGGTTCTTTCTGAGATACACATCCTGATATACACTCACGTTGCGATCCGATAGGCGGGTGTAGCTCACCCTGGCGGAGGAAAAATGGATGGGCGTATGCTGTTCCTCATCGGAAGCAAAACTCAAATGCGTATCCCCTTCCACCATTCCTTCAATCAGATATTCATCCGTCAAAGCCCGCAGCATAAACGGAGGGATTTCTTCTTTCTTCTTTGCCATTGAATTTTTATCCTTTTTCTGCATTGTCTCTCTGATTGAACTAACTCCACCGGGCAGGCCAACCAGACCGGCACATCCGGGAAGCTGCACAGGGGTTCACCCCAGGCTCTGCGCGCATACGGCATCGATGTGATCGAGAGCGAAGGCTCTGAACTGGTACGCGGATTGGGCGGCCCGCGTTGCATGACCATGCCGTTAAGGCGAAATTCGGCTGGAAAACGATAACTTCCACTCCCTTATGATCGAATTGATACGCCCGTTTATCGCTCCGACCAACCGTGCAATTCACTCATATTCACCAGTGCAAAAGGTACGAACAGATCGTCCCATGTCGTACCAGGCAACTGACTGCTGATATGTACATCCATTGCCGGAAGGCCGCTGATAAAAACAAGCCGGTCTACCGTCATTAGTTTTCCGGTTAACCGGTAGTGTCCGATATAGAAATCACCAGAAATAGGGGTCTTGTAATTCTTCCAGTAAGAGACAGGCAGACGGGTATAGTCGATATCGGGGATGTAAATGACGGCTTGATTCTGTTTTAGTACATAACTCGAATAGTTGGTTACGGTGCTGTCCGGTAAGCGAGTCTTTCGTATGGTTGCCGAACGGAACTGGATGGGATTATGGAATTGATAATCACCATACAATTCATCACGAGCCGGGAATATCAATGGTGTATCACCATCCACCGTTCCCTCGATAAGATACTCGCTGGTGAAGGCACGCAATACATATGAAGGGATTTCTTCCTTCTTTGCCATTTGATCTTTCTCCTTTCTCTGTTAGGCCCTATGATTGAACCAATTCTACCGGGCAGGCCAACCAGACCGGCACATCCGGGAAGCTGCGTGGGGCTTCACCCGGTTTGGGAGCATCCATCCATCCCCAGCATAACAGCCGCAGCGGATGCTCCGGATGGATGTGCTTCTGGGGCTGCGGGCGCAGGGCCAGTAACACTGAAGATCCTGCCCCTAACTCCGCAGGGATGATCACGCCATCGGCCAGGGTGCCGTCCGCATGCATCATACCCATAACGGGTCGGCCGGTCAACTGCCAGATTTCACTGCGCTGCCCCTCATACTCGCTTTCCAGCGCCAGCCCGCCTGACATAAGCAAAAACCGGATGGGCTGCGTTCCGGCGGTTTTGAAGGTGACCGCAAGCCGCAAACCGCGTTCGCTGGCCTGCAGCCTGGCGGAGATTTCGAGGGCCCGGTATGGCTGCCCGGCAGTCTGGGCCATCCAGTTTTTGCCCAGTTCCAGCGCCTCCTGCAGATCAGGCGGCAGCGGGGTGTGCTCTATAACCGAAAGCAGGTGTGAACGTGCTTCCCCGTTGTCATTATAGACGGTCACTACCCACTGCACCCCGCGCGGATAAGGCTGGCCTTCAAAATCGAGGGCCATCAGCCGGTTGGAGATTTCTCGCGCCTGATTGCCGATGGCTGCGTCGGGTTCTGCCAGAAAAGTACCCACCCGGCTGCGCTGTTCATATGCCAGTGCAGCCGTGACAAACAATTCCCTCCGGCCGTCAGGGTAGACAGCAAGAATTTGATCCACCCGTCCGGGTTCCGGGTGGTTGATGGTGAACTGCAAACAGGGATGTGGATCGCTTGATGTCATAGGCTTCCTGATTTTATCCTGTCAACACTGCCTGCTAATATGCCTGTACTCGAAAATCGCCTTCCCCTTCGCGGTGGAGGTCTTCATTTCCGTTGAACAACCCGGCTATTCGTTGCACCTGATCTTCCCGGATGCGGTTGGAGGCGTTATTGTTGCCCATCTGGTTGTTGAAGGTAAAGCGCACATTCTGCGCGGCCGGAGCAGGCGCTCCTCCACCGGCCGGAGCCGGGCCAACGGGTGGATTCATTAAAGATTCTGCTTCAATACGCATTTGCCGGGCCGAGGCCAATAGCTGCGGGTCGGGAGCGATGGATGGCGCTGCGTTGGTGCCCATGCCCTGGGCGGTATGGTGCTGAGCAATCTCGCCTTCAATGACCGTCATCATATCATCCACCTGGTGTTGTATTTCCGAACTGATCTCATCCGTCAGGAAGTTGCGCAAGGTCATCACGGCGGCGGTGGTGGTGGCATTCTCCACAAACCGGTACAACGCCTGGTAAAGCTGGCGTATGTTATTGTTCACCTGCCCGCTGAGCGGGGTGGCCCTCAACTGTGCATCCACCGCGTACCCAATTTCGTCCGGCAGTTCGGACAGTTGTGTATCCATGGCCTGGCGCATGTTGCGCCAGCGGCCCGGTAATGCTGTCAACCTGCCCAAAAGGGTGTTGGATGGGTACAACTGTGCAGCCGGTCCTCCGGCAGCCGGTCCTCCAGCCGCAGGCCCCGGCGTCGCCGGTGTGCCCATCCCTGTTTGGGCTGCCTGCTGGGCAGCGGTGCGCAGCGGTGAGCCTGCCGCCCCTACCCCACTGGCCAGTTGCACGGTAATGTTGTTGGCTGCTGCCGCCCCGGTTTCGGTGGTGTACGGGATGTCAAAGGTAGGATGCTGTAAATTTCTGGTCACCTGCAGCATCTGCGAGGTGATGATCTGCTCGATCCGGGCGGGGTCCAGTTCCTGCGGCACCACCCGACGGGCAATAGTACTTTCACTCAGGTTCTGGGTGGCCTCGAAATTGAGCACCCGACGCAGTTCATGCAGCGCGCGTTCCTGCCCACCCGCCCCTTCCAGATCGGCGCGCAAGTTGAAATCCGCTGAATCCAGCACCTCGGGGGAATGCCAGGCACGCCGCAAACCGGCAGCCAGGTTTTGCTCCATGCCATTCTGCTGCTGCACGAACGACTGGGCGGTGGCGGCTCCCAATCCGGCCACGCGGGCTTCCAATTCAGGGCGCAGCGCCGCCAGGATCACCTCACGCAGCCCAGCCTGGTCCAGCAGCGCGTCCATCGTATCGCGGGTGGCCGGGTTGGGCGAGATCTGGTGCAGGATATTATGCGCCTCCGGGTTGGAAAGCGAGTACTCATCCGGTATACCCAGCAAATGCCCGAATTCATGAGCATAGATGCTGGCATCGCTGGCGGGGTAAACACCCGCATTGCGATGCCTGAACCAGTGCGCCGAATCGATCACGGCGGTATTGGTTGATCCGGCTGCCGTGGCGGAATCGAACAAAACTGTGGTGTGCGCATCGGCGCCCACATCAAGCACCGGCACAGCCCTGAACTGAAGCGGCAGGTGAATCTCATCCGCGTGGGACATGGGCGTACCGCCTGAGGTACCGGGAGCGGTTCCCGGAGCGGCTGTAGTTGCGGGTACAGCGGTGATGACCGGTCCGGCAGTCGCTGTGCCGGTACCGGCCGTGGCTGTTCCACTCCCCGCCGGTGTTGTTGGGGTGGTGGCAGGGCCAGCGGGGGTAGCACCTGTCGTCACAGCGGCTCCGCCCGCCGGCGTGACCCCTCCTGCCGGGACGGCGCTGAACACATCCGGCCGGCCAACCAGTTCAAACCGGTTGTCCGTGTTCCAGGTGTCGGTCAGGTCATTGCAGACCGTGCGGATAAATGGGTGCATGGCAGCCGGCACCGGCTGCGGCGGTGAATCAAACAGCCAGCCGCGCTCTCCCCACTGGCTCACAAACTTGATCAGCATGGTGACCACCACTTTGGGAGGTGTGTCCTTGCGGGTCATATCGTAATTGATGTTGGCGGTCTCGTGGAAGTCATTCACTACCGAAACCTGATACTCCTGCTGGTTGAACTGCCCGGTGGTGGGATCCACCTCATTGCTGAGTATCTCGTTGCGCACGCTGGTCTCGCGTACCGGCACCCGCTGGACAATGTTCCAGCGGCCACGCTTCTCCAGGAATTGCCGGGCAGCCTGGTTCCCCTGCTGACGCTGGATGCGCAGCATCGTGCGCTGCAGCATGGGCAATGATACCCCCTCATGCGGCATGTTTTCCAACCCGGTCAGGTTGTCATCCATCTGCTGAGGTGCGCGTCTTCCTTTACTTCGCCGGGTTCTGAAACCCGTTAGCCGGGAAATTTTCTCTCTCATCCCATCTGCCCCGCTTCCTCTGATCATCGTAAACTGAAAAAACTGTAAACCGGGCACAGATTGGCCGGTCCGCAGGCAATGATCGTTACACAAGACGAGAATTCAGATTCACAATCTGAAATAATGAGTTGTTTCTATTGTACGAAATTTTCAAAGTATGTTCAATCCGCCCGCATGTGAGATGCGCCGCCTCTTGATACGCCAACAGAATGTATAATTGGCGTGCCTTATGTGGATCACACTGCTGATTGTCATTATCACCTATATTGGTATCGCCATTGGGCGCTGGCCGTTGATCAAATCCAACCGGGCCACCATTGTGCTCATCGGGGTGGGTCTGCTGCTTGTGAGCGGGCAGATCCGCTTTAAGGATATCGCCGCCTCGCTGGATTTTGACACGCTGGTGTTGCTGTTCGCCATGATGGTGATCAACGCCAATCTCAAACTGGCCGGCTTTTTTGATCTGGCCGGGCGCAGCATCATGACAGCCGCCAGAACCCCGCGCATTTTACTGGCGCTGGTGATCCTGCTGGGCGGTGTACTCAGCGCCCTGTTTTTGAACGACACCATCTGCCTGATGTTCACCCCGCTACTGATTGAGACAACGCTGCAACTAAAGCGCAATCCCATTCCTTATCTGATCGGGCTGGCCTGCGCCTCCAATGTGGGCTCGGCGGCCACCATCACCGGCAACCCGCAGAATATGATCATCGGCGTGGCTTCAGGTATCTCGTTTACCGATTTCTTCCTGGCCCTGGCGCCCATCTCGCTGGCCGGGTTGGTGGTGGTATGGGTGGTGATTGTGCTGTTCTACCGGCAGGAGTTTTCAAAAGACAACCCGTTGATCTCTCTTACGCAAACCGAGGAAAAACCAAATCACTCTCGTTTCCAGATGATCCGCGTTCTCACCGTCACCGCCGGGATGCTGGTCGCCCTGTTGATCGGCGTTCCCACCGCCACAGCCGCGCTGATTGCCGCCTGTCTGCTGCTGATTTCACGGGTCAACACCCCGGAGGTAGTATTCAGCGAAGTCAACTGGAGCCTGCTGGTGTTTTTTGCAGGCATGTTTGTGGTCAGCAGCTCGCTGGAGCTGAACGGCATCACCACCCGCCTGTTCGAGTTGGTAGATGTGAGCAAGAATGTTAACGTACTCAGCCTGACCGCTTCCACCACCTTCCTGAGCAATCTGGTCTCCAATGTTCCGGCGGTGCTGCTGCTCAAACCGGTCATCGTGCGCCTGGCTGATCCGCGCGCGGGCTGGCTGACCCTTGCTGCTGTGAGCACGCTGGCGGGCAACCTCACCCTGCTGGGTTCGGTGGCGAATTTGATTGTGGCTGAAATTGCTCAAGCCTGGCGTATCGAACTGCGTTTTGGTGAATATACGCGCGCCGGCATCATCATCACTTTGGTCACCCTGGTGATGGCCGCGGGGTGGATTTCACTCACCGTTTGGTGACCATCCCCAGGTGACCACCATTGGGTGACCATCCCCAGGTGACCACCATTGGGTGAGGTTCTAATACACAATTTTCCGTTTCGTTTTTTCATTCAGTCTATCTTCCTCAATCATCCGAAATTTATCACTTCTTTATGCAACCCTCTCAAAGGAAGAGGGTTAATCAGCGTGAAAAGCTTTACAATAGACATTGAGGAAGTTGCCCCCTTTTTAACAATAGCCTAGTGATGAATTTTTTACCGAGTATTAGTATAATTAATTGAAGATACGGTCAGAGGAGAAGAAAATGCCCGCAGAAGTGATGGAACACCACAACATGCTGCGCAAGGTCAGCCGGACCTTTGCTTTATCCATTGAGCTGTTGCCCTACATTTTACGCGAATCCATCACCCTTTCCTATCTGCTGCTGCGCGTATCAGATTGCCTGGAAGATAACGAACAAATCCCCGTTGAAGAGAAACCCGAACTGTTGCGGCTGTGGGCCAACGTGCTCAACGGTTCAGCCCCGGTGGATACGCTCTCAATCCGGATTGCCTATCTCGCGCCGTCCGATGACCCTGAAGTGCAAACCGCCCTCAGAGCCGGAGAATATCTGGGTCTCCTCAAAAACCTGCCCGATGATCTGCAAAAAATCATCATCAACCGTGTGCAGCAGACCTCATTGGGCATGGCTCGCTGGCAGGCTCATGGACCGTTTGTGGAAGATGAAACCGCCATGGATGACTACATGCATCAGGTGGCCGGTCTGGTGGGGTACCTGCTGACGGAAATCCTGGCTTGGTATTCACCAAGAATCAAGCAACGCATCGACCAGTTGATGCCCCTGGCGCGTGAGTACGGACTGGCGCTGCAAACCGTCAATATTATCCGCGGGATCCGTAAAGATTACGAACGTGGCTGGGTATATGTGCCGCAGTCGCTGTACGAGCGCTACGGGCTCACCCGCGAAGGATTGTTTGCGCCCGAGAACGTGGATAAAGCTATGCTGGTGATCAACAACCTGGCCGAAAAAGCCAGTTCGCATCTGATGAAAGGGATCAGCTATATCATGGCCGTCCCGCGTCACCAGCACCGCATACGCCTGGCGTGCATGTGGCCGCTGTTTTTTGCCATTAAAACCCTGGCGGTCAGCAAGAACAACGTCAACGTGATCGTCTCGGAAGCCAAGCTCACGCGCGAGCAGGTGAAGAAAATCATCCGCGACACAAGCTGGTTTGGATGGTCGAACCACTGGCTGAACCGCTACTACGAACAACTGTCACAGCCCGAATTGGAATAAATCTCTTCACTCACCCCACAGCCGGTTCAATCCCGGCTGTTTTTTGTTTTTATTTCCATTACAATAGAGGCTGATGGTCACCTCAACTCTTCCGGAGGAAAAACATGGTTAAAAGATTGATTCTGGTGGCGGGTAATATTGGATCCGGAAAGACCTCGCTGACCGAACTGATTGGCGAAAAACTGGGCTGGAAAACAGCCTATGAATCGGTGGCGGATAACCCCTATCTGCCCAATTTCTACGCCGATATGCGAACATGGTCATTTCACCTGCAAATCTTCTTTTTAGGGCACCGTGCCCAACAGCAGATTGATATGTGGAACGACCCGCGCTCTGCCATCATCGACCGCAGCATTTTTGAAGACGCCTACATTTTCGCTCGAGCGCTGTATCAGATGGGCAACCTGACCGAGCTGGATTACATGGCCTACCGCAAGGTGTTTGATCTGGTGGTGAAAACCTTACCGCCGCCTTCCCTCCTTATCTATCTCAAAGCGCCGGTGGATGTGCTGTATACCCGCATCCAGCGCCGCGCGCGGAATATGGAAAGCAGCATCGACCGCGATTACCTGGAACTACTGGATAGCTTCTATGAGGATTGGGTCAAAACATTTGATCTCTGCCCGGTGCTTACCATCCGCTCCGATGACCTGGATTATGTCCATAAACCGCAGCATCTCAAGGTGGTAGTGGACCGCATCGACGAAATGCTGAAGGGCAAAGAAGAAGTGGTGTTACGAGCCGGCAACGGCAGCCCGCTCTGAAATAAATCACCCTGAGATGAGATAATCAGCGCCCCTGTCTGTGGGCGGTCTTCGAGGAGCTTATATGAGTGATCATCCTGCTAAGTATATTGCCATTGAGAACGCCACCCTGGTGGATGGATTGGGCGGAAAACCGGTCAAGCATGCGGTTGTGCTGGTACACGGCGAAAAAATCGAAAAGGTAGGTCGCAAGGGCGATTTTGGCCTTCCCGACGGCACCCAGGTAGTAGATGCAACCGGAAAATTCCTTCTGCCCGGCATGGTGGATAGCCATGTTCACCTCTTCCACGAGGGTTTTGTACCGGTCAAACCCAAAGGCTCGTTTCTGGCGTACCAGACCTTTGTGGCGGCCAACAACCTGATGAGCGAACTTCAGGCCGGAATCACCACGGTGCGGGCCATCTGTGACGGTCACTATGCCGATCTGGCAGCCCGCAGCGCGGTGAAAAATAAAATCCTGCTGGGTCCGCGCATTTACGCGGCCGGTCAGGGCATCTGCATGACGGGCGGTCACGGCACCGGGCTGGAAGGCGTATTGCAGGTGGATGGTCCCCAGGCTATCCGCAAGGCAGTGCGTGAGCAGGTGCGCGCCGGCGCTGATTTCATCAAGCTGCTCAGCTCGCATCGCAGCGATTATCCGGAATTTTCTCTTGAAGAGATCAGGGCCGGTGTTGATGAAGCGCATCGTCTGGGCAAACGCATCGCCATCCATGCCGGCAACTACATTGGCACCCGTCTGGCAGCCACAGCCGGTGTGGACAGTATTGAGCACGGCAATTTTATTGATCCCGAGACGGCCGATTTGATTGCCGAAAAAGATATCACCGTGGTGCCCACCATCTGGGTGTACCACTTCATCCAGCAGACCATCCGGTCGATGGGTGACAAATCCATGGCCGCCATGAGCGCGGAATTTCAGGAAGATGTGGACGAGTTAATGGCCACCAAAAACTGGGCCGATCGAGTGGTGGTACAGTATCCGCGCACGATTGCCCTGCTGCTGTCGCGCGGTATCCGCCTTGCAGCCGGCACCGACAACGTGATCGCCAGTGAAGGCTTTGCCGTGCTGCACAAAGAACTGGAGATGATGACTCGCATGGGGCTGAGCAACATGCAGGCCATCCAGGCTGCCACCAAACACGGCGCGGAGGTGATCGGCGCTGGCGACCAGTTCGGCACCGTTCAACGCGGCAAATTTGCCGATCTGATCCTGGTGGATCGCGACCCGCTGGAGGATATTACCGCCATGAACGAGGTAAGCTGGGTGATGAAGGAAGGCTTTATCGTCCCCATGTTGCCATTGTGGAAATCAAAACCCATCAACGCGCCTTTGTACCGGTAGCGATAAGAAATCAATCAGCATCAACTATCAGAGACGCGCCCTGGTTGACGAGCGCGTCTTTTTGTTGCATTTTCTCTCAAAGCCTGGATTCGTTGATGCAGACGAACTACTGGCCAGTTAAATTACAGACCCTTTCCATCTTTTTGCGTCGTTAGATATACTGATCACATGACTATCAAAAGATTGGATCACATCAGCATCGTGGTGGATGATCTGACATCCGCGGTCGCATTTTTTACCACACTCGGTCTGGCAATTGAAGGCGAGGGCCAGGTGGAAGGCGCGTGGGTGGATCGGATCAACGCGCTTGAAAAAGTGAAGATTGATATTGTGATGATGCGCACTCCAGATGGGCATGGTCGGCTTGAACTCACCAGGTTCCGCAATCCGCCGCTGGTGGAATTAAAGCCGGCAGTCGCCCCGCCCAATACAATGGGCCTGCGCAGCATCATGTTTGCCGTTGAAAACCTTGATGACACCCTCTCCCGCCTGCGCTCCAATGGCGCGCAACTGATCGGTGAAGTGGAGCAATACGAGAACGAATATCGGCTCTGCTATGTGCGGGGGCCCGGGAATATCATTGTCGCGCTGGCCGAAGAACTTTTCTGAGGAGATCGCCAGCTTTTCGATTTGGCGGTTTTAACAGTACGCCAGCCCGTGCAGCACCATGTTGCCGTTTACCCGTTGAACGGGCATGGCAAAGTCAAACACATTCGCACGCAGACACAGGGCAATATCGCTCACCACAATTCGTTCTCTTTCCGCGTCTTCCAATGGCGGACGACCATCCATTTCCAGACGGGCTCGCTGTAAAAAGGGTTCAGGCGAGGTCTGCCGCCCTTCCAGCAATGCCTGCAGATAATCGGCGCAGGCGATATCTTCTTCACCGTTGTCATCCGGCAGACGCCGCCCGGTAACCACAAATCCCACCGAGTTTGGATTCAAGGCCCGCACAGCCTCCGCGGTGGCTCGGGCTGTGACAAAACTGGCGGCAAACAGAACCGGCGTATAAACAGACCTCTGCCACATGGCAATCCCCTGTGTGCCGGCGCTTGTCCGTTGAACCAGCGTGACACCCTGTATATCCGCCTGGCTGAGTTCGGTGGGTGAATTCCAGTAATCAAACCGCTCCAGAGGCCGCCCGCCGCTTTCTCCCATTAACCGCCATGTTGGATTGGCTGCCCGCATGTTGATTGCTTCATCCGCGGTGGAAACCAGATATATCTTCTCTGCACCGCTGGCCAATGCGCAGGCGGCCGTGGTAAATGCCCGGCACACATCAATCACAATCACCACATCGAATGGTTCCGGTGTATCTTCCAGTGTTATTTTACGAAATTCCATGGTTGTATCCTTGTACGGAGCGTCAGTTTCGTTTACAGGATTTATTGTATCAAAAGGCGGCAGAAGGACGTGTGCAGGTAGACTGGTTTCCAGAGCAGACCGGTTCACATTCCCGCCTTTGGGTTTAGAATCAGGATGAAATCAATAGAAGTTGTCAAAAATCTTTGTATGAAAGAAACTCTTTTTGCAACCAATCCGGAATTCTTCCGTATATGGTTATATACATGATCCGGCACGCAAGGGATCTCAGGAGAAAAAAGTGAGCTTTGTAGAGGCCAATGTAATCGACCAGGTCAGGCAAGGGAGTGAAGAAGCCTTCACCGCCCTGGTTGAGGCATATCAACGACCCGTATACAACCTGTGCTACCGCATGCTAGGCAACGCTGAAGAAGCAGAAGACGCTGCACAGGAGACTTTCTGGCGCGCCTATCAGGCCATTCATCGCTATGATGCGCAGCGGTCGTTCATCACGTGGCTTCTGTCTATCGCCGCCCACTACTGCATCGATCAGCAGCGCAAACGCCGCATGCAGTTCACCGATATTGAACTGCTGCCAGACGGCGCGTTGCCGGATGACGAACCAGGGCCGGAAAGCCAGGTGCGTCAGGCAGAGGATGACCAGGTAATCTACAAGCTTTTGAAGACCCTGAACCCTCAGGATCGTGCCGCGATCATTTTGAAATATTGGTATGAATTTTCAGAAGTAGAAATCGCCAATTCATTGCACATGACACAGAGCGCCGTTAAAAGCCGGCTTTTCCGGGCGAGAAAACTACTGGCTCAAAATTGGGATGGCGCGCAGCCTTCCTCTGAGCCGAAAGGAGAACAAGATGTCTCACCAGCCATATGAAAACTGGATCATTGCAGGTGAACCGCTCCCACCGGATCAACAATATCAGCTCAAAGAGCATCTGGAAGCATGTCCGCAGTGCAGGCATCTCAAATGCAATATGCAGGCGGTGCATGTGAAGCTGGCCACAGCCAGACAGGTAGGCCCTGCTGAGGGTTTCAAGCAGCGTTGGCAGGCAACGCTGCTTGAACGCCAGGAAGAACAGCATATCAGACAAACCATGCAGATACGTCGGTTCTTCCTCTTTATTGGAGCAGCAGCCGTTCTTTCGTTGATTTTGTTGTTAGCCACATTCCTGATAAGCGGTGTGTGGGCCGATCTTCTGGTGGGTGCAGCCAATCAGATGCACACATTCAACACCCGGGCGATGGAGCTGAAGGACTGGGTCTTTACATTCCTGCAGGTGACCCCGCCCATCTTCCCCATCGCGGTGTGGGTGTTGTTGAGCATGTCGTTTGGCATCCTGGGAATCATCTGGATCCTGTCGGTATGGCACTTTACCCTTAAAGGAGTGAAATCAAGATGATTGAAAAGAGAATGAAGTATCAAAGAATACTGACAGTTGGGCTGCTGGTTCTGACGATGCTAGCTTTATTTGCCATGCCGTCAGAGGTGAAAGCCCAAACCGGTGATGACCCCGGTGACAAGTTTGTGCTGGGCGGCCGTTACCGCCTGGAAGATGGCGAATCCATTAACGGTAACCTGGTCGTCATGGGGGGAACCGCGATTCTGGAGCAGGGTTCGTCGGTGAACGGTCAGGTAGTACTGGTAGGCGGCACGTTGGAAGCCGGCGGAACCATCAACGGCGATGTCAACGCTATCGGCGGAACCATCACCATATTGGACGAAGCGGTTGTGAACGGTGATCTCAACGTAACATCGGTCAGTTTGACTGCATCCCCTCTTGCCGTGATCACCGGCAAAGTGAACGAGAATGTGTTCAACCTGGATGATGTGCAATTTGACAGCATCCCTGAAACAAACGTGGATGTCGTCCCACAGACCCCGGCCAGAACCCTGGCTGACTTTATCATCAAACTTCTGTGGGCCGGCATAAGAATCCTGGCCATGTCGATCTTCGCGGCAGTGGTGGTCCTGCTGGCTCCCAAACCCACCGACCGTGTGGCTCGTTCGATCATCGGCCAGCCGCTGGTGTCATCCGGGTTTGGTCTGCTAACCCTGCTGGTAGCCCCGGTCATCCTGCTACTGCTGACCATCACCCTCATATTGATCCCGGTGGCTGTCATTGCTCTGTTGGTGCTGGGGATCGGCATCCTGTTCGGTTGGATTGCCCTGGGGTATGAAATCGGGCTGCGCCTTGAAAAAGCTCTCAAGCTCAACTGGGCGCCCGCCGTCAACGCCGGCATCGGCACCTTTGTGCTCACCTCGGTTGCCAGTCTGGCCGGTATCATCCCCTGCATCGGATGGGTCATCCCGTTCATCATCTCGGTGGTGAGTATCGGCGGGGTGCTGATCAGCCGGTTTGGCACCACCATCTACACCACCGGGAACGATGCATCTCTGCGAGCCAGTACATCGCAGGTACACCCGCAGGATCAGTATGATGTGATTGTCGACGAACCCCCTGCCGATGAAACCCGCCCGGAAACGGACGACCAGTCTGAAGAGACATAAAACTGCCGCGCAGGCATATCAAAAACATGAAAACGATGAGGTTTATGATGAAAAAACAAATCTGGATTTTACTCGCGGTACTGGCACTGGTCAGTATGGCTTGCACAATCAACCTGCCTGTCAATGTATCCGGCGGCGGTGTGGGTGAAACAAAAACTTTTGAAATTGATGAACAGTGGGTTTCTGACGAGGGCTCTTCACTCAAACTGGAGATGGGCGCCGGCGAACTGCACATGAGCAGCGGCGGTGACAGCCTGGTGAAGGGTTCCATCGAGTACAACATCGAGAATTGGGAGCCTGAGGTGCTGCGTGAAGGTGAGAACATTACCATCCGCCAGATCATCGATACCATCGATCTGACCCCCAATAACAACACGATCAATAATTGGGATCTTCAGATTGGTACGCAGCCGCTGGAACTGACCATCGCTGCAGGTGCTTATTCAGGCGAGTTCAATTTTGACAATATCGCTCTG
>CAZHMZ010000021.1:0-12302 GCA_964532655.1 uncultured Anaerolineaceae bacterium
CCGCCTGATTTCAGGCGTCAGGTTCATCAGATTGCCAAACCCGGTGAACTGCGACTGGTGGCAGTGAATAGCCTCTTCCACCCGGTCAAAATAGGGGCGGGTGTCAAAACGGGTTGTAATGGCCCATTCCTCCCAGCCGGCATGCGAGCGTTCCACGCCATTGATCATCATACTCACCGGTCCCACCAGGTCACGGAAGGCCTGTACCGCGCTGCAACTGTCTACCGAGGCATAATATTTCAATACGCGGTGAGGAGACAAATTCTGCGGGTCGATGTATGAGCCATCAGCAGCCGTCACCAGGGCGGCAGCCGTGATTTGCGCCAGGGCGATATGGTCCGGGTGTCCGTACACGCCTTCCTGGGCGTAGGTAAGCACCACCTGCGGGCGGATTCCGCGGATATATGAAGTGATCATCCCCACAATTTCAGAGCGGTCCACCTGATCCAACTCTCCGTCCATGTAATCCAGCAGATGCACGCGGTATAAGCCCAATTTTAGGGCGGCGCACTGCAGCTCGGCTTCGCGGATCTTCCCCAGCGCCTCAGGGCCCGGGTTCTGTTCAGCCGGGCCGGTCCAACCCATCTGCCCGCGCGTGGCGGTCACCAGATGCACTTCGATCCCTTCGGCGGCGTAGCGCGCCAGAGCGGGTCCGCATCCCAGCGTCTCGTCATCCGGGTGCGGGAATATGGCCAGTAATCGCAATGGTTCGCTCATTCATTTCCCTCCTGCGGCGAACTATTTTCCGGGTTCCACCGACCCGGCAGATCGAACCTTTTGTGGCAGCCGGAACCGCAACTGCACAATCAACGTACCTGCCACCACCAGAATCATCCCGATGATCTGCTTCATCGTAAGCGCCTCGCCCAGGAAAACCCATGTCAGAATGGCGATTTGCGGCATCATGGCGCTGTTGAGAATGCTCGATTCCACCGCTGTCAGGGTGCGCAGGGTATGGTTCCACACGGTAAAACCCAGCGCGGTGTTCATCAAGGCCAGCCATAACACGATCAGCCACTGGGTAAGATCCAACCGGCCAAAACCCTGGGTGAACCCTCCAACCGCCAGCATAATCAGCCCGCCCATACCCATGGTAAGGGTGGTGATCACCAAAGGTGAAAGCCCGCTGTGCAGGTTGACCTTTCTTCCATATATTGACGCTGCCGCGTTCGATGCCAGGCACACCACCGCGGCGATCAAGCCAATCCACTGCCCGGCCGGTACGGAAAACGGTAAAAAGAAAACCAGCGTACCAGCCGTGGAGAGCAAAATCCCTGCCCACTGGCTGAGTGGCGCGGCTTCCGTGCCCAACCGCCTGCTGACCAACGCCACCACCAGCGGCGTCAGGTTGAGCAGCAGCGAGAGCATGGCGGCGGGCAGGTAAGCCAGTCCCACATACTGCGCGCCCTGGGCCAACGTGTACAGCAGCAGTCCCAATAACGCCAACTGGCCCCACTGCCCGGCGGTGAGGCTGCGGACGGTTTGCCGGTGATCCCGGTTGAATAGCACCAACGGCAGTAGAAACAGAAAAGCCAGTGTATAACGCAGCCCGGCAAAGCTGACAGCCGGTAAATTGGCCTTCAGCCCCAGCTTGATCAACACCCATGAGGTGGACCACAAAAATGTGACAAAAAGCGCCAGCAGAACAGCCTTTAAATGTCCGGAGCGATGGCGATGCTCGCCTGTGGTGGGTTTTTCCATATCACTGTATTGTACAACATGGGAGTAACTCCCGGTTCACTGCTCCGTCAACTCTGAGGCCAACCGGTGCAGTTCAGTGACTGTGTTCCAGTTGCGGGTGGTAACCGGTTGGGCAAGCTTTTTCTCAAAGAAATTGTTGTTCAGGCGGGTCCGGCCGTATCCGCCGGGGCAATACACAAAAATCTCCTGCCCGTCGGCCGCGAATTCGTCTCCATCCGCGTTGGGCGATGGGATGCCCTGCAGGCGTGTTTCATCCACCGGGGCCGTCAAAAAAGTGACATGCAGTTTGGAGAGATCCATATCCGACCGCCGCAAAAAGGGATTGGCGCTCAGGATGCGTGAGAACTCCTCCGTCCCGCGCAGGAGCACCGGCACCGAGAAACCCCAAACAGATTTCATTTGCTGTTCTATTTGCTGAGCCAGCCGCGGTGAGTCACCCTCATTGGCTGAAAAGACCACATTTCCGCTCTGCACGTACGTGATGACG
This sequence comes from uncultured Anaerolineaceae bacterium, assembly GCA_964532655.1. Taxonomy (GTDB): domain Bacteria; phylum Chloroflexota; class Anaerolineae; order Anaerolineales; family Anaerolineaceae; genus JAJFTV01. The sequence continues at coordinate 2,189 of CAZHMZ010000021.1, forward strand.
TTCTGGAAACCTAACCCCTGATACAGTGCGCGCAAATCCGCCATAGCAATTTTTGCATGCCCGCCCACATTAATACCGCGCAGAAGACTGATCCAACCAAACATATACACACCCCCTGTTCCATCTCCGGGCATACACACCTTGGGGTGTGTATGCCCGCAGTACACAATCTACTACTTGGTGCAGAATGAGAAGAAGCGCAGGACTTCAAAATAATCTTTGGCGTCGAATTCAACCGTGTTGGGGCCGGTTTGTTTGGCGCCCGGGTAGAAGCCGCACACATGCGCATCCTGGTGGCGTTTGTAACCCATCTCGACGTGGAAGGTCTTGGGCATGGCAACCTTGCATTTGCTCAGATCACCCTTGAGGGCCTTTTCCACGGTTTCGCGGATCATGTCCACGGTCACATCCGGGTGAAGGTTGATGGTGCCGTTTCCTTCGCCTTCCTTGACGGCCACGGTGGAGATGCCGGGGATGAAGGCTTTGGCGTGCTGGCACAGGGCAGCGTCACCGGCCAGAAATGCCACGGGCACGCCTTCATAACCGGAGGTGAAGGCTGAGATCATGAATTCGGAAGCCAGCATGTCGTTGATCTTGAAGAAGGCCATCTGACCGGTCATGGTATGGGCCAGCGGGGAGCCATCGGTGCCGGCCTGTGAGTGATACCCCACCACCAGCGTGGCGTCAAATGATTTGTCGATGCCCTGCATCATGCTGTACGGATGACCGGTCCACGCGCGGATCAGGCGCGCCTCACGCGGCAGTTTCTTATGCAGGATGTTGCAGCCCCAGCCGTGTGAATCTTTGACCACAACTTCTTTGGCGCCGGCGTTCAGGGCGCCTTCGCAGGCAGCCTTGACTTCCGCGGTCATCTGTTCGCGCATTTCAAGGAAATACTGGTTGGTTGAATCGGTCTCTTCCCACTTGGTGGCATCGGTGACACCCTCAATATCGGCAGTGATAAAGATTTTCATGACTTTCTCCTGAAAATGAATTTAGGGATTGTTTCCTGGTACAGCAGACGGCAATCGGCCGGTTTTATGAAGGCCGATTGCCACTCACAATCATACCGCTGTTTTAAGGAAATGAAACAATTTTTCCGACTGAAAAATCACGCCAGGCGATGATAGCTGGACAGGATCTGGGTCAACCGGTCGTGCGGCAAAGCGTGTACCGTGTTGCCGTTAATCCCAATCATGGTCACCGCGGCTGTCAGAGCGTTGATGATCGCTTCTTCCACGGCCTGCACCGTGCCCTGCAGGAGCGGGTTCATTTGCTCATTGGAAAGCATCTGCAAATGATCCGTTCCGCCGGGGTTGGCCGCGCCGGCATTGGCGGTGGAAAACGACAGAAAGATATCGCCGGAGCTGTTGGCGCCGAAACCGCCCACTCGGGCAATGCCCAACGGGATGCGACGGGCGATGCGTTTGAGCTGGTGAGGCAGTAAGGGGGCATCTGTGGCCGTGATGACGATGATCGAGCCATCCGGCTGGACTGCCGGGGGATCATGGCGCTCGGGCATCAAATCGGGGATCTCGCGGCCCACCGGCACGCCCGCCACGGTCAAATCGGCGCGTGAACCGTAGTTAGCCTGCACCAGCACACCCAGGGTATACATTCGCCCGTCAATGTGAATCAACCTTGATGAGGTGCCAATACCGCCTTTGAACTGGTGGCAGATCATACCGGTACCGCCGCCCACGCAGCCCTCAGCCACCGGGCCGCCGGCCGCGCTTTCCAGCGCATGCAGTACGTGCTCGCGTTTGACATGGAAACCGTTCACATCGTTGAGAAAGCCATCAAACGTTTCAGCCGTCACCGGCAGATGAAAGGGAAACTGCCAGTAATCCGGCTGGTCCTGACCGGTCTGCACCAGCCAATCCACCGCCGTATCACGGGCGATCCCCACACTGTGCGTGTTGGTGATGAGTACCGGTCCGCGCATAAAGCCGCTTTCTTCCACCCAGGTGGTGCCGGTCATCTCACCGTTGCCGTTTAGCGAATACCAACCGGCGAACACGGGATCCAGGTTTTTACTGCGCGGCAGCACAGCAGTCACACCGGTGCGAACCGGTCCCTGCCCCACCACCAGCGGTCCCTCGCCGGAGATGAGCGTAGTGTGTCCAACCAGTACGCCGTCCACATCGGTGATGGCGTTGTGAAGGCCAGGCTGCCCGTCAAACGGGATGCCCAGATCGCGTGCTTTTGTCATGGGGGTTACTCCTCAGTGGTATCAGATTCGGAAGCCAGGGGCGTACTCATGGCCATTCGGTACGCCTGGCGCAACTCGTCAATGGGCAACAGTTCGCCCTGCTCACTTTGATAAAACCAACTGTCCCAGCCATTACAGGGGCTGCCGTTCAGGATTTGCCGGCCTACCGTGTGAATGGTGCCCACAAATCCGTTCAGCGCCAGGCTGCCGTCCGCCTTGATGCGGGCTGCCAGGGCCGGGTCACGCTGGAAGAACAGCGTTTGCCCGGGGTTGAGGTAACCAAATTCCAGCAGGGTGGCGAAGGCAATGCGCGGCTGCGAGCGCTTTTTGTCGCGCACATCAAAGGTGTTCTCCTCAAACAGCTCCGGCGTCACCGCGTCGATGCGCGCCCGGGCCAGAGTCACATACTTTTCTTCCTGCTCCATGCCAATCCACTGCCGGTGCAGTTTTTTCGCTACCGCGCCGGTGGTACCGGTACCGAAAAAGGGGTCCAGCACAATATCACCCGGTTGTGTAGAGGACAGCAGCACCCGGTACAGCAAAGCCTCCGGCTTCTGGGTGGGATGGGCTTTTTTGCCCTCGTGACGCAGACGCTCCTTGCCGGTGCAGATGGCCAGCAGCCAGTCGGAGCGCATCTGCTTGTCTTCATTAAACGGCTTCATGGCGTGATGGTTAAAGGTATAGCGCGAGCCCTTGCTCTTGCTGGCCCACAGCAGGGTCTCATGCGCGTTGGCAAAGCGCACCCCGCGGAAGTTGGGCATAGGATTGGTTTTCACCCATACCACATCGTTGAGGATCCAGAAGCCCAGATCCTGCATGATGGTGCCCACGCGGAAAATATTGTGATACGAGCCGATCACCCAGATGCTGCCGTCCTCTTTGAGCACGCGGCGGCACTCCGTCAGCCAGGCACGGGTGAAATCATCGTAGGCGTGGAAGCTCTCAAACTGGTCCCACTCATCGTCCACGGCGTCCACCATAGTCATGTTGGGGCGCCACAGGGCATGCTGAAGCTGTAAATTGTACGGGGGGTCGGCAAAAACCAGGTTGACTGATTGATCGGGCAGCGCGCGCATCAGATCAATGCAGTTCCCATGCAACACCTGTCCGAGCGGAAGCGAGCGGTCATCCATGGCTTTATTATCGCCGGAATGAATCCGGCGTCAAGGAGGAATCGATTCAACAACAGGAAATGTTGAAACAAAACCTTGAGCGGCAAACGGAAGGATAGAGATCAGTCAATGACAAAATAGTTGGATTATTTGATCGCTGGTTTTTGGGTTGTTACCAACGTAATGACCCTTTTTCTGTAGAAATACAGAATATGAGGTTATTCACAATTCACCAGCGAATCGACGGTAAATAACCAGATGCCTTCATTAGCAGATCTGGTCTCCATATCAGGGGTAAAGCCGCTGCGCGCAAAAACCGCGAATTGTACATTTTCAATTTCATGGTCCTTTTTCAAAGCCTGAGCTTTTTGAGCAAGTTCCTCCAAAGCACTCGTTCCAACGGGATGAATCGTCCATTTACACTCACCTATCAGAGCGGTCTTTTGGGAAAGGTTCACCGCCAGAACATCAATTTCCGCTTCCCTATTCCACCATCCACCGATCCGGTCCGGGAAAAAGCCCAATTTACCTTCCCGCGCCAGATGTGCTGTGAACGTACAGGCTGCTTCCTCAAAGGGAGCGGCAATAAAATGATCCAAATCCGGTTTGATCCGCTGTTGAAGGACAGCATCCGCAAAACCCAGATCCAGGCTGCCTTGATTGGGGTGAACATAGCGAAACCAGAAACGCAGGAAATGATCGTCAATCTGGTATATCCCTTTTTTACTCTTTTCAGGTTGAGTTTCGGTAGCCGGAACCCGGCGGGTTATCAGTCTCATTTGTTGCAAAATATCCAGATAGCGCGCAACCGCTGACGCATCCCCAATTCCTGCGCTTTGCGTGATTTCGTTCAGGCGTGTTCGCCCCTGTGCGATGGCTCGTAAAATGGAAAAATAATTCCGCGGTTCCCTCAATTCTTCCATGAGAAGCAAGCGCGGCTCGTTGAATAATGTGCCGGTTTGCGAATCCAGTACCTGATGCCGGATACTGGAAAAAACATCCGGGCTATCCTGAAACATACGCAGATAGTACGGCATCCCTCCCACGACTACCCAGGCGATAAACCTCTCCTGCGCGGAATAGTCGGAAAAAAATTGGGCGGCAGAAGGAAGATCCATGGGGCGCAGGAGCGTGCTGGCTGTTCGTCTTCCGTATAAAGGCGCCTGATACCCCAATACTTCCGTTTCCATCATCCCGATGTAAGACCCGCATAACACCAGCATGATTTGTGTGTGTTTCAGCTTTTCATCCCAAACTTTTTGCAGAATGGAGGGAATTGCCTTGTTCCCGCTGATGAGATAGGTGAATTCATCCAGAACTATGATTGGCCTGGGCTGCATGGGGATATCGGTCAACGCCTGGAATGCAGCCTCCCAGGAAGGAAACGTAAACCCTGCCGGTACCTGCGTGTGGCTGAAACCGTACACTTGTTGAGAAAATGTAGCCAGTTGCTCTGTATCACTGCTGAGTGTAGCAATAAAAAAAACGTGGGGTTTATCCAGGCAAAAAGCACGCAGCAATTCTGTTTTTCCCACCCGTCGCCGGCCATACAGGACAAATAGTTCCGCCTGACTGGATCGATAGTGTTGACCTAACATATCCATTTCTATTTTTCGGTCAATGAACATGGTTTCCTCAAATGTCAAACAGTTAATCTGAATACTAATTACGATTATTATAATTGTAATTAGTATAAATTACAACCTCGAAACGAGTTCTGCCCATAAATAGATTTACCAGTGATTTATCCAAATTATGTAATGCAAGAGAAATATAAAAAACGCAAACCAGGTATTACCATCCTGGTGGTCACTTAATAACTGTCGTGTGATCTGCTTTTGCTATTCACGTCCGATTGAATTATGCACGGTCATGGCCGCGCCGATGATTCGGTATGTCAAATCATTTCCGGTGGTATCTTCGACCAGTGGACACATCATTCCCCTCGCTGAACTGATTTATATTATTGGGACTTACTTATAAATAAGCCTTACTCGTATCCCAGAATCTCTTTACGCTTTGCCCCCCAGCGCAGGGCGTCTGAAATCCCCTCTTCGATCGAGTGGGTAGCTTCCCAACCCAGCAGTTCGCCGGCTTTATCGGCATTGGCATACGACCCGGCGATATCGCCCGGGCGGGGCGGCGCCTCGCGTACGTTGATCTGCTGGCCATACACCTTCTGGAAGGCATCCACAATTTCACGCACGGTCACACCGCAGCCGGTGCCCAGGTTAATCACCAGATAATTATCGGGCGGATTTCCGGCACGCTCAAAGACTTCATCAAAATGCGTCACCGCGTGGACATGGGCGTTGGCCAGATCCCACACATGGATGTAGTCGCGCAGGCCCGTTCCATCACGGGTAGGCCAATCTACACCGGTGATAACAAACTCCGGCTGCTTGCCCAGCGCGGTATCTACCAGCTTACCCAGCACATGCGACGGTTTGGGTGCGTGGATCCCCGTGCGCAGCTTGGGATCCGCGCCGATGGGGTTGAAATAACGCAGAGCGATACCGCGCATGCCGTAGGCAGTGCAGAAATCACGCAGCACCATCTCCATAATGGCTTTCGTGCGACCATACGGGCTGGTGGGAGCCACCGGTGATTCTTCGGTGACCATAAAGCCTTCCACCAGGTCATAAATAGCTGCTGAAGAGCTGAACACCAGCCGCTTGCAGCCCAGATCACATAAATTGTGGAACAGTTCCAGCGACTTGCCCACGTTCTCGCGGTAATACTCGTACGGCTTCTCAGTCGATTCGGGTACCACGATCAGCGCGGCGCAGTGGATGACAGCATAAATATCGGGGTGGTCGTGGAAGATGGTTTCCAGGGCAGCCCGGTCGGCGATATCAGCCTGATAGAAAATGCGTCCGCGGGTAAACTGACGCGGACCGGTAACCAGTGAATCTAAAATAACCGGGGTGTGCCCGGTATCTTCGAGTGCTGAACAGATGGTGCTGCCAATGTATCCGGCTCCGCCGGTGATTAAAAATTTCATAATCGCCAGTGCCGAAGGTGGGAATCGAACCCACATTCCTTTCGGAACACGATTTTGAGTCGTGCGCGTATGCCAATTCCGCCACTCCGGCAATGGAATAAGTATATCGAATATACGCCTGCCGGTCAAGCAAATATGCAATTCGGGGCAAGGTCAAACTACTACGGACTGTGGATGATCTGGGTTTTCAAGTCGGCCGTATTAAACTCAATGGAGTGCGGGATCTACAATTGTCCGGTGATATGCGCGCCGTTGACCAGCGGCACGGTGAACGGGTACCACGCCTCGCCAGGCAAATGGATCAGTATCCCTCCTACTGCAAAGGTTTTATCTTTTGGTGAGGGTGCACAGTGTTCGTCAGAATTGGTGCGATGTATAGCGGTTCCAGATATGGCAATGCGTCAAAATCAACCCTTAGCGGTCTACCGCCCGCCGATCCTTCTCTTCGTTCAGGATGACATCGAACATTTATCTTTGCATCAGGGCTCTCCTTGCCTGACATCCCCGTTTTATCAGTAAGGGCGCACAGTGTGCGCCCGAATCGGGGCAAGAAATAACGGTTCCAGATATGGAAGCGTACGTAAATTGACCCTTAGTCGATCCCTCGTCGCGGCGTGGACGCCGCTCTGTCGGGATGACACTAAGAGAAGCTTTGTTGCGCGTGGACGGCTAATACCCGCTCCGCCAATGTGTCATCTCGTTGCGCATGGAATGCCTTCGCCCGGTATGAGCGCAGCTCGCCGCGGCCTGTCCCGGAAAATCCCTCCTGATTGATGTATAATTTCCTCACTCAAACACCGCGGCTGCCGCCTTAACGCCACACCGCGTGCAGAACCAGGAGCATATCATGCAGTTAGGTATCATCGGGCTGCCCCAGTCCGGCAAGACAACCATTTTCAACGCCCTCACCCGCGGCACCGTGCCCACCGGCGGGCAATCCGGCCGCATGGAAGTACACACCGCTGTGGTGGATGTACCCGACGAGCGCGTGGACAAACTCTCGGCCATGTTTTCACCCAAAAAGACCATCTACGCCAAGGTGACCTACGCCGATATCGCCGGTCTGGACGGCAGCGCCGGCAGCGGCGGTCTCTCAGGTCAACTGCTCAACACGCTCAATACCATGAACGGCTTCATCCACGTGGTGCGCTGTTTTGAGGATGAAATGGTGCCCCACCCCTCCGAGAGTGTCGATCCATTGCGCGATCTGCTGGCCATGGATGCCGAATTTCTGCTGAACGATATGATTGTGGTGGAGCGCAAACTGGAACGCCTGGCTGAAGAAATGAAAAAAGGCGCCGGGCGCGACAAGGCGCTCATCCAACGCGAGACTGTCCTGTTCGAACGACTGAAAACCGCCCTGGAGCAGGAGACTTTGCTGCGCGATCTGGATCTGACCCCCGAAGAGATCAAATCACTGGCCGGATTTGGCCTGATGACGCTCAAACCCGCGCTGGTAGCACTCAACCTGGGCGAAGGGCAAACCCCGCCACAGATCAACTACACGCATAAACATACTCACATGGTGCCGCTGCAGGGCAAGCTGGAGATGGAGATTGCCCAGCTCCCGCCCGATGAGATGAAGATGTTCATGGAAGAGTACAACATCCAGGAACCAGCCCTCAACCTGCTCATCCGCCTCTCGTACGATCTGCTGGGCGTGCAGCCGTTCTTTACCTACGGGCCGGATGAGGTGCGCGCGTGGACCGTGCGGCGCGGCGCCAACGCGCAGGAAGCCGCCGGCGCCATCCACAGCGATCTGGAAAAAGGTTTTATCCGCGCCGAGGTGATGGCCTATGACGATCTGATGACGCTGGGCAGTGTGGCCGAGGTGCGCGCCAAGGGCAAGTTCCGCCTGGAAGGCAAGCAATACATCGTGCAGGACGGCGATCTGCTGACCATCCGCTTTAACGTGTAAGCCCAATGGACAAAACAAAAACGGGAGCTTCCTTGGAAACTCCCGTTTGATTTTTAATCAAGAAGACTACTTCTCAGTCTGTTTTTCCTGCGCCCACTCACGCAGCAGGGTATCAAACTCACTCAAGTTAACCCGCGCGGTCATATCGGTGCTCATCGGCACCACCGACACCAGGCGATCGAAAGCCATGGTGTACACATCAGTGTCAGGCTCAACCTCTTCCTTGCGCGCGCCCAGTTGCCCGCCAATGTAGCCGCCCGGTTCATCCCATGAACCGCTGCGTTTGATCACCGGGGCATAGTAACGATGGCGCGCCAACCGGGCTACCCGCCAGGGGGTTTCCGGGGTGGCGTCATTGGGCACGTCGATCTTGAGTAAATCTACATCGGCCGGGAACTTGCGTTCCAGCATTAAGCGCCCAAAACGGGCCGCGAACCAGGCGGCGGTGGAAAAATCGACGCTGGTGGAATAATCGAGGTAATGCTCATCACGCAATTGAATGGAAATCGCGATAGATGGGATGCCTAAAGCGGCGCCTTCCAGGGCAGCGCCCACCGTGCCTGAAATGGTCACACTGGTGCCCAGGTTTTCACCGTAATTGATGCCCGAAACCACCAGATCGGGTTTCTGCGGCATGATCTCCATCACAGCGTGCAGAACAGCCTGCGCCGGGGTGCCGCCCACCGCGTAGGTGATCCACTCCTGGCCCCCGATGTTGAGCTTGGTCGATTTAATCGTGCCATCCGAGCTAATGGGTAAACTTCGCCCGGCGCCCGACGATTGCTCGCGTGGGGCAGCAACGGTGACAAAACCCAGTTTGGATAATGCTTCGGCGGCCGCCCACAGACCGGGCGATTGGATGCCGTCATCATTGGTGAGTAATATTTGCGGTCTTTTCTGGTTCATGATCTCCACATTCTAACGCATCCGGCGGGGTTTGGTAAGCCCTGTCTGACAATCGCTTTCAAACCCTCATGCGGCTTTAATTCTCTGCCGGATCTCTTTCGCTTTTTCAACAAATCGACGCGCTTTGTCGGGGTCCACCGGGTCCAGAAAACCGCCGCCGGTTTTGATGCTGCTGCCCACAATGACTGCATCGGAAAGGCGCAGGAAGCTCTCCAAATTGTTTTCGTTGGCCCCTCCACCGGTGATCAGCAGGGTAGAAGGCAGGCTCTGGCGCAGCAGGGTCAGCCGCGCGCGGGTATCTGCCTCATCGTACCCTGATACCACCAGCGCGTCGGCGGAAGCATGCCGCAGGGTGAGATCTGCCAGCACCGGCAGCGGGAATTCACCCAGCGGGGCGCTGGTGCGGTCATACAGATCGCCCAGGATGGTCAGCCCGCCCGCCTCGATGCGCCGGCGGAAGGCCAGCACCTCATGCGGATCAGCCGCCACCACGCCGGTGGAGGTGGTGACTGCGCCCACGTTGATTTTGATGCGCACAAATTCGGCGCCGCAGGCTCTGGCCACCGCCAGGGCAGCCTTGCTGCCGTTCATCAGCACGTTCACACCCAGCGGTACGGGGCAGATCTCGCGCAACTGGATGCCTGCGGCGGTCATAAAGGCCACGGTGGCCTCATCGCCCTGCTCGCTGGCGGGCACATCACCGGTGTTTTGAAACAGCAATGCGTCAAACCCGGCTTCCACCAGTACTTTGGCTTCATCCAGTGCGCTCTGCAGCACAAATGGAAATGAATCTTTGTAATGCACAGAACCCGGCAGGGCGCCCAGATGCACCATACCGATGATGGGTTTATCAATTTTGGTCAGAAAGGATGGCCGCATGGTTGTTTTCTCCGTTAATCTCTGTGAATCCGGCTGCCAAAGATCTGCCGGAAATTGACTTCCTTGATTTTGGGGTTGTCGAA
>CAZHMZ010000021.1:12402-35495 GCA_964532655.1 uncultured Anaerolineaceae bacterium
CGTTCACCTCGGCCAGATAGATCGCCAGGCAGTACTCCACAATCAGGCAGGCCATATAGCTGCTGGTGCCGGGGGCAAAGCTGCGCTCGGCGTACGCCAGGTCGATGGTATGGCTGGCTTCCTGCGAGATACCCTCTTTGAGATTGCTGGTGGCTGCCACGGTCAGCAGACCGCGCCGTTCCGCCTGGGCCACCGCTTCGATGGTACGCGCCACCCGCCCCGAGTTGGACACCGCCAGCACCAGACTGTCGGGCGGGGCGTACTGTGCTTGATAGCGCGAAAACTCCATCGCCTGCACCGCTTCTGCCGGGATGCCGGCCCACGCTTCAAACCCCAACCGAGTTGCCATGCCGCAGTACCACGAGTCGCCGCAGCCGGTGAGATACACCTTTGAGGGGGCTTTCCGTAAATCGAGTTGGCGGCGGATGTTCTCATAAATAGCAGTCGGGCTGAGGCGCACAAACGGCACCTGCGCCTGGATGCCGGTCAGCATGTTCTGCCATTTCAAATCGATTTTGTCGAAGTTCATGAGCGGTCCTTGTCAGGAAGGGGTGGCTTTAATGACTATTATACAAGCTGAGCCACTCCTGCACAGGATCGTTCATCTCAGAACTATTGTGCCTTTTTACTTCTCCTTCGGAATAATGGTGATGCCGCCGCTGGATTCCAGGACGGCGTACTTAATCTCTTCATTCCCCTGCGTTTCATTATATCTGTTCGAAAAAAAACAAATACCAGGCAGCAGGTCATGCTGCCTGGTCTGTATTGCTATTACGCTTTTGCTATCGGTTTGCTCAATGGCTGCGGGAAACGCTGACCCCCAGGTTATCGGCGTGGTCGCTGATACGCTCCAGCAGACGCAGGGTTTCGGTGAAAATCACATCCGCCTCCGGGTGGCATGTACCTGCTTTCAAGCGCCGGATATGCATCTCGCGCGCATTCCAGCATTTTTCGTCGAAATCCTTCTCGCAGTCGCACACCTGGCGGGCCAAAACCCGGTCGCTATTTGTAAACGCCTGCAACGCCTGGACGTAGGTGGAATGGGCACAGCGCCACAGTTCGCCAAGTTCCACAATGGCTTCCGGTGTGAAAGGCACATTGTTGTTCATCCGCTCATTGGCAAACTCGGCGATATCCTCGGCCATATCACCGATGCGTTCCACATCGATAAGCAGATTTTTCATCTGAAAGCTGCGTTTCTGCTGCGCGTAGGTCAGTTCGGTGCTCATCAGGGTATTGATAAAGCCTTCCAGTTCCTTCGTCACCGGGTCCACCGTCCCACATTCCAGTTCCACCACGCGGCGCGCCTTATCCGGATCATTCTCCGTAAGCGCCTGGCAGCCCAGCTCCACCATATTGGCCGTCACATCTCCCAACCGGCTGAGCTCATGGGCAGCCTGCGTAATCGCAACCGCCGGCACCGCATACTGCATCTCATCGATGAAGACGGTCACCCTGGGTTTCTCTTTTTTGGCTTCCGCGGGTACCAGTTTTTTAACGATATTCGAAATCTGATGCGCAAACGGGAACAGCAGTAAACTGACCGACACATTGAAAATGGTGTGTGCGTTGGCAATCTGGCGGGGCAGTGAAAGGGACGTGAGCTCGATCAGGTGTGAAAACGGGGTGATCAACGGGATGAACAGCAGCACACCCGTCACATTAATTAATATTTGCGCCAGTGAGGCCTGCCTTGCGGTGGCCGACAGACGCAGTGATGCCATCAACCCGGTGATACACGACCCAATGTTGGCGCCCAGGATGATGCCAATGGCGCCGTTGAGGGTGATAGCCTGGCTCATGCCCATAGCTACCGTCATGCCGGTAACAGCCGTGCTGCTCTGAGTGAGCGCTGTCACCACGATGCCGGCCAGTATCCCCAGCCAGGGGTACTGCCCCATCATGGTGAGTGCATCGGCTACCCAGGGGATCAACACCAGCGTGTCGAGTGCATCCGCCATGTAGCTCATGCCGACAAAGATAATGCCCAAACCCATCAGAATCTCACCGAACTTTTTCCAATCGCGTTTGGGGAATAATTCAAGAAAGGCCAGACCCGCAATCACCAGAATCAAGCGGGCATTGCCGATCTCGAAAGCCACGATCTGGGCGGTCATGGTGGTACCAATTTCCTGCCCCAGCATCACCGCAATGGCTTGCTCCACCGTCATCAAATTGGCGTTGATCAAGCCGATCATGGTCACCATGAGTAAACCGCTGCTCTGGAGCAAAGCAGTTGCCACCGTACCAAAACCGGCGCTTTTCAGGCGGTTGCTGGTTACACGATCGAGCCATTTTTGGATCTGGTCACCCGCCAATTTCTCCATCCCGGAGCTGAGCAGGGAAATACCGAATAAAAAAAGCGCCAATCCACCAAAAATTTGAACAAGACCGATCATACATCCTCCAAAAAGCGGTTATCCGGGGTAAAAGCGGGCAACCATAACGATAAATCATGCAAACGAAAAAAAAGCCATATTCACAGCGGATCATTTTTATCATTGCCGATATGGCTTCGCAAGGTCACATTTATCCGCTTTCAGGGAAATAGATGACCGGATTAATCACTTTCTATATTGAAGATAAGGTGCGGTTTGACCTGGAATCAAAAAGCATGCTGATCCATTAAAAAAGAAGGGCTGCACATCGTATCGGCAGCCCTTCTCTTAGCGAATGATTCTTGCTTTATGGTACGTCTTCCACATCCGGCTCGTCATCGCCGCGGGCGGGCAGGTCTTCGATTTCGTCATTGTCATACACCGGCTCCGCGGGGGTCACCCCCTTCAGAGCCATGAACTCGCGGTACGCCAGAGTCCAACTGGAGGAGAGATACACTTCCTTCCAACCGCCGAATATCAGCGACGGGATGATCAGCACCACCAGGAATACCGGCACACCCAGCACCAGCGCGGTGATCCACGTGGCGCCGTCACCGCCCAGCAGCTCACCCACACCGGCACCCAGCAACCCGAGACCGCCGCCGATGATCAAAGCGATCAGGAACAGGAACAGGCCCACAATCAAAGTTGCGATACCGTAGACGATTTTGACCCCCAGCAGCACCAGCCACATCAGCAGCGTGTCCTTAAGGTTCTTTCGCACCAACGCATATCCTACCCGGATCGATTCAAACACGCCCAGGTTTTGCAGCGCGGACACCCGGTAAACGATCTGCATGAAAACGTCCATCAGGACTGAAACCGCAATCATCAGCAGCACGTACAGGAAGAACAGGCCAATGGCTGCCACAGTGCCCAAAATTCCGGCGACCTGATTGTCGGTAATCCATAACAGCAGCGGCGAGGCTGCCAGGGCGAGCAGGACAAGGGCAGCAATGGTGAACGGGATCCCGATCACCAGATCGATCAGGAAGATTCGCCAGGAGGCTCTCGCCCAGCCCATGCGAAATCCCTGCCCGACGGTGCGTTTTTCGCCGGTTTCTTCGTGATCATTCACCATGCGGATGGTGGCAGTGATGGCAATGTAGCGCAAGAAGGTGAACACCACACCCAGCAGAACCAGTACACACACCAGGGCGATGATCCCGCCTATCAGAGCCCCACCCAGAGCATTGGAATCCCAGTTCCAGTTTGGTTGGAAATTGAACGGCCAGTTATAGTTCGGATCGAACTGCGGCATATCGCTTGAATCAAAGTTGTAGTTGGCGTTGGCACCGTTTGGAAAACCACCGGAGGCGGTAATGGCCAGAATAATACCAAACAGCCACAGAGCACGGTAGCGCCATAAAATTTCCCAGGAGCGTTTTAAAATACGAATGTGATCCATTTTCTTTTACCTTTCTTCTATATGCAGAGAACCTCTGCGTTTTGACAAAGACCAGCCTGCCAGCCAGGCTGCAAACAGAGCCGCCATCCCCAAATTCAGCCCTGCATAGAGGATGATGCCCTCCAGCACCGCGTCATCCACGGTGACCAGCTTCCAAAGGAATCCCGCCAGATCCAGCGGACCGGAAAGCGCCGGCGGGTTCAGCAGCAGCGTGAGCAGCGACCCGGAGGTCTGCGGCAGGAGCGCATTGATCTGCGGAAATACTCCCGAGACGATGATCAGGCTGACCAAAAAAGCGGTGACAAATATGGCCTGCAGCAGTCCCCACGATACCGCCAGCCCTCCCGGCAGGAGCGCCCAGATCAGGCTAAAAACGCGTTCCACAAGCGATTCTTTGCGCGCGGGAAGGTTCGCCTGAAGAATGGCAGTCGCCTGCTGCGGTGAAGTGTGCAGCCGAACCGGGGGCTGTTCCGAAAATAGGCGTGACAGCGAGCGCATCTGTTGGAGCTGGGAACGGCACTGCGGGCAGACTGCCAGGTGATTTTTCACCGTCTGCATGTTTTCAGCCGAAAGTTCCCCATCCAGATAGCCGCTCAAAAAACCGGTTACATGCCTGTTCATATGCGGTTGATACTCGTTTTGTCCGGTCATGCGTCCTCCAGTTCATCCTGCAGGGCAGCCGCCAGTTTCAGCCGGGCAAAATTCAGCCGCGACATGACGGTTCCCAGCGGGATATCCAGCGTCTCGGAGATTTCTTTATAAGACAACCCTTCATATTCGCGCAGGATCAAAACGGACCGGCTGGCAATCGGCAGCGCCAGAACCGCAGCCTGCACTTTAGCCTGCCTTTCATTGAGAATCGCCCGGGTCTCCGGCAGGGCCGCTTCATCCGGCGGATCCATCTGCCCGATATCCGCAGCAGGCTTCTCACGCCGCAGCAGGTCAATGGCGCGGTTGGCGGCGATGCGGTATAGCCAGCTTCGCAGCGTGGTGCGGGGCTCGTATGACCGCAGGTTCTGCCATGCGCGGAGAAACGTATCCTGAGCGGCGTCTTCCGCCAGATTCATATCCCCGCACATTCGATACACCATACCCGTCACTCCTTCCCAGTAGATAAGGATCAATTGCGCAAAAGCCTGTTGGTCACCGGCCTGTGCAAGACGCACCCATTTGGTTTCGAGTTCGCTGCCTGAAGCCGCAATACTCATGCTGTTTGATCCTCTTCTTCACTGATAAAACGAAGTTCGAACGGATTTTATTCGGTCTGCATCTGAAATTGTTTTTTTGGTTTGATTTGTGCAAAAATGACGGTTTCCACCCACTGAGTCATCGTTTATTGTACAATGGAACCAGATCCCGGATAAATGCATCATGGAGAGGTCAGGACGAAATGGAATGGTGGACGTTAGCCCTGGCGATTCTATTGCCAACCGTGTTGGTCAGCAGTATCTTTTTGGTCATCCTTCGTTCACAACGCAGGAAAATCAAACAACTGCTTGAACAGGCGCAAAGCGCCGAGATTGATAACCGGAATGCCATCTGGGCAGGCGCGACGATTTTATCAGCCCAGCAGGAAACCGGCGTTGATCCATCTACTGGCCAGGTGCGTGTGAGACTGCAAATGCGCGTCACCGGCCATGGCGGCGACCCATACAATGCCTCTGCTGTCTGGCTGGTGGATGATGTTCATCTGCCGCAGACCCAACCCGGCGCTGAAGTTTCCGTCAAAGTCAATCGCGATCACCCCAACCTGGTGTACCCCAATATGCCGGGCATGCAGGCGGCCAGCCGAACCGTAAATCCAAAAATTCTTTAAAAATTCCTTCTTGACATTAACGTTACGTAATAGTTTATGATTGAGAGCATGTTAGAAGAAACATGTTTCTCA
The DNA here is from genome assembly GCA_964532655.1 of uncultured Anaerolineaceae bacterium. Classification (GTDB taxonomy): domain Bacteria; phylum Chloroflexota; class Anaerolineae; order Anaerolineales; family Anaerolineaceae; genus JAJFTV01. The sequence goes on from CAZHMZ010000021.1 coordinate 18,077, forward strand.
GTGCGGCAGTTGGCCGCTGCCGCAGGGGTGAGCACCCGCACGCTTCATTATTATGATGAAATCGGTTTGTTGAAACCCGTTCGAAATCCGGATAATCAATACCGGCAGTATGACCAGGATGCGATGCTTCGTCTGCAGCACATCCTCTTCCTGCGCGAGCTGGGGTTGAGTCTGGAAGACATCCAGGCGGTGATTGACCGGCCTGATTTTGATCTGCTCAAATCGCTTGAGGCTCATCGCAGTGCATTGCGCGCCCGCGAACTGCGTCTGGAGAGCATGATCAGTACCGTCGATCAAACCATCCTGCATTTGAAAGGAAAGATAAAGATGGGAAACAAGGAGTTGTTTACCGGCTTCAATGAAGAGAAGCAAAAAGAATACGATGAACAGGCTCGCCGGCAATACGGCGGTACCCCCCTGTACGAGGAATCACAGCGACGCTGGAAAAACTACACGAAAGAACAAAAACAAAAGATTTTCGATGAGGGCAACCAGGTATATCGCGATTTGATCGCCGCCATTCCATTAGGGGCAGCCTCCGATGAGGTACAGCAATGCGTCGCCCGCTGGCATCAACACCTTCGCAATTTCTATGAACCGCCAGTTGAGGTGCTGATGGGTCTGGGCGATCTGTACAACGACAATCCTGAATTCAGGGCTAATTTCGACCGGATGGATCCGCGTCTGGCGCCCTTTATGCGTGAAGCGATCCGGGTTTATCTGGAAAGTATGTAAGGACTCGTTCATCTCGTTCAATTCGAACATTCGTAAGACTGAATGAAACAACTCCCTCATCTGAGCAATTTGCTCACAGGTGGGGGAGTTTCCTTTCCAATGCGGACGTGAGATGGTATGATACGTTTGTAGTCATAACCTCAGGAATCTATGACTTGACGAAACGTCAAAAATTGTTATGATTTTATAGGCACTATTCCATACTTTTTCATCATCAACACGGGTATCAGGATCTTTAAAACGTAAAAATTTGACGAGGTAGCAGAAAAGAAATGTCTACCTCATGATTGTGCAATACCTGTTCGAAACAACCTCGGAAGTATGAAAGGAGGCACCCCAAAAAGTATTCCGTTCTCTGAACCAATTCGCATGAAGTTGCTCAAACAAAATTTTTGAGGGAGAAAAATGAAAGGTAAATTTTTAACACTGTTTGCGACCATCTTTGTACTGTCAGGCCTGATTTTCGCCGCCTGCCAGCCCGCCGCTGCTACCGAAGCCCCTGTGGCTGAGGAAACCGCTGCGGCCACCGAAGCGCCAGCCGCTACCGAAGCTGCAGCCACCGAAGCACCGGCTGCTACCGAAGCTGCTGCTGCCACCGAAGCTCCTGCAGGTGAAATGACCATCACCTACATGGACACCACCGGTTTCTACACCCTGGATCCCTTCGGCACCCCGTGGTTCACCCTGACTCAGGGTGTCATGTATGACACCATCGTTCAGATTAAGCCCGATGGCTCTGAATATGAAGGTATCCTGGCCGAGAGCTGGGAAGCTTCCGAAGATGGTCTTACCATGACCTTCAAGCTGAAAGACGGCATCACCTTCCATGACGGCACACCCTGGAACGCCGACGCTGCCGTGTGGAACCTGAGCAAATTCCTGGATCCCGCCTGGCCCATTACCGTCAACGAAGACTGGAAATCCGTGATCAGCTCCTTTGAAAAAGTAGACGACATGACCTTCAAGATCAACTTCATCTCCGTCTACTCCCCCATTTATGCTGACCTGGCCCTGACCTATATCGTCTCCCCCACCGCCTACGAAGAGCTTGGCTCCGATAACTTCGGCGCTTCTCCTGTTGGAACCGGACCGTGGATGCCCATCGAGATCGTACCGAACGACCACGTCACCTACCAAAAGAACCCCAATTACACATGGGGCCCCAGCTACACCAACGGCCAGCCCGCTGCTGCTGACTTCTTCAAGATTGTCTTCAACACCGACCAGGCCGTAGCTTACGCTGCCCTGGAAACCGGCGAAGTAACCTTCACCGATTTGGGCGCTCAGTTCCTGGCCTCCGCCGAAGAGAACTCTGACATCGAAATCAACAAAGGCACCTCCAACAGCCTTTACTATCTGGGCATCAACTACAAGAAGGAAATCTTCCAGAACGCTGATTTCCGCCGCGCGATTGCCTTTGCTCTTGATCGTGACGAAATCATCGCTGCAGCCTTCGAAGGCGAAGCCTTCAAGACCTGCCAGTACCTCCCCGGCGGAACCATTGGCTACAATGCCGAGACCGATGCCTATGCCTGCGAGAAATTCCCCTACGATCCCGAACAGGCCAATCAGATCCTGGATGACCTCGGCTGGGTAGACACCAATGGCGACGGCGTCCGCGAACGTGACGGCGCAGAACTGACCTTCCCGATGATCTTCAACACCGAAACCACCACCGGCCTGGTCGCCGAGGTGATCCAGAGCCAGCTTGCCGATATCGGCATCGCCCTGGAACTCCAGCCCATGGAAGCAGCCGCACAGGCTGAAATCCTGGTTGCTGAACAGCAAGACTTCTTCATTCGCCCCTACGGTCTGGTGGATCCCGTCATCCTGAGCTCCATGGTGACCTACCCCAACCGCAATGCCTATGATGATCCTCAGGCTACCGAACTGCGCAACCTTGCCGACAGCAAGATTGACTTTGCCGAACGCATGGCGGCCGTGGATGCCATGAACCGCTATTTGATCGACACCAATGCCTGGTTCCCGATCTGGACTCCGTATGCCTATGTAGCTTCACGTACTGAACTGCAAGGCGAGATGTTCGATTTCGTTGGCGGCATCATCTTCCACAACGCCACCATCACCCAGTAATCTGTAAACAGTTTAGTTCTAAAGACTGGCGGGAGATCATCCCGCCAGTTTTTTGTTTCCTGTACAAGGGAAATTTGTCTTTTTCTGATCTGGACAAAGTGCCCTTTCTTAACTATACTTGTACCCGATTAAACATACAGTTGGGCATCTATGACCTCTGAGCTATTTGAAATTATCCTTCTTTCCCTGCGCGTGTCGGGTATTGCGTTATTTTTCAGCACCCTGATCGGTATCCCATTAGGCGTTTTCATGGGATTAAACCGCTTTCCAGGCCGCAAGGTGATCATCGCCCTGCTGTATACCGGCATGGGTTTTCCTCCCGTTGTGATTGGACTGGTGGTGTATGTGCTGCTTTCCCGCAGTGGGCCGTTGGGTTCATTGAATTGGGACTGGCTGCCGGATCTGTTCACCCCGGCCGCCATGATCACCGCCCAGACCATCATCTCGTTTCCGCTGGTGGCCGGGTTTACCATGGCGGCGGTCATGGGGATAGATCCCCAACTCCGCCAGCAGTTGATGGCACTGGGTGCAACCAAACAACAGGCTGCCCGCACCCTGCTGAGCGAAGCACGGGTGGGTGTGATTGTATCGATCATCGCGGGGTTCGGAAGCATCATTTCGGAGGTGGGCGCCGTCATGCTGGTGGGCGGGAATATCGAAGGCCAGACTCGGGTATTGACAACGGCTATCGTGCTGGAAACCCGCAAAGGTAATTTTGAGCTTTCCCTGGCATTGGGCGGTGTACTGCTGTTGATTGCCTTCATTACTAATCTGGCGATGTTGCGCCTGCAGGGAAAATCTTTTGACCGGTGATGAGTAAATGACGATTGAATCGCAGGCTGTTTACAGGTTGGATAACCTTACCAAAACTTATTCCGGAAGGAAAGTTCTGGATATCGATCGGCTTGAAATATTTCAGGGTGAGATTTTGGCGCTGGTGGGTCCGAGCGGATCCGGTAAGAGCACTTTGCTGCGGCTGCTCAACTTTTTAGAAGAACCGTGCAGCGGCCTGCTTGAATTTGAAGGAAACCGGTTCCTGAAAAAGACCGATATCGCACTGGAAATCCGTCGTAGGGTGACCATGGTATTCCAGCGCCCTATGCTGCTGAACCGCAGCGTGTGGGATAACGTCACCTATGGATTGCGCCTGCGGGGTGAGCAAAATTCCCACCGGCAGGTGGAGCAAGCCCTGGAAGAAGTGGGGCTGGCCAACCTTGCCAGACAGCAGGCGCGCACCCTTTCGGGAGGTGAAGCCCAGCGGGTCTCTCTGGCGCGTGCTATGGTGATTCAACCCGAGGTTCTGCTGTTGGATGAACCGACCGCCAATCTGGACCCTTACAATGTGGGCTTGATCGAGGCCATCATTAAACGCATTAACGCGGAACGTCGTACCACTTTGGTGATGGTCACACACAATGTTTTTCAGGCCAAACGGCTGGCTTCACGGGTTGGCTTTTTATTGGAAGGTCGAATGGTGGAAGTGGCCGAAACCGGGCAATTCTTTGAATCGCCCGCGGATGAACGAACCGGTGCCTTTGTGCGCGGAGATATGGTGTGCTAACCGTCCGGGCAAGCCGGGATTTCCGGTAACCTCACCGATACCCGGATGGATAATTGAAACGAAAGGATTTAGCAGATTTATGAAAAAGACATGGAGATTCATGGCAGGGCTGCTGCTGCTTGCAGCGCTGGTGCTTTCAAGCTGCTCCGCCCCCGTCGAAACCGCCGCACCGACCGAAGAACAGAGTGTAGCCGCTGAAGCAACCGCTGCGGCCACCGAAGCACCCGCTGTTGAAGCATCTGCAACAGAGGCAGTTGCTCGTGAAGCCAACAGCGGTGTTCTGATCTTGGCCACCACCACCAGCACGGATGATTCCGGCTTGCTCGAATTCCTGCTGCCCGATTTCGAAACCGAATTCGGAATTGACATCCAGGTCATCGCGGTGGGCACCGGACAGGCGCTGACACTGGGCAAAGATGGAAACGCCGATGTTCTGCTGGTTCACTCACGCGCCAAGGAAGATGAATTTATGGCAGCCGGTGACGGTGTGCGTCGTGAAGACGTGATGTATAACGATTTTGTGATCGTTGGCCCGGCAGACGACCCGGCCGGTATCACCGGTATGACCAGCGCGGTGGATGCCTTCAAGAAAATTGCCGAGACTCAATCGCCTTTCCTTTCACGCGGCGATGAATCAGGCACGCACACCAAGGAACTGGGCATCTGGACGAAAGCCGAACTGGAACCCGCCGGTGACTGGTACATTTCCACCGGTCAGGGAATGGGCGAAGTGCTGACTATGACCAATGAACAGCAGGGCTACACCCTCAGCGACCGCGCCACCTATCTGGCGATGACGAAAGAAGGCCTTGATCTGGTGGTTCTGGTGGAAGGCGACAGCACCCTGCTCAATCCGTACGGTGTGATCGCGGTCAACCCGGACAAGGGCGACTTCATCAACGCCGCCGCGGCCACCCAGTTTATCGACTGGATCATCTCCGTACCGGTACAGGAAAAGATCGCCTCATTTGGGATGGAAGAATTTGGACAATCCCTGTTCATCCCGGATTCACAGCTCTGGCGCGATGCCCAGGCTTCTGCTCCGGAGGAAACCACCGGCAGCGGGCTGAAAATCACCGGTTTATTGGCCGCAGAAATCACCTGGACCGTAGAGGATCTGCAGTCCATGGAAATGATGGATGTGGAATATACCAACAAGGATAACGAAACCAATACCTATACCGGCGTATCCCTGAATGCGCTGCTGGATCTGGCGCAGTTGAATGCCGAAGCCGTCACCATCGCTTTGGTGGCCGATGACGGGTACGCTGCCGATGTGGATCTGGCCGAAGTACGCGCTTGCGCGGAATGTATTGTGGCCGTATCAGATGACGGCGGTCTGCGCGCCGTGATGCCCGGCTTCAAGAGCGGTCAGCAGGTAAAAGGGCTGGTCGAAATCCAGGTAAAGTAATAGTTTTACCCTTTGGAATCGTCCGGGTACAGAAATGTTCTGTACCCGGTTTTTTTATCCTCCTGAACATCATTCTCATGTAAAAATAATCCCTGCCGGGCCGGTTCTGTTTACAATGAAACACATCAAACTGTGTTTCCGCTCAACAGCGCACTTTACTCTGGAGGTGTATTGAAACAAAACCGGTCGTTCCGTCCCATTCTGGCAGGCATGTTCTTCTTTCTGCTCTTTCTGACCGGCTGCGAGGCGGCGGTTCAGCCCGGCGAGACAATCCCACAACCCATCGCCGATGAGACTGCAGGCAGCCCGATTGCACCGACCCGCACTGCCACCATCCCCCCTACCCCGAGTCATACCGTCACACTCTCTGCAACTCTCACACCAACGACCACACCCACCTCCACCCCCACCCTGCACCCGATGAACATACTGGCGGCCCGCGAGACTGAATATCCGGGCAGCCAGATCACCATTGAAGAAACGTTGACCGCCGCCATGGATTACGGCCGCTATATCGCATGGTATCAATCGGAAAATTTGAAGATCTACGGCCTGCTGACCATCCCTGAAGGTGAACCCCCTGAAGGCGGCTGGCCGGCGATTGTATTCAACCACGGATACATTCCACCAGAGCAGTACCGTGCCACCGAACGCTACACTTCATATGTCGATCAACTGGCTCGCAGCGGATACGTGGTGTATCGGATCGATTACCGCGGGCATGACCGCTCGGACGGCCAGGCAAGCGGCGCATACGGCGACCCCGGCTATACGGTGGATGTGCTCAACGCGGTAGCCGCTCTGAAGCAATCGCCTTTTGTCAATCCAAAACGAATTGGTATGTGGGGGCATTCGATGGGCGGGTATCTCACCCTGCGGGCCATGGTGATTTCACAGGATGTCCGCGCCGGGGTGATTTGGGCGGGCGTGATCGCGGACTATGCCGATCTGTTTTGCTGCTGGCGCACACCCGTGCCGGGCGTTCCAACCCGAACCCCTGATGCCACACAGCAGGTCGGCTGGCGCGGCCGCTGGGTGGAGGAATACGGCTCACCGGATGAGAACCCTGATTTCTGGCGATGGCTTTCGGCCAACACGTATCTGCAGGATATCTCCGGTCCGCTGCAGCTTCATCACGGCACAGCCGATACCTCGGTGCCGGTTGATTTCTCGCGCAATCTGTACGAAGAAATGCAGGATGCCGGTCTGCCGGTGGAGTATTACGAGTATGAAGGCGATGACCACAACCTGTCAGGTTATTTCAGTCTGGCGATGCAGCGTACGATTGAGTTTTTTGATCGCTATCTGAAGGATTAAGCACGGCGTCAGACAATTTTTCTGATACCGCCTTCAACCTGACCGGCTGAGGATGGGTCGAGCAGCGCCAGGTAACCTTCCATCATCTTCTGCAGGGTATAGTGCTGTTCAAAGCGCCGGCGGGCTGCCTGACCAAGCTGTTTGGCCAACTCCGGATCATGGATCAGCCGCAGAATCGCGTCAGCCAGGGCAGCAGGGTCTTCTGTCGGGACGATCAGGCCGCATTTGCCGTCATCCAGCGCTTCACGTATACCATGGACATCTGTAGCCGCGATCGGAATTCCGGCGCGCATTGCCTCGAGCAGAACCAATGGCATACCTTCCCACCGGGAAGACAGTACAAAGAAATCAGAAGCGGTCAGAAGATCCGGTATGTCTGATCGCACACCCAGGAAGCGTACCTTGTTTCGAATCCCCAATTCATTCGCTTCTGTCTCCAAATCACCCAAAAGGGGTCCTTCACCTGCTAACGCAGTCAGTGAATTGGGATGTTGTTTCAGAACAGTCGAAAAGGCTTTCAACAAATAGGTGTGTGCTTTTTGGTATGTCAACCGTCCTATGGAAAGGATCAATACACCAGAGTGATCCGACAGGACCTCTTCACGAATTTTTAGGGCATTTTGGCTGTTACGATCCACATCCGGTACCCCGTTTGGAATGATAACAAGACGTTTTGGGTTAATGCCCTCTTCTTTTGACTGACGAAGTACGTCCAGAGAAACCACGACAAGTTTATCGACGAAACCCCAATTGACCATCCACGAATGTAACCGATTGACCCAAACAGGCATTCGTTCGATGCTTCCATGATGACTGGCGATACGCACCGGTATGCCGGCCGCCCACCCCAGCAGACAGCCAATCAGATTGCTGTGATGGGTGAAGGTTTCAATCACCTGATATTTTCGGCGGCGCATTAACCTGAAAAGCCTGAACAATCCACCCATGAAGGAAAGAGCGTTTTGAAGGCCGCCGGCCTGAAGTGAGCGGAAACGCAAATTCAGGATGGGAAAATCACGCCCGGTCTGCCAGCGTTCCCGCAATCCATCGCGGTCATACAAAAAGGCGACTTCCACCGGGTAGCCGTGCTGATGCAGCCAGTCAGCCTGATCAAGGAGCACACGCTGTGCCCCGCCCGTGGTCATTTGAGAACCTAACAACAAAATGCGCGGTTTGAGACCGTTATGAGAATGATCCATTTATTATTCCAATTCTTCAGGCTGGGGTTCAGGATCTATCTGCGGGCTTTCGATGAACATCTCACGCGCCTTCTCGATTTGCGGAGGTTCCCCGATCAATCCGACCCGATCCTGTGCCATAAACTTGCTGTTGGATTTTGGATTGGCTGTAACCTGGCGGTCACGGATCATCGCCACCACAGAAGCCCCGGAATGCGATCGGATATCCGCTTCGGCAAGGGTTTTTCCCGTCAACGGGCTGGTTTCAGAAAGCCGGAACCAGTAAATCTCAATGCTGTCCGCCGCCGCCAGCAGATCCCTCAGGGAGCGGTGCTCATCCGGTGAAATGGTATCAATATCATAGCGGTCGCGCCGGACGGCTTCGGTATATTCATGCACCTCGCGCAACGGAAAGCCCAGTTGCAGCAATGTGTACCGCACCATTTCCAGGCCGCCCTCCAGTTCCGGATGCACCACATGCGACGCACCCAGATCCATTAATTGATAAACGCCTTCCTGTGAGCTCGCCCGCACGATGATGTGCAATTGAGGGTTCTGCCGGTGGGAAATCGCCACGGCCATCTCGGCTGCCGTTTCATCCGGGGTGGTGATCACCAGGGCACGCGCGCGCTCCAGGTGAGCGTGCGGCAGCACCTCCGAGTTGGCTGCGTCGCCGTACAACGTGGCAATATTCTGCTGATTCAGGAGCTCAACCCGCTCCATATCCGATTCAATGACCAGCATGCGGATATTAAGCGATTTCAATACATCCACCAGATGTTGGCCGACCCTTCCATACCCGACCAGAACCACATGATCCACCATCTCACTTTCATTCACCTCAGGGATGGGGATGCTGGCTTCCAGTTTGCGCCAGAAAAGCGGCAATTTTCGAATGGCGCGTTCAAAAAACGGCAGCAGCCGGTACATGAATGGGTTAATCGTGATCGAGATCAGCGAGGCAGCCAGAATCAGCGAGTACTGATCTGCCTCCAATAAACCCAGTGAAACACCGCCCTGTCCCAGGATGAAGGAAAATTCGCCTACCTGGCTTAAACCCACAGCGATTACCAAAAAAGTGCGTGCCGGCCGCGGGAAGAGCGTGCCCATCAGTAAAACGATCATGAATTTACCCAGGATGACCAGCAGGGTAAGCAGGATCACATGCGTCAGGTTTTCCCACAGGAAACCCGGGTTCACCAGCATGCCAATGGAGACAAAGAATAAGATGGAAAAAATTTCTTGAAACGAAAACAGATCCGCACCAACCTGATGGCTCAGGCGTGACTGGCTGATGATGGCTCCCGCCACAAAGGCGCCCAGCGCCAGGGATACTCCGAACAATTCAGAGGCGCCCATGGCGGTGCCCAGGGTGATAGCCATAATGGCCAGTACAAACAGCTCGCGTGAACGGGTATGGGCAATTTTTTCGAGCAGCCAGGGCAATGCCCGCACCCCCACGAAAAACATGATGGCAATAAACAGGGCAGCCTTGACCAATGTGAGCGCCAGTGAGCCCCAGTTGAAACCGCCGTTCGCGGCGCCTGCCAGAGCCGGCATCAATACCAGAATCAACACCGACAGAATGTCTTCCATCACCAGCCAGCCCACAGCAGCCTGCCCGTGAGAGGTGTTGAGCAGCGAATTGTCCATCAGACCGCGCAGTAATACCACCGTGCTGGCCACTGAGATGGACAGGCCCAGCACAAGACCGCCTACAAATGACCAGCCCCACAGTTGGGTCAGACCCAATCCAACCAGAGTGGCTAGCAGGGTCTGGATTAACGCGCCGGGAATTGCGATGTCGCGGACGCGCCATAAATCCTGAAAGGAAAAGTGAAGCCCCACACCGAACATCAGAAAAATAACGCCCAGTTCGGCAAGTTGTTGAAGGGTGTTTACATCCCCCACAAAGCCGGGGGTAAACGGGCCAATGATGATACCGGCTAACAGGTATCCGACAATGGACGGCAGACCCAGTTTACGGGCGAGAATCCCTCCAATGAATGCCACGACAAGCGCCAGAGTGATGTTAATCAGAATGGGTAAATCATGCATGAAATCTTATTCTCCACAGGGTGTTGATCCGATCAATTGATAAATGCAGTCGTACAGATCTGTGACGTGTGCGTATGCTCCAGTCGAGGGCGACTTTCATGAGCCGGTGCTTTTGTTTAATGGTATACGCCCTGACGAAAAAAATCCATGAAAAAAAGTCATAAATTTAATCAAAACTGTAACCGAATTCGGTATCAAAATCAAGCCAGGCGTTCACAGAGTCTCATTCTAACGGATTTACTATTGCAGTGGCTTCTCATCGAACGGAATTATTGAGCATGAGAATTGCAACTATAGCCACAAGGATCAGAGACCATGAATAAAAATATTGATATCAGCGGATACAAGTTACTCGAGGTACTGCAACAGGGCAGTATGTCAACCGTGTACAAAGCCACAGATACCTATCATGAAGATCTCTTCGCCATCAAGGTTTACAACTTAACCGGTGAGAAGAAAGACCGCAATTTACGCCGCTATTACCGCGAGCTGAGTGTGCTCACCAAGGTGGAACATCCCAACATCATCAAAATCATTGATTATGACCAGTTGGAAGATTTTTGTTACCTGGTGATGCCGTTCTACCCTGAGCGCTCCATGATGCAGACCCATCTCACCTTTGGCGTGGCCGCTGATCCCCGAACTGCGGGCAATCTCATCCAAACCAATGATACGCTTCCGGCTTTTCACCCAGCCGCTATGGATGATATTCTCAAGTTCATCCAGTACATTCTCAGCGCCCTGATGGGGCTCAAGCAAAATCACGTCGTCCATTCCGATCTCAAACCCTCCAATATTTTGATGATCAACCGCAAGATACCGGTGATCACCGATTTTGGCCTGGCCAAACTGCTCTCCTACGGCAATAATGAACTCACCCAGCAGGGTTTTGGGATTGGAACCCTACGCTACATGGCTCCTGAACAGGCCCTGGGCGAGTGGACGGTCACCTCCAAAGCCGATGTGTATTCAACCGGCGTGATCCTGTATGAGATGCTCACCAAAAACCTGCCCTACCGCGCCGAAAACATTCAGGTGCTGGTACAGAACCATGCCCGGGCACGCATTACACCGCCCAACACGCTGAATCCCTCGGTGGACCGGTATTTGAATTTCATCGTTTTGAAAATGCTGGAGACGGATCCGGAAAACCGCCCCGATGTGGAAGAAGTGTTCGAAATGATCAATTTCGCCCGGCAACAACAGCGGCTTACCGCGGAAAATACGCGCCGCGAGAGTTACCTGGTGCAGGAAGTGGGCATCATCCAGCCTGCTCCGTTATAAACCGTCACCGAAATTCAAATTTTTCATCTTCAAAACGGGGGGCACTTCCTGTATAATCATGTATGGGGCGGGTATCCGCACGTCAACACCTATTTATTCAGGGTCGCGAAGGGTTCATGCGCGTCGTAAGACAGGCGAGCCGATTCTGGTGCCTCTCAAATCCAATCATCGAGTAGATAAACAGGAGGAAGGATGAAAATTATTCGGCGTTTTCTGGGAATCCTGGTGATGATCGCCGGTATCCTGGGTTTGCTGCTCAGCGTTACCGGTTTGATCTTTGTATGGGTGGCAAAACCAGGCGTGTATCAATCCGTTTCCACCACGGTGGCCAGTCTGGATACCAGTATTGAAAGCAGCCAGGCTGCCATGGAAATTGCCGGTAAAACCCTTACCGCTGCTGTGACCAGCGTGGATGCCCTGTCAGAGATGCTGGCCAATACAGCCACCACGGTGGAAGATACACAACCCGTGGTGACACAATTGAACACCGTCATCGGCGAAACCCTGCCCTCCACGCTGCAGGCAGCTTCCGATTCGCTGGTATCCGCCCAGCAGGCAGCCGCGGTGTTGGATGACGCCATCCAATCGCTGCAAACTTTTCGCATGGTCCTCAGCGCCACCCCGCTGTTGGGCGCACTGGTGCAGCCAGGTGAAGCTTACAGCCCGGAGGTTCCGCTGGCTGACTCTTTGGGCCAGTTGGCCACAGAACTGGAAGATCTGCCGGGCACTTTTACCGACATGTCGGATGATATCGGTAAAGCCGATGATAATCTGGCTGCCATTCAAGAAAATTTGTCCACCATGTCCGAAAGTGTGGCCGATATCTCCACCAATTTGTCTGACTATGAAACCATGGTCACCAATTCGCAGGCTTCTATGACAACTCTGAAAGACACCCTGGCGTCCGTGCAGCAAAACCTGAACCGGATACTTAACTGGACTGCGATCATCCTGACCCTGTTCCTGTTATGGATGCTGGCCGCACAGATTGTCATCTTCAGCCAGGGCTGGGAACTGTACCAGGGCACGGCCAACCGAATGGACAACGGGAAAACCGTTTACCGGCACACCACCACGGTGGTTGAATCGGAAAACCCCGAGCCGCCGACCGATGTGAATGATCAACCTTAATGATATACTTCGTAAAGGCAAGCCGACAATTTCCATTCATAATCCGAAAAGGAGTGAACAAATGAAATTTACACTGGATACTACGCTGGGTGAGATCCTGGCAAATCCGCAGGCCAAGCCGATCGTTGATAAATATCTGCCCGGTGTTGCGGACAACCCCATGCTTTCAATGGCAAAGGGGATGACGTTGAACATGATTTTGTCTCTGCCGCAGGCTGCCCAATACGGTCTGACCAAAGAGAAGGTACAAAAGATTCTGGAAGAAGTAAACAAGCGTATCGCATAAATCACCGTCCGGCTGGTTCGGGCGGATTATCGTCACCTGTTGAGCACAATCACCATCCAAAAGGGATTTCCCCGGGATGGTGATTTTTTGGTGAGAGTCTGTGTGGCTTGACATCTTTTCAATTTCCATTTGTTATAATGATTTTAAGTGACCATAAACAGCGTTTCACTCCTCGTTCGGTCATTAGAATAAGCCGAGTTGGGGGAACTAACATGGAGGTTGAAAATGCTTAACATTATTCTATGGATCATCTTTGGGGCCCTGGCTGGCTGGATTGCCAGTTTGATTATGGGTGCTGATGCTCGAATGGGGGCATTGGCCAACATTGTGGTTGGCATTTTGGGTGCTCTCATTGGAGGTTTTATCCTTCAAGCGCTTGGAATTGGAACCCCGGACACTTTCAGTCTGGCTGGCCTTTTAGTGGCCATTCTGGGTGCTATCGTACTGATTTTTATCGTCAGGCTATTTCGCGGGCGGTAAAGCTGTAACACTACTTAATCCGGGGCAATCAAATTGCCCCGGAATTTTTTTGTTCACGTGTAATTCAAGGGTAGAGCCGGCAGCAACACAGGCCGGGCGTTTATTCAGAAAAACAGGATACGGTCAACAGGTCGCCCACACCTTCCAGGATCCAATCCGGCTTTACCGGTAACTGGAGGTGTGATGGTTTATATTCGCCGGTTTTAACCAGAACGGATCGCATCCCACAGGTAACGGCTCCCTGAACATCGGTTGAAAGCCGGTCTCCGACCACCAGAACCTCATCCGGCTGGCAGAACAGGTCTTTTACAGCCAATTGAAAACCGTATGGAAAAGGTTTGCCGATGTACACTGCCGGTTTTCCACTGGCACGTTCCAGCATACCCGCCCAGGAACCCACATTGAGCTCCAGACCGCCCATACTGGCGTCGATCAACTCATTCGACATTCCCACCAGTTTCGCTCCGCCGGAAAGCAGTCGCAGGGCCCGGTTGAGGTGATCAAAATCGAACCGGCTTCGGTTATCACCGACTACCACATACTCCGGGTGTTCCTCATCACAGGTAAAACCCGCAAATTCATCCACTCCTTCTCTTTCCAGCATCAGCCAGATGGATGAAGCCTTTTGCTCATATAAATACTGCGCCGTGGTATAGGAAGCTGTGAAAACCTCCTGTTCGTCCGCCGTAAATCCGCGCGAACGCAGTTTTTCGGCGCAGGATGTACGGCTTTTCAGGGTGCTGTTCGTCAAAAAACGCACCGCGATGCCCCTGGATCGAAGCTGTTCCAGTGTTTCAACCGCTCCGGGAAACACTTTGCCCTGGTACTCGAGCACGCCGTCGATATCAAAGATGACTGCCTTGATTTGCTTCATGCACACCTCCGTCGTAGCTATTGTAAACCTGTTCAAAGAGGATAATTTTTGGATTATGGTCAGAGAAAACCGGCCAGATACGCAAGAATTAATCCCACATTTAACTCAGGCTGATATTCTAAGTCGGTGGCAGGCCCTGGAGTGAGGCAGTCAGGAAGAGGGGGATGTACTTGCCGAGCGGCCAATCACCCGGGGATGTCATTTAAAGGATGGAGATCGTCCAAAGCCAGCAACGCGCCATCCACTTCCTTAACAAACCGGGGGAGCTGTGTACAGGGGAAGCTCCCATGCATCCTGAGGCAGATCATTACTGCGAACAACGATGCCTGTTAATTAATAATTGAACGAGAAGGGACAACGCTGCTGTTGGAGGGAACCCCTCCAGCAGCCGTTGTTCCGCCTCAGGCCCTTTCCGGAGTTGATAATACCATGAACAAAAAATTTAGCTTCGCTGCCAGCCTCTTTATTCTTTTCGTGCTGCTTGCGGGTTGTACCGCACCCGGTTTTAACGGAACCACGATTTTGAGCACAGTGGATATTGCCACGCCGCAACCTGTGGCGGCCACTCAGACCGATCAACCCGCTCCGGTGCAGACAGAAACCACGGCTCCAGCCGAGGAAGAAAGTGGCTGGGTCGCCCTGGTAGGTGAGGATGGAAACGTGTGGATGTTGGATCGGGCCGGCGGAAGCTCAATTCAGATCACCACCGATGCGGTGCTGATGACCGCCGAATCCACCGCCGAACCGGTACGCTATTGCTGTCTGGATTGGTCATCAGACGGGCAGTTGCTATCCTATATGCGTGAGCAGAGCGTGGTAGCAGACGGCGGGTACAACTATCAATACAGCTTCATGATATTCGATGCCGCCAGCCAGACCAGCCGCATGATACTGGAAGGCCAGCCCACCGTTGGATACACCTGGAAACCCGATACACACCTCATCGCGTACGGGCAGCCGGTGGATACACGTTACTGGACCAGCCGGGAAGCCGTACCCTCCGAATATGCCCAGGGGATCTGGCAGGTGGATGCCGATACCGGCGAGACGGATGAGTTGGTGCCGGCCGAACGCGGCTACACGCTGGTAATGCCGGCCTGGTCAGGGGATGGACGCTACCTTGCCTTTGAGGAAATCAGGCTGATGGAAGGTCGGGGTGATTTTGCATACTTTGATGCGCAGACCGGCCAGTACAACGCTCTGGAAAAAAAGCTCGGATCGTACAGTTGGGCACCCGATGGCAGCCAACTGGCGTATGACCAGATCGATTATATTCCCCAGGGGGGTGAGCGGATTTGGCTGAATACCCCAGACGGCGCTCAGGGAAGTGAGTTATCTCCCGCTTTCGACGATACCTGGTTTGCCTTTGCACCGGCCTTTTCACCCGATGGATCGAAAGTCGCTTATCTGGTTCATCAAAACGATCGGATCGACCAGGTGGATCAGGTCGGTCAAGAATCGACCGTTGGTCAAGGATCGACCGTCGATCAGGGATCGACCGCTGATCCTTCAATCCCCGCCGGGCAGGACAACAGCAATTTTTTTCATCTGTACATCCAGAATATCAACGGCCAGGAGCCGCGTGATTACGGCGCATTCGAACAGGTGGGCAAGCTGCGCTGGACATCGGACAACCGGTACATGGTCTTCAGCACCGGCCCATTTGACCAGAAAAGCGTGGTTGAGGTCAACGTAGAAAGCGGCGATATCCGCCGCCTGGGGTTGGGCGGCGAAGCCGCTCCGCAGCCATAAAGAAACTCCCGCCTTAAGCGGGCGGGAGCAAGTCAATAAATGTGGTTTTCTGTTCAGCTAATCACGGTATAAATGGCTGCGGCGTTCCAGCAGCAGGGTATCCCGCCAGACTCCGTGCAGTCTGGCGATTTTTTCACGCGTTCCCACCTGCCTGAAACCGCACTTCATATGCAGATGCACACTGGCCGCATTTTCAGGAAAGACACTGGCCTGCAGCATCCAGAACCCGGCCTCCTCAGAGTGGTGGATCAGCTCTTCCAGCAGTCTGCCGCCCACCCCGTGGTGTTGATGCCTGGGATGCACATACAGGCTTACCTCTGCCACCCCGGCATACACAATCCGTTTGGAGACGGCGCTGAGAGCAGCCCATCCCACCACCGATAAATCGGGCAAACGCGCCACCAGACGGCACATCTTGAGATGGTTTTCATCCCATTGCTCCCATTCCGGGGCTGAGGTTTCAAAAGTGGCCTGTCCGGTGTCAATGCCCTGCTGATAGATGGACAAAACGGTCGGTCCATCCTCCGCTTTCATTTCATCGATCAAAATGATCTGACTGTTCATGATTCTCAGCCTGGAAACAGATCCTGATAAATTTCCGGGGCAAATTTTTCCACCATGGCTGAATTGACGGCGTTTTCCTTGCAGATGGCGGCATACAGATCCACGCTGGGGCGGCGTGTACGCACCTGAGTTTCAGGGTTCATGCCCCACAGACCCCACTTCTGCGTCCAGCCGCGTTCCCACTCAAAGTTGTCCACCAGCGACCAGTGGAAGTATCCCTTGATGGGCACGTTTTCGTTCACCTGGTGCCAGACCCGCATCAAATGCTCCAGCATATAGCGCGGGCGAAGAGCATCCGTCGAGTCTTCCACACCGTTTTCGAGGATCAGGATGGGTTTTCCAAAACTCTTTGCCCATTTGATGACCCGCGTCAACCCATCTGGCACATCGGCCAGGTGAGCGTGCTCGCTGAGCGGCGCTCCCTTTGGAAAGCTCCGCACGGAGAAGAAATCCTTATACGCGCGGGGCGAGAAGCGAACGGTCTGTTCGGTGTAGTAATTGAATCCCACATAATCCTGCGTATCCACAGCCTCTTTGATCAGGGTCTGTTTACCCAAAAAACGGTACTTACCGGTCTTGAGTGCATACGGAAAAGTATCATTCAGATTTGCGGAGGAAAAACGCGCCAATATCGAATCCGGCGGAAAGCCTGGCCGAGCCGGGGTAAATCCGTTGAAATGATTGGCGATGCCCA
>CAZHMZ010000022.1:0-35229 GCA_964532655.1 uncultured Anaerolineaceae bacterium
CATGGTGAGCTGGATCTGGTTGGCCGGGACGCGGCCGGGCTGATCTTCGTTGAGGTCAAAACTCGTACGAATATGAAGTTCGGCTATCCTGAGGTATCGGTTAATCAGCGCAAGCAATCGCATCTCACCCAGTCCGCGTTGTTTTACATGCAAAACCATCCGGAGGAAACCGGCGGCTGGCGGATTGACGTGATCGCCATCCAGAAGACATCCACCCCGGATGATCCATTCCAGATTGAGTGGTTCAAAAATGCCGTGCAGTAGCTCGCTGAATCCGCAGATACTTCAAACCGTGAAGCCGCTGGTGATGATTGTTGGCCCCACAGCGGTTGGGAAGACCCGTTTTTCCATCACGCTTGCGCAAAGCATTTCGGGTGAAATCATCTCGGCCGATTCGCGCCAGTTTTATCGCGGGATGGATATCGGCACCGCCAAACCCGACCTGCATGAACGGGCGGATGTTCCACATCACCTGATGGATATCGCCGATCCGGATGAGACCATTGATCTCACACGGTTTCACCATCTGTTGGATGGGGCCACTCAGGAGATCTATGC
Organism: uncultured Anaerolineaceae bacterium; assembly: GCA_964532655.1. Lineage (GTDB taxonomy): Bacteria > Chloroflexota > Anaerolineae > Anaerolineales > Anaerolineaceae > JAJFTV01. Next base: position 559 of record CAZHMZ010000022.1, read on the forward strand.
GCGGGGGCATCTGCCGGTTATGGTGGGGGGCACAGGGCAGTACGCCCGCTCCATATTGCAGGGGTGGGATATCCCGGCGCAGCCCCCGGATCCGCGCCTGCGCTCAGTGCTGCTGAAATGGGCTGACGATCTGGGACCTTTTCCATTTCATGACCGTCTGAAAAGGCTGGACCCTGAAGCTGCGGCGTTCATCCAGCCGCAAAATGTGCGCAGGGTGGTCAGGGCGATGGAGGTCATCCTCTCCACCGGGCGAAAGTTCTCTGCCCAACGGCAGCAGCACGAACCGGAATACCGGGTGTTGATGATTGGGCTGCTGCGTGAGCGGAGTGAGCTGTATGCGCGTATCGACGCGCGTATCGACCAGATGATCGCTAATGGCCTGCTGGATGAGGTGAAAGATTTGGTTCAGCGGGGTTATCCCCCCTCACTGCCGGCTCTTTCCGCTATCGGGTATAAGGAAATGGTGGATGTGTTGCAGGGCTCGATATCGATGAGCGAGGCTGCGGTGATCATGAAGCGCCGTACCCGTGAATATGTCCGCCGCCAGGCCAACTGGTTCAAGCCGGGTGACCCGAACATTCATTGGTTCCATCCCGATGAGGAAGGAATTGTGGAGAAGGCGGTTGGGTTGATCGAGGAGTTTTTGACTGGGAGAATCAGCGGTGAAATCAATAACTGAAGGCTCGATTAAGAGTCCTGATCGATTTCGTGTTTCCATTTAAGAAAAATTTTAATCGCGTTTGTTTCACGCTCTATCAAATCCACACAGTGGTTTTCATCTTCGACCATTTCTTTGTAGCCCACCATTATTCTTTCACCGGTAGGATGGTTTCTGCCAAGCTCTCTAAAGTACCATTCATAGGGTAGCCTTCGGTCCACAATCGTAAACAAAACTGCAGGAAGCCAATCTGGTAATCTCCCTTCGGACGGAATAACCAAATAGTGTAAGACATCGTTCCATATCGAGATGCTATACACAGTATAGTTCACGTGTCCATCGAGATGCCATTCCACGCTTGGGTGGTAACCCAATCTGGTTAATTCCTCTGGCAATGGATTTTGTGAACCTTGATACTTGACTTTCATTTACCCCTCACCCAGGTGCGTTCGCTCTATGAACACACCGCAAGATACTTATTGCTTAACAATTTCAATCAATGTCTTCACTTGTTGTTGCTGATAAATGAGGATTAGCCTCCCGAAAAACACTATTATTAATTATATTCCAAAGAAGAAATGTATGAAAAAAGGATAAGAAAAGTAATCATCGAATTACATATTCTAATCGTAAGATGTGCCGTGCCAGATTCTTGGTGCGTTCACAAACCGAACGCACCCTACGGGCGGTTGAAAGACCAGTCTTGTGCGTAATCGAGTGGATAGAATACAAAAAAACAACCCCCTTCGATTAGAAAGGGGGTTGGTGATTCAATAACATAGCTTATGCCGGGATGGACTTGAAGGTCGGGGTTCCGCTCAGCTTGGGGAATGGGATGGGGAACAGTTTCTCGAACTCGTCGCGGTTGATGGTCTCCACCTCAAGCAGGCGGTTGGCGATAGCGTCCAGTTGGGGCCGGTACTCGGTGAGAATTCGGCGGGCCTCTTCATAGGCGCGGTCCATCAGGTTGTGCACTTCCTTGTCGATCTTTTCGGCGATCGATTCGGAGTAATCACGCTGCTCGGAGATTTCTCTTCCCAGGAAGACCAGTTCTTCCTTCTGCCCGTACACCATGTGTCCGAGCTCGGAGCTCATCCCCAGGCGGGTGACCATGGTTCGCGCGATTTTGGTGGCGCGTTCCAGATCATCTGATGCACCGGAGGTAAAGTCGTTGAAGACGATCTCCTCGGCAACCCGTCCGCCCATCAATCCAACCATGATGGCGAATAGTTTCTTCTTTGACATGAGGTTGCGCTCTTCTTCAGGCAGAGCCAGGGTCATACCGCCGGCAACGCCGCGCGGGACGATGGTCACCTTTTGAAGGGGGTCATGTTCCGGGATGACATTCATCACCACGGCATGGCCTGCTTCGTGGAAAGCGATGATGCGTTTTTCTTCTTGACTCATCAAGCGGCTCTTGCGTTCCGGACCGACGATGACGCGCTCAATCGCTTCCTGGAATTCATCTTGACCGATCATTTTCTTGTTACGGCGGGCTGCTAAAATTGCAGCCTCGTTGACCAGGTTTTCCAGGTCAGCGCCCACAAAACCGGGTGTACCGCGAGCCAGCAGGGAGAGATCCACTTCTTTTTCAAGGGGCTTGCCTTTGACATGTACTTTCAAAATCGCCTCGCGGCCTCTCACATCCGGTTTATCGAGCACCACACGGCGGTCGAACCGGCCGGGACGCAGAAGCGCCGGATCCAGAATATCAGGGCGGTTGGTGGCGGCCATCAGAATGATGTTGGTATCGGTATCGAAACCATCCATCTCAACCAGTAACTGGTTCAGGGTTTGCTCACGTTCATCATGGCTTCCGCCCAAACCTGCACCGCGGTGACGTCCCACTGCATCGATTTCATCAATGAAAACGATACAGGGTGACTGGCGTTTGGCCTGATCAAACAGGTCTCTTACGCGGCTCGCGCCGACACCGACAAACATTTCGACGAATTCAGAACCGGAAAGCGAGAAGAACGGCACACCGGCTTCACCGGAAACGGCCTTGGCCATGAGGGTCTTGCCGGTACCAGGTGATCCCACCAGCAGCACGCCTTTGGGTATGCGGGCGCCCAGCGCGATAAACTTTTGCGGTTCGCGCAAAAACTCAACCACTTCCATCAGCTCATTCTTGGCTTCATCCTCACCGGCTACATCCTCAAAGGTGACAGTAGGCTGGTTGCCGGAGAAGATACGGGCGCGCGATTTTCCGAACGAAAGCGCTGCGCTGTTACTGCCCTGTGCTTGCCTGAAAATGAAGAAGAACGCGCCGCCTAAAAGCAGCACGGGTAGAATATACCCGGCGGCAGTCAGAATCCCCATCCAGGCGCTGGGTAACTTAATGTCGATTGTCAGGGCGCTGGCGCTGAGTTGCTCGGTGGTGACACCCAGTTGGAGCAACTGTTCAACCAGAGTGGAATTGGGGTCTTTGGCAGATTTCTTCTGGGTGCCATCTTGAAATGTAACAACCAGATAGCTGTCATCCTCAACAATTTTGCTTACGGTCCCCTTTTTAATCTCTTCAGCTACCTGATTAATTGACAAAACATCCTGGCTGTTTGTTTGCGACCCAAAGTTGTAGAGTAGCATGGCGATGATGGCCACAAACAACAGGAGGTAGATGATGTACGATTGGTTTCTTGAACTCACTAAATCCTCCGGATTCAACTGCTGGGTTATGGGGCAATTGTTATTAACATCCGATCCATAATGCAATTATACCAACTGTAAAGCCCCGCATCTTGAACCATTTCTGGAAGATTATACCAATCCCCTCAGTCATAAACAAGTTTATTAAGAATAAAATAAAAAAATCTAATATGGTTCTTACATTTATTCAGTGAGTGAATTCCGGGCTTGACATTCTTTTTCTTCCCCTTATACTTGTGAAACAGAAAGGAAAGATTTGTATGAAAATTGAATACCAGGAAACTTCGAATGATCTCATGACGCGTATTGATATCCATAATCAATACGGCAGGGATATTGACCCGTGGATGTTGGATTTGTTGAAGCCCGCCAAAGGCAGTAGAATTTTGGATGTGGGCTGCGGAGCCGGAAAACTGTGCTTTTCTTTCAATAGATATCTTGATTCGGATTGCGAGATCACCGGCGGTGATTTCAACCAGGAATTGCTGGAGAAAGCCTGCACTGAAAATACCCGGCAGGGGATCGATATCCGTTTCATCGAACTGGATTTCAACAAACGCTTTCCTTTTGAGGATAACCAGTTTGATCTGGTTTCCTGCTCGTTCGCCATTTACTATGCCGAAGATATTCCATTCACCATTTCAGAACTGCATCGCGTGACCAAACCAGGCGGACGGTTATTCACAACCGGTCCGATGCCAACCAACAAACAGGTTTTCTATGACATCATCAAAGAGGCCACCGGTCTGCCCATCCCACCCATGCCGGGCAGTTCCCGCTATGCCAGCGCCATTCTCGATTCGATGAAGAAGTACTTCTCGGACGTGAAGGTGGATGTCTTTGAAAATCCGCTGGTATTTGAAACCGCCGAACCTTTCCTGGCTTACACACGCGCTTCCCTTTCTGAGGATCGCAAGCTGTGGAAGAGCTTCTTCCAGGATAAATCAGACTTTGAAAAAATCATGACCGGCATCACCAACGTAGCAAACGCTCACATCCAACGTGATGGAAAAATCATCATGACCAAGGTAGTGGGTGGATTTGTTTGCACCAAATAGACAGCAAAGCAGGGGACAATGAAACAGGATATGTCGTTTTTTGGCCGAAAAGTGTGTTTTATCGGCGCGCACCCGGATGATATCGAAATTGGCTGCGGAGCGTTGATCGCACAGATTACCGGGAAAGCCGAGATCCGTTGCGTGACCCTCTCGGATAATCAGAAGAACCCATTGCTGACCAACCTGGTTGGTGAGCATTATCGTTCTATGCAGATACTGGGTGTATCCAGGGAGCAGGTGATTGTCGAGCAGTTTGAGACGCGCAAATTCCCGGCTATGCGGCAGGAGATCCTTGAATATCTGGTGCAATTGAAAAAAGACTTTCAACCGGAAATCGTTTTTGTGCACTCAAAGTCAGATATCCATCAGGATCACACCACGGTAACGGAAGAGTCTTTACGGGCATTCCGCGGAACGACTATCCTGGGTTATGACGTGATCCGCAGCAGCTACGGTTTCTTCCCCAGCTTTCTGGTAGGCGTCACCCCTGAAGAGGTGGAGAAAAAAGTGGCAGCCCTGGCTGAATACAAGACCTACGCGGATAAATACTATTTCGACGCAGAGGTTACCCGCGCCACCCTGAAAAGAAACGGCGCCATCGCCGAGAGGGATTACGCCGAAGGGTTTGATATTTTGCGCATCATCGCATCTTTTGGACAGGCTTAAAAAACAACCGGAGGGTTTTACCCTCCGGTTTTCACACCAATTTCGATTTTTCCATCTGTTACCCGGATGGGGTAGGCACCCACGTCTTTCACCGCCGGGAGGGATAAAACCTTCCCATTGCGGATATCAAAACGGGCGCCATGCCGCGGACAAATGATGTGGTGATCCTCTAGCTGGCCTTCGCCTAACGGGCCGTTATCATGCGTACACTCGTCGTCAATGGCGAAGAATTCCCCCTCTACATTGAAAATGATGATGGGTTTGTCGTCCAGCTCCAGGTACAGGCGTTCACCGGGCGGTAATTCACTCACATCACTTACTTCATAGAACTCATAATTGTCATCGATGATCATTTTTTCTGTCCGCGCAGTCATTCCGATTGGCCTTCATCCTGATCGATTTCGTAATATTCCTGGCTGCCCAGACCGTAAATACCGCCCTTTAATACTTTCAACGAAAGCAGGGCGCATTTGAGACGGACCGGACTCAGTTCAATGCCGAGCAGATCAAGGATATCTTCTTTCGTTAGGTGTTTCACCGTATCCAGCGATTTCCCGATGATGCTTTCCACCAACAGATCGGCAGAGGCCTGTGAAATGGCGCAGCCATGTCCTGAAAATACCGCTTCAGTGATGATATTGTTCTCGTCGATACGCAAATCCATGCGGATGTTATCGCCGCACAGCGGATTTTCATCCTGAAAGGTGATGTCATGGGGATCCAACTGCCCCTTATACAACGGCTCCTTGTAGCGCTCGATAATCGTTTCACGATACAAATCGTCCATCATGGTTCCTTTTACTCGCCGAATATCGTCTTTACCTTCCGCACAGCGGCAGCCAGGCGGTCGATATCAGCAGTGTTGTTATACAGATAAAAGCTGGCGCGGGTGGAAGCCTGAATTTGCAGTTTATCGTGCAGCGGCATGGCGCAGTGATGACCAGCTCGCACGGCGATGCCCTCGGAATCAAGCACCTGGGCAATATCATGCGGATGAATGCCATCCAGCGTGAACGCAGCCACTCCGCCTTTGTTGGCGCTGGAAGGCCCTAATACCTTCACGCCCGAAATTTCGCTCAGGCTTTCAAGCGCGTACAGGGTCAATTCTCGCTCGTGCAGGGCAACGTTTTCCATGCCGATTTCGGTCAGGTAATCGACGGCTGCGCCAAATCCAATCGCTTCCGCGATGGCAGGAGTACCAGCCTCGAATTTATACGGCAGGTCGTTCGGTACAAAATCGCGCAGATGCACTTTTTTGATCATGTCGCCGCCGCCCATAAAGGGGGGCATTTTGTTAAGCAGGGCTTCCTTGCCGTATAAAATGCCAATACCGGTCGGCCCGGCCATTTTATGCGCGGAAAAGGCCAGAAAATCGGCATCCAGATCCTGTACATCCACCGGGAAATGGGGCACAGATTGCGCGCCATCGACCAGAGCAAGAGCGCCAGCCTGGTGAGCAGACGCGATCACTTCTTTGGCAGGGTTGATGGTTCCCAGCACGTTTGACATGTGCACGAAGGTCACCAGACGCGGTTTTTGCTCCAGCAGGCGGTAATAGACCTGCAGATCCAGCAATCCTTCATCATTGACCGGGATAAACTCCAGGCGCAAACCCTTTTCTTCTGCCAGCATCTGCCAGGGTACCAGGTTGGAGTGATGTTCCATCTCGGTCATGATCACCAGATCACCGCGCTGCAGGAATTTTCGACCCCAGGTGAAGACGACCAAATTGATAGATTCGGTGGCATTGCGTGTGTAGATTACCTCACGGGTATAACGGGCATTGATGAAACGGGCAATTTTCTTGCGGGCGCCTTCATAAGCCGCAGTGGCTTCTTCGGCCAGCACATGGATACCGCGATGAATATTGGCGTTGTGATTGAGATAGTAATCTGTCATCGCATCGATCACAACCTTCGGTTTTTGCGAGGTGGCTGCCGAATCGAGATAAACAAGTTGAACGCCTGGTCTGATTTCACGGCCAAGCGTTGGAAAGTCATTCCGTTTTTGTGCGAAATCGAGTTTCATCAAATTATGACACCCTCTTCATTCTAGGCGAGTGGGGTATCCGCTTTTTGTGGGCGGGATTTTTTGCTCGGGAAACGGATGTGATCCGAATGCACCGGATACCACAGGATATGATCCGGAACCATCCAACCATCTGTCAGGTACACGTTGGTACGGAACTGCACCGCTACCATTTTGCTATCTACCTGTACGACGATGCCTTTCAACCAACCCCTCACTCTTTCATTGCTCTTGTCATGATCGCAAAATACTTCAACAATATCGCCCACCTCGTAGGTGGATTCGGGTTCAGGCGCTCTCATTACAGGTGTCATCGAGTTTTCTCCAGCACTATTTCTATTCATTAACCAATTATTAATTCTAGCATATTCAAAATCGAAGTTCCAGTCATCTACAATTTGAGTTTATTGTGGATGGCCTGATAAAAACGGGCGCGTACCTTTTCGAAGGGGATGCGCTGCATGATGGGATCAAAAAAGCCTTCCACCAGCATTTTTTCTGCTTCCACACGCGGAATCCCGCGGCTCATCAGATAAAAGATTTCCTCAAAATCCAGCTCTCCCACCGTGGCGCCATGCGTACAGCGTACATCGTCTGCCAGGATCTCCAGACCCGGGATTGAATCGGCGCGGGCGGATGAGTTGAGCACCAGATTGCGATTTGCCTGGTACCCGTCGGCTTTGACGGCGTCCGGAGCCACATAGATCATTCCCTGCCAGACCGAGCGGCTGTCATCGGTGAGCGCCACCTTATACAACAGATCGCTGGTGGTGTGGGGTTTGTGGTGGTTTTGCTGCGTATCGTAATCAAGGTGCTGCTTTTCATTGGTGAATGAGAAGCCTGATACTTTGCCAGTAGCGCCTTCACCGATCAGATCCAGATCGATAAAGCTCTTTGTCAGGCGGCTGCCCAGTGCGCCCAGCACCCAATCGAGATTGGCATCACGGCCTACTTCGATGCGCTCATGCGTCACATTGTACAGGCTCTGATCCCAGGATTGAATTTCGACATATTTCAGGCTGGCATTTTCAGCCAGGGTGATTTCAACCAGGCCTGAATGGAATTTATCGCTCTCGTCATGAGTGGACTGATATTCCTGGAAATACGTCGCCGAAGCGCCTTCATCCAGGTACACCACCACATGGGTGATGAATGCGGTATCCATGCCGGAGGTAAACAGCAGGCTTTGCAGCGGTTTTTCAAGGGTCACATTTTTCGGAATATACAGAAAGACACCGTTGGTTGAAAATGCTGCTGCCAGCGCTGCGAACTTGCCTTCTTCAGGGCGGATCACCTTGCCCAGGTACTTTTCCAGTAGCTGCGGATGGCGGATTTCGGCCGTCTTGAGATCCATGAAAACGACACCCTGCTTTTCGTATTCAGGATCCAGAGAATATTTCGCACTTTCCGGTGAAACTGATACACTCCCGGCAAAATCATCCGATATATCAGCAGATTTGCCTTTCTCATCCCCTGCCAGTTCGATCTGATCCGCTTTTCGCATCACAAATCGGCCCGGTTTTAAGCCGCGGAGATCGGTTCTGCGCCAGGCTTCCTGTTTAGTGTCAGGAATGGACAAATTCTGAAAAGTATCAAACGCTTTGAGGCGGTATTCCGAGATGGCTTGGCTGCCTTCCACCAGACGCACAGAGTCTTTTTCAAAGCGAAAATGATTGAAATCAACGGCCTGATCTTTGGAGATACGGGTGATAATTTTTGGTTTTGAGGTCATGATATTTTCCCTGTCAGGCTCTCTGTCAGCCGACCGATCCTTCCATCTGCAACTGGATCAGGCGGTTCATTTCAATGGCGTATTCCATGGGCAGCTCTTTGACGAGCGGCTCGATAAACCCGGATACCACCAGCGTATTGGCTTCTTCCTCACTCAACCCGCGGCTCATCAGGTAAAACAATTGATCTTCGTTTACCTTGGAGACAGAGGCCTCATGCCCGATGCTGACGTGCTTGTTCTCGGCTTCGATGTACGGGTAGGTGTCCGAACGGCTTTCGGGATCGAGGATCAGTGCATCACAAACCACATTCGACTTAACATTTTCGGCGACATCGGTGGCTTTAATCAGACCCCGGTAAGAACATCGCCCGCCGTTTTTACTGATGGATTTAGATGTAATCTTGCTGCTGGTGTCGGGTGCCAGGTGAAGCATTTTCCCGCCGGCATCCAGCGACTGACCTTTACCGGCAAAAGCCATAGAGAGGATCTCACCGTGCGCATTAGGTCCCAGTAGGTAGCAGGACGGGTACTTCATGGTGACCTTCGAGCCCAGATTGGCATCCACCCACTCCATGGTCCCGTTTTCCGAGACATGTGCGCGCTGGGTCACCAGATTAAACACATTGTGCGACCAGTTCTGGATGGTGGTGTAACGGACCCGGGCACCCTTTTTGACCACGATCTCGATCACACCGCTATGTAGCGAATCGGTGGTGTAAGAGGGAGCCGTGCAGCCTTCCACATAATGCAACTGCGCGCCTTCATCGGCGATGATCAGTGAGCGCTCAAACTGACCGATATTGGCGACATTGAGGCGGAAGTATGCCTGCAAGGGCAGATCCACCTTGACGCCCTTGGGCACGTACACAAATGATCCGCCTGACCAAACCGCACTGTTGAGGGCAGCAAACTTGTTATCTTCGATGGGAATGACCGTGCCAAAATACTCGCGGAAAAGATCGGGGTGTTTGCGCAAACCGTCTTCGATACTCAGGAAAATCACACCCTGTTTTTCGAGGTTCTCGAGAATGTTGTGATACACCATCTCGGACTCGTACTGCGCGCCTACACCCGCCAGAAACTTTTGTTCCGCTTCAGGAATGCCCAGCTTGTTGAAAGTGTTCTTGATGGTGTCAGGAACCTCTTCCCAATTGTTGGTCGAGTCGGAGGTGGGTTTGACATAGTAGTAAATGTCATCCAGATTCAGAAACGACAGATCCGAACCCCAGTTGGGCATAGGGCGCTGCAGGTAATGACGGTATGCTTTCAGACGAAACTCGAGCATCCAGTCCGGCTCGCCTTTCATCTGTGATATTTGTTTTACAACTTCTTCATCCAATCCTTTGCGGGCTTTGAATACGTATTGTTCCGGATCTTTGAAACCAAAACGGTAATCGTTATCCACCCGCAGGAATTCTTCATTCTCAGTCGGTTTTTTCATATCAGCCTCCACGGCTTGTTGATACGCATCACAGGCGGTCTACCGGTAAAAGCCTGTTATGCGGCGTATTTTTTCCGAAGCAGGTCGTAACCATGCTGTTCCAGATGTTCGGCAAGCTCGGGGCCGCCGGATTCAACAATTCTTCCACCCAGCATTACGTGAACGAAATCAGGCTTAATGTAGTTGAGAATGCGCTGGTAATGGGTGATCACCAGTACACCCATGTTGGGTCCGCGCAGGGTGTTGACCCCATCGGAGACGATCCGCAATGCATCGATATCCAGACCCGAATCGGTTTCATCCAGAATGGCGATTTCCGGTTCCAGGGCTGCCATCTGCAGGATTTCGGTGCGTTTCTTCTCGCCGCCGGAGAACCCTTCGTTGAGATACCGCCCGCCGAAAGAAGTATCCATCTGCAGCATTTCCATCTTGGATTTCAGAAGCTTACGGAACTCAGGAATGGGAATGCCATGGCTTTCCGGATCGAGACCTTTGCGTTTGGCGTTGATGGCCATGCGAAGGAAATTGGCTACCGTGACCCCCGGGATGGATACAGGATATTGAAAAGCCAGGAAGATGCCCATCTGAGCGCGTTCATTAGGCTCCAGATCGACGATATTTCTGCCCTTGAAAATGACCTCTCCCTGGGTGATAGTATAATTGGGGTGGCCCATGATCGCATTCGACAGTGTAGATTTCCCCGTTCCATTTGGGCCCATAATCGCATGCACCTCACCCTTGTTGATCTCAAGGTGGATCCCTTTAAGGATTTCACGGTCAGCAACAGAAACATGCAGGTCATTCACAAGCAAATCAGACATTGATGTTGTCTCCTAAAATTTGTATCGAGTAAGCCAGTAAAATAGCACGGTGTGATTTTAGCATAATTGCCCCATTACGTCAATAAATACTATATTTTACTTAAATATTGACAAAATTATTTCACACTGATATACTGCTATTTGAGGTTTTTACAGTATGAAAAGTACCAGAGAACGAATACTCCAAGAACTGCTGGCGAACCAGCAATCCTCCATATCTGATTTAGCCCAGGCGGTGGGAATTAACGCCATCTCGGTGCGGCATCACCTGACCAGTTTGCAGGCGGAAGGTCTGGTGGAGGCGCGCGAAGAACGGCATGGGGTAGGGCGCCCGCGATTGGTGTATTTTTTGACTGGAGAGGGGCGGGAGAAGTTTCCGACGCGTTATCTGGAACTGACAAACCTGTTAATCAATCATCTGAAGGTGACGTTTTCCCATGAAGCTCTGGAAGATGTTTTTTCCCAGATCGCCAAAGAGATCACCCAGGATGATATCCAGAACCTGGAAGGCCGCTCTGTTGAGGAAAAACTCGATCTCTTGAAACGGTTCATGGACCGGGAAGGGTACGGCGGTGTGAAGTGGGAAAAACGCGGTGATACGTATTTGATCCACCAGACCAGTTGCCCATATTTTCACGTAACCCAGCAGCATCCTGAGGTCTGCACACTGACCCGTTCCATCATGAGCCGCTTCCTCTCACTGGATACTGAAAAAATCGACTATATCGGCAATGAAAATGGACAGTGCTCATTCTACCTGTCTGCTGATGTGCTGAAGGATGCCGCATGACCCATCCATCCGGAACGAATCGCCCAGATTGGGATCTGGATCTTCAGGATCGTGAGCTGGCTAATCAATTGCGTACGCGGTTGGCTGAGGTGAAAGACCTGGAACTGGATCTGGATGTGATCCAGTTGGGTCTGATCCGTAATGTAGCTGTAGAAACGGATAAAGTGATGGTAGAGATGATCCTCACCACACCCTTTTGCCCGTATGGCCCGTTGATGATCGAGATGGTGCACGATAAAACCGAGGAAGCGCTGGGAAAACCGGTGGATGTCGTGCTGGGTGCCGAAATGTGGGATTTCTCGATGGCTGAAGAGGGACTGTTGGACGATTGGGGATTGTATTAGCCCCAAAAAAGAAAAAAATAATAAAAACGGCCGGTGCTTGATCTTGATCACCGGCCGATATTTTTTCCATGTCTGAGATTACATTTTGATATTTTTCATCAAGTCGGCGGGAATGTTGAATAATTCGCTGATCTTCAAAGCCTGCATCATGCTTCCACGCAGATGTAGTTTCCCCTGCATATAGGCCCGTGATGCGCTGAGCTGCCCTGATAGTACTGCCAGTAAATCTTCGGCTTTCGCGGTCAGTTCCAACTGAGGTTTTTCCGTTTTGCCTTTGCTGACAAAACACTGCTGGTCGGCGATTTGAAGGGTCCAGTACTCAGTCGTTTCCTTCTGCAGATTCAACTGGGCTGTCACGTGAGTTCCTTTGGCTCTTTCGGGCACAAAGTACTCGGGCAGTTTTTGAATCAGATCCTCAATGTCGTTATCCATCCTTATCCCCCAATTGTTAATGGTTTCGCTGCCCGAGCAATGTTGTCATAAAATTCTTTGCGAAGGTTTGCGTCGGTTTTATAGCGTCCCAACATACAGGAAGTGGTCATGCGAGCGTCATGCTTCTGCACGCCGCGGATCATTGAACACAAATGAAGCCCTTCCACCACCACCGCAACACCTTCAGGCTGCAGCACCAGGTTGATAAACTGACCAATTTCACCGGTCATGCGTTCCTGTAATTGCAAACGCCGGGCAAACATATCCACAATGCGCGGAATTTTTGAGAGCCCAATCACTTTACCGTTGGGGATGTATTCCACGTGCACTCGCCCAAACACCGGCAGCATGTGATGCTCACACATCGAATAGAACTCAATATCCCGTACCAACACCGGTGAATTGCAATCGGATTCAAACAGCGCATCATTGACCAGCGCAACCGGATCTACACGGTAACCTTCAAACAATTCGGCGTAGGACCGGGCAACGCGTTCGGGAGTACGCAATAATCCGGAGCGGAGAGGGTCTTCACCCATGGCTTGTAAAATTGAAAAAACATTTTGTTCAATAACGGCCGTATCAATTTGAGGGTTTTCAAAAAGCCTGGCGGCTTCCAGCATTTGGTCTTCAATTGCTTTGTTCATATTTTTATGCTATCCGTTCCTTAATGGTTTAGCTAATGGATGAGATATATTAATTATTTCTTACGATCAATCCCATGGCTGTTTGAGCCAGAACACCAACGGCTTCATTGGTAAGGCCAGTGGAGTACAGCGATTCGACTGCCTGACAGGTATACTTTTCGACCATCACGCGGGTTCGTTCAAATGTGCCGTCCCGTTTTAGTTGATCAGCCAATTCAGGCGCTTCTGATACGGTAATGGGGGTGTTGTCCGACCAGCGCGAACGAAAGCTTTCATTACTTTGCAGCGCCAGCAGAATGGGATAGGTCTTTTTTCGGGAGACAAGATCAGAATCGGCGGATTTGCCGGTTACGCTTGTATCACCCCACAGCCCGAGCAGATCATCCTGAACCTGAAAGGCCATACCTAAATTGACCCCGTAATTCTTCATAGCATTGCGTATAGGCATATCGGATCTGATAGCCCCCAGTTCCATGCTACAGCCAAACAGAGCAGAAGTTTTCCCCCGAATCATGGCCAGATAATCACCGGCTGTCACATCATTCCGCTGTTCAAAACTCATATCCAGATACTGGCCCTGGGTAAGGTGGATGCAGGTCTGATGCAAAAGTCTGGATGCCTCGAGCGCGGTGGATTCTCCCAGTACAGTACAGGTTCCAAGTACCGCCTGGTGAGCAATGGTAAACATGAGATCCCCGGCATTGAGCGCCTGTGGTATACCCCAGCGTTTCCACACGGTTTCACGCCCGTGGCGAAGCGGGCTGTTATCTTCAATATCATCATGGATCAGAGAAAAATTGTGAACCAACTCCACCGCGGAGGCCAGCTCAAGGAACTGCTGCCAGTCTTCACTGGCTGCGATTGCAGAAAGCAGAAGCAGTATAGGGCGCAGCCGTTTTCCCTGCGCTTTGGGTCCCGCACCCGGACCTTCCCAACCCATATGATAGGCCAGCATGTGTGTCAGTTCCGGATACTCGGCTCCGGCGATTGTATCGAGAGTCTGCCGAAGAGATGTTTCAACAGCAGGGGCCAGAAGTTGCGCGAAAGTGTTTACCATGGAAGTTACCATTGAAAGAGGGGGATGGTTTGCAGAGTCTGTAAATTTTTTGCACCGGTCGCAAACATACTGATGCGAATCTCTTTAATCAATTTTTCACAGAAAGTGACTAAAACCTGTTCCCCCTGATCGGCAGCTTTCAAAAATGGACCTGCCAGCCCTGCCAGATTCGCTCCCAGCGCCAACGCCTTTGCGGCGTCGATACCATTGCGAATGCCCCCTGAGGCAAATAATGGAATATCGGCACTGACCAGGCGGATTTGCCGAATGGCTTCCACGGTTGGGATACCCCAATCCGCAAACAAAGCGGCGATATCTGCATCGGTGGCTGTTTGAGCCCTGTGCATCTCTACCCGCGCCCATGAGGTTCCGCCCGCACCAGAGGCATCTATGGCGGAAATACCGGCGTCGATCAGGCGGGCAGCAGCGGTGCCTGATATTCCCCACCCAACCTCTTTTGCGATTACTGGAACCGGCAAGTGGCGGCAGATCTGCTCAATTTTAGGAAGGAGCTCTCCAAAACGGGTGTTGCCTTCCGGTTGCAGAGCTTCCTGCAGGGCATTTAAGTGCAGAATCAACGCGTCCGCTTCGATCATATCTACAGCGCGCCGGCAGTGGTCGATAGTATAGCCGTAGTTCAACTGAACGGCGCCCAGATTGGCAAACAGGAGGATATCCGGAGCAACATTCCGGACCTTGAACGAGAAAGCCAGATCCGGGTTCTCCAGCGCGGCGCGCTGCGAACCAAGCCCCATTGCGAAGCCGTACTTCTGAGCCGCACTGGCCAGACGCTGGTTCAATTCATGGGCGCGATCGGTTCCGCCGGTCATGGAGGAAATGAGGAAGGGGTGCTTCAGATATTTACCAAACAACGTCTGACCGGTATCGATTTGATCCAGATCCAGCTCAGGCAGCGCCTGGTATTCAAAGTGCAGATCGTCAAAGTGAGTCACCGTACGCGAGCGAACATCTTCCTCAAGGTTAATGCGGATATGGTCGGCTTTTCGCTGTGAAATGGGATCGACATGCTTGCGAGCATCACGGCTGGATGTAGTCATGGTGGCGGTTTACCTTATCTCACAGTATAACAAAGAATGTGTATCAAACCCGTTCCTCTCAGTATTCGTAACCCCTCGGAATGAAGCGGGTTATTGAATATCGTAAGCATGCAGAAATCATTATAATTCGGAAATGCTTGACAGATACAGACGAGAAGATAGAATAATATCCATAATCATTATTTGCGGAGGCAACACATGGGCGACATGAATGAAACATATGAAGAGATCAAAAAAGTCATTTGCGATGTGCTTCGTATCGACGGTACTGGAATTACGATGGAAACACGGTTCATCGAAGATCTTAAAGCTGATTCAATGGACCAGTTCTTCCTGATCGATGGTTTCAGCGAAAAATATAATGTCGCGATTTCCGATGATGATGCCCGCCAGATTAAAACCGTAGGCGACGCAGTTCGCTACTTCGACGCTCATAAGTAATTCGGGACGATAAAAATCAACAGCCCGGTTATCATACCGGGCTGATTTTTGCTGTATTTTTCCGGTTTCCCAGATAATTTTCTTTCAATTTAAAAGCAGGTCCGGGATCATTTCCGGGTGATCTGCCACGGCAACACCGACGGCGTTAAATGCTTTGATTTTCTCGGCTGCCGTACCGGTTCCCTGCTCAATGATCGCACCGGCATGTCCCATCCGTTTTCCGGGAGGTGCGGTCTGCCCGGCAATAAAGGCAACCACTTTCTTGGTCATGCGATTGGAAATGAACTCGGCTGCATTTTCTTCGTCACTTCCGCCGATCTCGCCAATGAGGATCACTTTATCGGTAAAGGGATCTTCCTGGAAGAGTTCAAGGGTCTCAATATAATTGGTGCCTTTAATAGGATCACCACCGATGCCTACACAGGTGCTTACACCCATACCCTTGCTCTTGAGAGCATACAGCACCTCGTAGGTGAGGGTGCCTGATCTGGAAACGATGCCAATATTTCCCGGGATGGCGATATGACCCGGGATGATGCCTGCCTTGGCTTCACCAGGGGTGAGAATACCCGGGCAGTTGGGACCAATCAGGCGTACATCTTTGCCGGAGATGTACTGGCTGACGCGCATCATATCGAACACCGGAATGCCCTCGGTGATGCAAATGATCAGCTTAATACCGGCATCGACAGCCTCAAAGATTGCATCGGCCGCAAAACGAGCCGGTACAAAAATCACGCTGGTATCCGGGCCGGTAGCTTCACAGGCCAGTGAAAGTGAGTTGAATACCGGCACCTTACCGTCGAGCACCCATTCACCGCCCTTTCCGGGGGTTACACCTGCCACGACTGTGGTGCGGTATTTCAACATTTGCTCGGTGTGAAACAACCCTTCACGCCCGGTAATACCCTGAACAACGATTCTGGATTCATGATTGATCAGTATGCTCATCGTTGTACTTCCTTTGTCAATGCAATCACTTTTTGGGCAGCTTCCATCAATGTAGAAGCCGTGACCATGTTTTCATCGGCCAGGATTTTCAACCCTTCTTCCGAATTTGTCCCGACCAGGCGGGTGACAATGGGAATATTCGGTTTGGCTGTATTCAGGGCAGCCAGAATCCCGCGGGCAACTTCATCGCAACGGGTGATACCTCCAAAGATATTCACCAAGATGGCTTTTACGTCTTTGTCAGCCATGATGGTTTGGAAAGCGACGGCAACCTTCTCTGCGCTGGCTCCACCGCCGATATCCAGGAAGTTGGCCGGCTTACCGCCGTTCAGCTTGATGATATCCATGGTTGCCATGGCCAAACCCGCGCCGTTCACCATGCAGCCGATCTCTCCATCGAGCTTGATATAGGTCAGTCCGTATTTTCGGGCTTCAATTTCAATTGGATCATCTGAATCGTTATCGAGCTGATCTGATATCTCTGACTGGCGGAAAAGGGCGTTTTCGTCGATAGTCATTTTTGCATCAAGTGCGATGAACTGCATTTCTTTGGTCAGCACCAGCGGGTTGATTTCGACCAGTGTGGCATCGTAAGTTGAATAAATCTTCCAGAGAGCTGAGGCTATTTTTGAGAATTGACGCCACATTTCAAAGGGAAGATCAATCCCCATGGCGATTTCTCGGATCTGAAAATCCAGAAGCCCCAGCATTGGATCTACGTGAATGGAAATGATTTTTTCTGGCGTGCGGCGAGCCACTTCTTCAATGTCGATGCCGCCTTCGGAGGAGGCCATGATGATGGGCTTTTTGGCTGCCCGATCATTAGTGATACCAAAATAGAATTCCTTGTTGATATTGACAGCCTCTTCGAT
Organism: uncultured Anaerolineaceae bacterium; assembly: GCA_964532655.1. Classification (GTDB taxonomy): domain Bacteria; phylum Chloroflexota; class Anaerolineae; order Anaerolineales; family Anaerolineaceae; genus JAJFTV01. The sequence goes on from CAZHMZ010000022.1 coordinate 18,204, forward strand.
GAGAATTTTCTTCACCGGAAGGCCCTTGATTTCCATACTGAGTACCGCTGCTGCTATTTCAGGTACGTCATTGATCGATTTGGCCAGTCGGATACCACCGGCCTTTCCACGCCCGCCTACCAGTACCTGCGATTTGATCACAACTCGATCGCCCAGTTCATAAGCAATGTGTTTTGCCTCGCTGGCATTGGATGTAACGCGGCCACGGGGTACAGGGATCGAATGCTTCGCAAAGATCCCTTTTGATTGATATTCATGAAGTTTCATTGTACTGCCTTAGTTGGAATCGGGTAGTTGACTGAAATCATTATACCATGCAGGTCTGATAACAAAGAAGCTGACCCGCACGGGTCAGCTTCTGACAGTTACGTGATACCAGATCTAGCCTTTTAAGAATTCTTCCAGAGCTTCTTTGCTGATACGGTAGGCGCTGCCCAGTTTACGGGCTTTCAGACTGCCATCCTGAATGGCTGCCAGCACATCTTCTTCAGAAACCTTCAGAATGGATGCTGCTTCGGCAGGGGTCATGCCTGAAGGAATAGCACCAGCAGCAGGGGCTGCACCCTGTACAGCCTGTTGGGTTCCTGGCTGGTTATTTCGAAGCGCATCGGTGATTACCTGTCCCAGACCAACACCAGCACCAATTCCGGCGGTCAGGCCAGCGCCGCCGCTTTCATTCTGGGCAGCGTCACGCAGGGCATCGGCTGCCTGCAGTTGGGTATAAACGTTGATATCCAGCATACCCATCTGGCGAAGTTCTTCGGCTGATTTCTCAGATGGTTTCAAATTGCCGATGTAGAAGGATTTCAGCGTCAACCCCAGGGCGAGGAAATCATCCTGTGCTTTAGCACGTACACCGGACCCAAGCTCTTCGGTCAAACCGATCAAATCGAGCACATTGCGTGTTTTGGTGCTTTCGCCAAGCATATCCTGCAGCTTGGACAGCAGCATGATCCGTAAACGGTTTTCGATATCCTGTGACCGGTAGATACCCTGTGCACCTACCACCTGTGTGATGAACTGCTGCGGATCGCTGACCTGGAAGCTGTAGCTGCCGTATCCCTGCAGCAAAGCAACGCCCAATCCAACACCCGGATTGCGAACGATGATCGGCTGCGCAGTGCCCCATTTGCGGTCTGCGAATTCCTTCATCGAGACGTAGTAGACTTCAGCAGTGAAGGGGGTGCGTTCGTTGAACAGTTTGCCAATCAGATCGACAACCTTGGGGATGTTGGCCGTTACGATCGTATGCCGGCCGGGTCCAAACGTATCCAGCGCTCGCCCATCGCGGAAGAAAACTACGTTTTGTGATTCACGTACTATGACCTGCGAACCAATTCGCAGATCCGCGATGCCCTGCTCCGGGAACCGATGAACAATCTCATCCGCCATCTCGCTCGGATATTCAACAACATCAAAAATTCTTGCCATCTTCGTTCTCCATTCTAAAAGAGGAAGTTAGAAATTACCCCTTACTGAGAGGCACCGGTTTCCAGCATAATGATTGAGGACCGTTTGTTGAAGGTCTCAATTAGTTCCTGAGCCAGGGCGGTCAAATGGCGGATAGAAGCCGGCAAACCATCGGTTCCAAACGAGGCTTCCACGTTATCGACCGCGCTCTGGATTGATTCTGTCGATTTGAACATAGCCAAATCATATTCATAGATTTTTGCCAGTTCATCTTCATTTACCTTGATAGCTTCAAAAAGACTCCCGTACCCGTAGGTTGCCCTGCGGATCCGGTCTGTAAACTGGCGGATCTTGATCGCAGACGCTTCAAGATCATCGATCAATTCCAGTTGGCCCTGGCTGATCACATCACGTTGAAGAGCCGAAATACGTTGCTCAATTTGCGAGGTTTGGTCAGCGATATATTCGCGGAGCAGTTTATCGGATGCCCTGCGGTTTTCCCGTTCAATATAGCCTTTGAAGCCAGGGATTTTTGACAAAAACTTCCGAATGAAATCCTGATCAGCAGTAACCTTGCCAAGAATATCATCACCCAGCATGTTATCCATAATATCTCCTCGATTTCTCATGATTGCAGCGCAAGAAATTGCTGTTTGACTGCTTCTAATTATATACGGTTTTGTCCTGTAAAAGTTCTGTTGAGATGATATAATTGCGCCATAGTCGTTCCGAGAGGGGTGAATTTTTATTATTGAACCGCTTGATTCAATGTGATATAGGGATATTTCCAAGTTAATTACGATTTCTTGCAAAACTGCAAACTATATTACAAGAAAATAACCATCTTCCGCTTGAAAAAAACTATGTTACGACTATAATGTAAATATTGTATTTCATTGTTTATCTATTTGAAGGAGTATCAAAATGTTGTTCGCACCGAAGGAAAAAGGTCAAGGTTTGGTCGAGTATGCATTGATTCTCGTCCTGGTTGCTGTCGTTGTGATCGTTATTCTGGCCCTGCTCGGCCCGGCTATCGGCAAAGTCTTCAGCAACGTCGTCAATAGTATCTAATTCATATTTTCAATTCACGTTTTCGTTGATTATCAGAAAAAAGGCTCCAATTGGAGCCTTTTTTCTGATTAACAGGCTGATTTATGCGATTATTTACTTGTAAATTGCTGATATCTGTCTATAATAAAACTAAGGTATTTATCCATTAATTTCTTCAGAAAGGAGTATCGAAATGCTGTTCGCACCCAAAGAAAAAGGTCAAGGTCTGGTAGAGTACGCACTGATTCTCGTCCTGGTTGCTGTGGTAGTGATCGTCATTCTGGCCCTGCTTGGCCCGGCCATCGGCGACGTCTTCAGCAACGTCGTCAACAACATCTAATTTCATTTCTCGTTTTACTTCATTATTGGAAAAGGCTCCAATCGGGGCCTTTTTCCATTCTTTTCAAAATTGGTAGGATATTTGCTAAAATTCTGAAAGCATTTAACGTATAATTGTGCTGAGTATCACGCAGTTAATAAGAAATTATTCATAGGGAGGCATAATGGCCACGAGGAAAAGAAGGAGTGGAATTATATTTTTCTTATTGGCGCTGTTGCTGATAATAATTCTCGTCGTAGTAGCATTCTTCATGCGGGACCAGCTCCTGGCGCTTGTGATGCCAAAACAGCAGGAGGAGCAACCAGCCGTAACCGCGCAGGAACCCGCCGCTGTGATGGAAAGCGTTGTCATCACAGTTCAAGCCATTTCACGTGGTGATCTGATCACAGAGGAAATGGTGGGCACTGCTCCATATCCACAAGAATATATGGTGGAGGGATTATTCTTCACCGACTTGGAGGATGTGATCGGGCGCTATGCAAAGTCGGATATGGATCAGGGGCGTTTTCTGACCCAGGCCGATTTGTATGAAAAAGGGGATGGTTCGTTTGCTTCCTTTGAGATCCCTGACGGCATGGTGGCTATCACAATCCCCATCCCCAGCGAACGTTATCTGGTTTCCTACGCCATTAAACCGGGTGACTTCATCAACATCCTGGCTTCAATTAAGATGGTTGATCTGGATCAAGAATTTCAGACCATTCTTCCCAATTCGGTTGCCACGCTGTTAAAACGTGAAGTCTATTACCAGGAAGGTGTACCCACCAATTTTGACGCAGATTTAACTCTGCGTGTCGAGGGCTCGAACTACATGGGCCGTATTTACCAGGATGCCTCCATCCCCAATGAGTATTTCTATGTGGTTCCCACAGAACCTCAACGTCCTCGTTGGGTATCACAATCAATTGTTCAAAATGTTCAGGTGTTGTGGGTAGGTGACCTGCCGCTTGAAGAAGAAAAGGCAGCCCCTGAAGTACCAGCAACTGAGACTGCCCCAGAGGGTGAAGTCGCTGAAGCTCCTGCTCCGGAAGTGGTGAAACCCACCAGAATCACGGTTGCGGTATCTGAGCAGGATGCCATCTCACTCAATTACCTGATCCTGACCCAGGCAGACCTCAACTTTGTTTTGAGAAGCGCCGGAGACGACCAGGTTACCAGTACTGAACCGGTAACGCTGCAGTTCATCATGGATCAATACAATATCCCGTATCCCTCAAAGCTTCCTTACGGCATGGATATGTCCGTCCCGGTACCCGTGGAGGAACCCGCTGAGTAGAAGCCATTGTGTCGTTGGAAAACTGACCCGGTTGTATTACACCTTCCCGTTTTTACGAGGTATTGATGTCTGATCAAAAAGTAATCCGGGTCCTGATAGTGGACGATATTGCAGAGACCAGGGAGAATATCCGCCGGTCTCTACAATTCGATTCCAGTATCGTCATCATTGGTCTGGCGCAAAGCGGTGAAGAGGGGATTCAACTGGCCAAAGAGAAAAAACCGGATGTCGTTATCATGGACATTAACATGCCCGATATGGATGGCATCACGGCGACAGAGACCATCCGAAAGGCAGTTCCGGCAACCCAGATCGTCATTCTCTCGGTACAGGGTGATCCGCATTATATGCGGAAAGCCATGCTGGTTGGAGCACGTGATTTCTTAACCAAACCACCTTCCATCGATGAACTGATCACTGCTATCCACCGAGCCGGTGAGATGGCGATTGAGTTCCGGGAGATGGAAAAACAGGAAGCGGAAAAGCGCGCCGCTCTCGAAGCCGGGCAACATGAATTGCGCGAACCCGGCAGTATTATTACCATCTACAGCCCCAAAGGCGGAGTTGGTTGTACCACATTGGCCACAAATCTGGCAATCGCCATGATGGCGGAAAACAACAAGGTCATTCTAATCGATGGCAACACCCAGTTTGGGGATGTGAGCGTTTTCATGAATGTTCAGGCGCGTAACTTCCTTTCCGACCTGGTCACACGGGCTGACGATCTGGATGACGAGATTGTTACTGACGTCATCAGTATACACGCTGAAACGGGTCTGCATATTCTGGCTGCACCGCAAGGCCCAGATTTGGCCGATAAGAGCAACGGTGAGCAATTCACCAAAACGATCGATTTTCTGCGAAAGAAGTACAACTACGTCATCATCGACACAACACCGTATCTTTCTGAAATCATCCAGGCCAGCCTGGTAGAGGCTGATGCAATTGTGCTGATAACCTCACAGGATATCCCGTCAGTCAAATCGAGCAGCATGTTTCTAAGTCTGGCGGATGCTACCGGAATTGAGCGAAAACGGATTCTGTTTATCATGAACCACTTTGATAAACGGCTGGGAATATCACCTGAACGTATTGGAGAAAGCCTGAAGCAGGAAATCGTTTTGACGATTCCTTATGATGAAAGGCTGGCAGTAAGCGCATCCGTCAATAAGGGTATCCCTTTGATGGTAGACAGTAAAGCCCATCCTTTCTGTAAAAGTATCACGGTTTTGGGTACAAAAGTTGTGGAAAGGCTTGAAGAACTGAAGAAAAGTGCATAAACCATGCATGCAGAGGTTTAAACTTACATGTCGATTTTGAAACGATTTTCAAACGATCAAACTGATGGAACGGCTTCAAAGGATAATGGGGTAAATCGCCAGGATCCAACGCGTACCCGAAAAATGGGGATGGGTGATGTATCCAATAACCAGGCGATGTATCTGGAATTAAAAAACCGGATCCAACAAAAGCTGATTCAAACGCTGGATTCATCTCTGGATGTGACTCAGGTCAATGAAATCCGTAAAGCCATCCAACAGGAATTTGAAGCCATACTTTCGGAAGAGAATATCGTTCTTTCTCGCCCCGAAAAGGTGCGTATCTCAGAATCGATCATCGCCGAGATCCTTGGTTTAGGCCCTATTCAAAAGCTGCTGGAAGATGAGGATGTGACCGAAATCATGGTCAACGGTCCCCGGTACATTTATGTGGAAAAGCAGGGCAAGATACATCGGGTACCGGTTAGTTTTGAAAGTAACGACCACGTCAAGCAAATAATCGACCGGATTGTGGCTCCTCTGGGACGCCGTATCGATGAATCCAGCCCGTATGTGGATGCCCGTCTTCCTGATGGCTCGCGTGTGAATGCCATCATCCCGCCCATTTCGCTCACCGGACCCACCATCACCATCCGGAAATTCTCAAAACATCCCATTACTGTTGAGCAGTTGTACCAGTACGGCTCCATTTCACAGGATGCCATGCGCTTTTTGGAAGCCTGTGTTGCCAGCCGTTTGAACGTCATCATTTCCGGCGGTACAGGATCAGGAAAGACCACATTATTGAATGTGCTGTCTGATTTTATTCCGGATGACGAGCGTATTATTACCATCGAAAATGCAGCCGAGCTTCAGCTTCGACAGGAGCATGTGATTACGCTGGAATCGCGCCCGCCCAACATTGAGGGTAAAGGCGAGATTACCATCCGACAATTGGTGGTTAATGCTCTCCGTATGCGTCCTGACCGGATCATTGTCGGAGAGGTGCGCGCCGGTGAAACCATCGATATGCTGCAGGCAATGAATACAGGCCATGACGGCTCGATGACCACACTGCATGCCAACAGCCCGCGTGATGTGCTCTCGCGTTTGGAGACCATGACATTGATGGCAGGTGTTGAACTGCCTGTGCGGGCTATCCGTGAACAGATTGCTTCAGCAGTGGATGTGATTGTTCACCAATCCCGTATGCGTGATGGAACAAGAAAAGTGGTCAATATCTCCGAGGTGTGCAACCTTGAAGGAGACACGATCATGATGAATGACATTTTTGTGTTCGAACAACAGGGCATCGATGACGGAAAAGTGATCGGTCGGATGCATCCGACCGGAATCCGGCCCAAGTTCATGGAAAAAATTGATTTGGCCGGTATTCACCTTCCGCCAAATCTGTTTGGCCTGGCAGAAAGAAAACGTTGATTCATATTACACTGGATATTTGTTCGAAAAGTCAGGGGTAGTTATGAGCTTACCAATCTTGATACTCATATTGGGGGGAGGCCTGGTTGTCCTCTTACTGATCGTTGGCGTCGTGGTTTCTTTGAGGGCTGATAAGGCCATAATCGAAGAAAGAATGGACCAGCTCACCGGTCAACCTGAAACTGTTGATGTAGAGCGTGTGAAAACCAGACCGGTAACAGACTGGCTCAATACAAGGGTGGAAGGCACCACCTATGCCACTCGTGTTGCTCGCGATCTAGCCAGAGCGGATATCAAAATGAAACCCGGGGAGTACATGAGCCTGATGGTTGTTTCATGTATTTTTGTGGGTTTTATGGCCTGGTTCATGGGTGGTCGGGATACTGCCGCCATTGTAGTGGGTTTGCTCGGCGCAGCAGTGGGTTTGTTTTTACCTGGGATGTATGTGAAAAGCCAGCAAAGCAAACGGTTGAAGAAGATGGATTCTCAACTACCGGATATGTTAGGATTAATGGTGAACGGGCTTCGAGCCGGTTTCTCCACCATGCAGGCCATGGAATCGGTCAGCAAGGAAATGCCTGCACCCATTTGCGACGAATTTCGCAGGGTGGTTCAGGAAATGCAGCTTGGTGTGACCATGCCAAAAGCACTGGATAACATGCTACGGCGTGTGCCCAGTGACGACCTGGACTTTGTAGTGACGGCCATCAATGTGCAACGCGAGGTCGGCGGTAACCTGGCCGAAATCATGGATACCATTTCATTCACCATCCGTGAGCGTGTGAGAATCAAAGGTGAGATCAGCGCGCTGACGGCACAGGTACGTTACTCAGGCAGCTTTCTGGCCATGCTGCCAATCATCTTAATGGTGTTGTTGTATTTCCTTAATCGCGCCTATGTGATGGAATTCTTTACCAATCCTCCCTGCGGTTACATTGCTCTGGGTGTCGCGGGCTTATTGATCGTGGTAGGCTATCTGGTCATGAACAGATTGGGTGATATCGAGATCTAAATTCGGGAGATATGCTATGGGTTCACTAATAATTCCACTTCTCGTGCTCGCAGCTCTGGTAATCATCGTTGCTGTGGTACTCATTGTGGTCGGCTCCAGGACCCCCGAGGATGATCGAGAAAAACTCATTCTGGAGCGGCTTGAAGAGTTCACTCAATCCGGTGAGGAAGTTAATCTCGAAGATTTGGAGATGTCACAGCCATTCACCGTTCGGGTGATCTACCCGTTAGCGCGCAGTCTGGGGAATTTTGCAGTCAAATTTACCCCTCAGAATGCCCTGCAATCCATCGCGCAAAAGATCGAACGCGCCGGCATGCCTTCCACAATGGAGCCATCAATAATTCTGGTTATCCAGATAGGATTGATGGCCATTCTAGGCGGTATGCTGTTTCTCGTTCTTCAGTTTGGTCCGACGCAATGGCCTTTCGGGCGTGTACTGCTGATATCTTTAGTGGGTGGTTTCTTTGGTTTTTACATGCCGCAAATGTGGCTGACCAGTAAAATCAACCGCCGGCAAAAGGAAGTGCGCAAGGCTCTGCCGGATGCGCTTGATTTACTGACTATCTGCGTGGAAGCGGGTCTTGGTTTTGACGCGGCGATCGCGCAGGTGTGCGCCAAATGGAACTCCGAACTCACCATGGCTTTTCAGCGTGTGCTGCAGGAGATTCAGCTTGGCAAGATGCGTCGTGATGCTTTGCGTGACATGGCTGACCGGATTGGTCTTTCTGAACTGACCAGTTTTGTGGCGGCAGTCATTCAAAGTGAACAGTTGGGCGTGAGTCTGGCCAACGTGCTGCATGTACAGGCCGATCAGATGCGTATCAAGCGACGTCAGTTTGCTGAAGAGGAAGCCAGAAAAGCGCCAATCAAAATGATTATCCCGATGGCGCTTCTCATCTTTCCGGCGCTGATTGTTGTTTTGTTAACGCCTACAGCGATTCGGCTGGTGCAATCAACTCTGTTTGGGATGTTTTAGCATTCAACAAAACCACTTTGACACAAACAGGAAGCACCTCACCTGTTCTTTTTGCATATCAAAAACTCTGGCAGGTTCTTGATATGGTGTATCCGCCAAGATGCGGCGGATGCGGTAAGTTTGGCGTGAGATGGTGTGATGAATGCGCTTCTTCGGTGAGGGTGTTGTCTGGGCCAGTCTGTCAGGTTTGCGGATTGCCCCTGGACCCAAACCAACTTTGTCCAGATTGCAGTAAATTTGGCAAACGTGAGTTTCAATTACGCAGTTGGGCTATCTATGAAGGTCCACTGAGAGAAGCAATTCACAGGATTAAGTATAAACAGGATATCGGATTAGCTGAAAATTTTGTACAATATATGGTAAGAGGCATTATTTCTCTTGGATGGAGATTTGACATGGTAATACCGGTGCCATTGAACCAGAAAAGAAGAAAGGAGCGGGGATATAATCAATCGGCCTTGCTTGCCTGGCCAATCGCGGCAAAGTTGAGATGTAAATATCGCCCAAACGACTTGATGCGGAATCGTAATACCATCACGCAGACAAGATTGGATGCAGATGCACGGCGTATGAATGTAAAGGGGGCTTTCCAGGCGAATTCAGAAGATATTCAGGGAAAATCCATTTTATTAGTTGATGATCTCGCTACGACTTGCTCTACTATTGAGGCCTGTACAGAAGCGTTGCTTCTTGCAGGCGCCGATCGTGTGTATGCGTACACACTAGCCAGAACTTTATAGAACAGGAGATTAACATGGCAACACAAATCGATATAATCACCCAAAATCTCGAACTGACACCGCGTATTGACAATTATGTGCGGAATAAAATCGACAAGCTGGATCGTTTATTGAAGGATATCGATGAATGCCGCATCGACCTGTCACATGTCAAATCAGCGCGCAGTGCAGCGGATCGAAATGTTGCCCAAATTACCATCCGTGGAAAAGGATTTATCCTTCGCTCTGAGGAACGGTCGGATGATGTGTTTTCAGCCTTTGATGCCACCATGGAAAAAATTCAACGCCAGATTGAACGGTTCAAAGGAAAACGTGATAAAACCCGTACCGGATCGTTCGCGGAGCATGTAGCCACCACGGAAACAGAAGAAGCGGAATCTATTACAGAAGAACCGGTGATCGCCCGGCGCAAACAGTTTACCCTGGTGCCGATGGATGAAATGGAAGCCATCGAACAGATGTCGCTTTTGGGGCATGAAAACTTCTTCATATTCTACAACGTCAACACCAATTCCATTAATGTGCTGTACCGCCGTCGTAATGGCGATTTCGGTTTGATTGAACCAAAAGTCGGCTGAACTTTGAAGGCCAGTGGCCTTAGCTGATCCTTTTTGTGATTTGATGAGGAGGGCGAACATTTGCCCTCCTCACTTGCGTAAATCTTCAAGATTGACCGGTGCTTGCGTGGATGCATCCACTGGACTATAATACTCTGCGGCAATTTTAAGAAGACAAGGAAAGAAACAACGATGATTGATGTTAATGATCTGCGAAAAGGCGTGACGTTTGAGTATGACAACCAGTTGTTCAAGGTGCTCGACTATCATCACAACAAGTCAGGCCGCGGGAATGCCAGCATCCGTATCAAAGCCCGCAATATCCGCACCGGTACCACCCTTGAGAAAACATTCATCTCCGGTGATCGTGTTCAGGATGTAAGACTGGATTTCCATAACGTACAATATCTTTATAATGATGGAAATTTCTATTATTTTATGGATATGGAAACCTTTGAACAACCGGCACTGCCTGCCGAGCTTGTATCAGAGGTGAAGGATTTTCTGAAAGAGAATCTTGAAGTTAAACTGACGTTCTTTGGAAATGAACCACTCGATATCGAGCTGCCCACCTCGGTGGATTTGCTGGTAACCGAAGCAGCCGTGGCCGTGCGTGGCGATACTGCAACCGGCGTTTCGAAAAAGGTGACCGTTGAAACCGGTTATCAGGTAGATGTGCCGAACTTTGTTAAAGAAGGCGATCTGATCCGTATTGATACTCGCACCGGAGCGTATGTAACGCGCGTAACGGAATAGAAATATTTATCGATCGAACAAACCCCTCGTTGAGGGACAGGAATGAGGGGTTGTTTGTTCTAAGAAAATTGATATGAAAACACCCTTTGGTTTTGAGTGTGCTTACTTTTATGGTGATTACTACCGGGGCAAGCATGTGGAGGAATACCGTCTGGTAGGGAGGCAGCCACCTCCCAATGACTGGACGGTGAATGTTTGCAAGAAATGCCCGGTTCCGGGAATTTTGCGTGCCAATTCCTGCACCAACATGATATTGACAGGAAAAGTGGAGACAATGGTATTCGGGATCAACAAACATATGGTTGTCTCAGCTTACTGCACCAAGTCCGGGAAACCTGTAAAAGAACCGCATGTTGGCTGCGGTGAATGCCACCCATTACCTGACGTGTTTGATACGAACAAAAAGTGACAACGATACTTTGCATCGACCTCGACGATACGCTACTTACCTGGAATGATAAATCCTTTATTGAGAAGGCAACCCAGGCGCTGTGCCGATCCATTACATCCATTCTGGAGGATGAATGTTTCTCACGGATGGATTCTGCCATCCGGCATTTGATCCAACGCGAGGTGTCTTCACGCACGCTGTCGGAACTTTTCTATGATCATTTTTGCGAGGGGATTGAAGCCCTTCAGCCGAAAATCGCGGATGAGATCCAACATTTTTACGAAAACGGGTATCAGGCTCTGCAACAGTTGACTTCAGCGTTGCCAGCAGGCGTTTGGTTAATTGAAGAGTCCATCCGGCGCGGTTACGAGATCGTGATTGCTACCAATCCGTTGTTTCCTCGGTTTGCCCTTGAGCAACGGCTCAAATGGGCCGGACTTGATCGCTACATGGATCATTTCCTGTTCATCACCTCCATGGAGGAGTTCCATTTCACCAAACCGGATCCGTCTTACTATGTTGAAATTCTGGGACGGCTGGGATGGCAGGAAGATAACCGGGTGTTCATGATCGGTGATTCATTGGAGATGGATATCATCCCGGCCTCAAAGGCAGGGATGCCGGCTTACTGGCTCAGTGATGCCGCACTGCCTGCAGGGCTTAATCAAGCCTGCGCAAGCGGTGGCTATGAAGGTGTCTTTTCGTGGATTGAGAAAACTCTTCAAAAAAATCATGCTGATCTGGCGCATACCGGGCAATTTGATTTACTGGCGCATCTGAAAACGGCCCCATTGATCTTTGATGGCATCTGTCGCTCAGTCACCGATGAGACCGGCTGCAGCCGCCCTGATGAATCTGAATGGTCCCTGGTGGAGATTGTTTGCCATCTACGGGATACGGATCACGAGGTCAACCTGCCGCGCTTCAAGGAAGCCTTTGAGCAGGGGAACCCATTTTTACCGCCCATCGATACATCCAACTGGTCACACGAACGAGATTATCGGAATGAAGACGGGCATGAAGCTGCCGAGGAATTTCTGGATACCCGCAAAAGCATGATCGGTTTACTCAAGCAGCATGCTGAGGAATGGTATGACACAACAGCTCGTCATTCTATTTTTGGGCCGGTATGTGTGGCGGATCTGATGGAATTTATCATCACCCACGATCAGATGCATATTCGCCAGGCGTATGATACATTATTGCGGGTGAAAACCGGCAATAAGCCTTATACCCGATAAGCCTCACGGTACGAGTTGATCAATTCGCGAACCTGTGGAAACATGGGCTCCGGCAGATGGTCCAACGGGAAATAGCGCGCCTCAGAGCTTTCCTCTCCGTCGACCTGAAGGTTTCCATGGACTGACCGGGTGATATACACAGCCCCGACTGGAAAAACCTGGTCACCATTGGGGCACTGATAAGCATATTGCTCACCGGAAAAAACTTTAAAAGGGTCATGTCTTCCACCTGAAGACCCATTTCCTCCAGAACCTCGCGTCTGGCGGTTTCTTCCAGCGTTTCGCCAATTTCCGAAAACCCACCCGGGAAATCCCATGTGTTGTCATCTGTGCGATGTTGGAGCAGGAGGTGCCCATTGTGATCAAAGATCATCACAATAGCGCTTGCCAGAATGAGCGGCCGATGGCCTACGAGTGCACGGATTTCCTGAATATAACCCATGGGATATTCCCGCGTGTGTGGTTCGGTTGATGATTATTGATTGGCGATGTGGGCGGCTTCTTCCGCGAGGCGGTTGGAAAACCCCATTTCGTTATCGTACCAGGCGGCAATGGAAACCAGCGTTCCATCCATTACCTGGGTGAGCGGCAGGTCGATCAATGAGGAGTGCGAATCGCCCACAATACGCGCTGAAGTCCATTCATCTTCCAGGATGCCCATCACGCCCTGTAACGGAGCGGTGGAAGCGGCTTTGCGGAAGATGTTGTTGATTTCTTCTACGGTGGTGGAGCGTTTCAACACAACATTCACCTCGGCAATGCTGCCGGTTCGCACGGGTACACGGTACGCTTTTCCGGTGATTTTCAGATCCGGCCAGATAAAGCCCAGTGCTTTGGCTGCCCCTGATGATGAAGGGATAATATTTTCAGCGGCGGCCCAGGAATCACGCCGGTCCGCCATAGGTTGATCGGTTAAAGACTGCGTGTTCGTATAGGCATGTACCGTAGAGAAGAAGCCATGCTCGATGCCGAAATTCTCGCGCAGGATTTTCACCACCGGAGCCAGCGCGTTGGTGGTGCAGCTGGCGATGCTGATGATGTGATGCTTCTGGGGGTCGAACTGATCCATGTTGATGCCCGGCAGAAGGAAAATATCGGTATCCTGCGGTGATTTGCTGGCTGCGCTGACCAGAACACGGTTGGCGCCGTTATTGAGATGCGCTTCGGCTCCAGCCCGTTTGGTAGCCCGGCCGGTGCAGTCGATGACGGTATCTACCTGCAGCGCTTTCCAGTCCGGAAGCGCATCTTTTGAGTTGAAGTACTTGATGCGTCGATCACCAATGATGAGTTCATCACCTGAAACGCTGACCTTTTCATGCCAGCGGCCATAGTTGGTATCCACCTCAAACAATGCCGCGAGGGTGGGCAGGTCTTTGATATCCGAGATGCTCACCGGGGTAAAAAGATTTCGCTGCAGTGCTACCCGCAGTGCAGAACGTCCAATTCGTCCAAAGCCATGAATTGCGATATTTTTCATATCAACCTCCCTTAGTTGAATAGCTTAATCCCCTTAAGCATAATCCAATACAGCCGTGTTTGCCATATTGGATTTCAAAATGGGATATACCATTTAGCGGGTGGTCAGCAAATTTCAATCGAGACGTCACCTTATTATGGGTTCGTAAGCAGGATCAGCAAATGCGCGGAAGCATTTCTCCCATCATCACATCCAGAACGCGCTGTGTGCCCAGGCCTGTGCGCAGCAAAACACGTCCGGCCGGTTTTTCCATCACCGAGCCGATGCGGCGAGCATCTTTCCCATAGGGATTACGCTGCATGGCTTCCAACGCGGCGGGAGCCTCTTCTTCCGGAAGGATGACGATCACCTTACCCTCGTTGGCCACATACAGCGGATCAAAACCCAGCAGTTCGCACACCGAAGCAACCTCCGGTTTGACCGGGATGGATTGTTCATCCAGTTGAATCGCGACATTGCTCTGTCCGGCGATTTCGTTGAGTGTGGTTGCCAGGCCACCTCGGGTGGGATCGCGCAGTACGTGGATATGCGGAGCAGCCTGTAGACAATCCTGGATGAGGTGATTGAGCGGCGCCTGATCCGATTCGATTTGCGCTTCGAGACCCAGCCCACCGCGAGCTGTCAGCACGGCAATGCCGTGGTCCCCCAGGGTACCGGAGATCAACACCGCGTCGCCTGGTTTAGCCATTGCTCCGGAGATATTCACTCCCTCGGGGATTACCCCTACGCCTGTGGTGGTGATATACAAACCATCCGCTTTGCCTTTTTCAACTACCTTGGTATCGCCGGCGATGATCTGTACACCGGCTTCCAGGGCAGCTTCACGCATCCCTTCCAGCACCTTGACCAATGTGATGACCGGCAGGCCTTCCTCCAGAATGAAACTGGCCGTTAGATACTGCGGCACAGCGCCGGACATGGCCACATCATTCACGGTGCCACATACGGCCAGTTTACCGATGTTGCCGCCCGGGAAAAACAGCGGAAAAACCACATGCGCATCGGTGGATACCGCCAGACGGCCGGATAAACCCAATTCCCTGATCGAGACGCCGGCAAAATCATTTCCTTCCAGCAGAGCCGGTGAGGTCAGGTAAGGCAGGAAAATATCACGAATGAGCCGGTTGGTCAGTCCGCCGCCGCTGCCGTGCCCCAGGATGATCTGCTCGTCATGCCGGAGGGGGATGGAGCAAAGCGAGCCTTCAAAGGTCTGAGAGGTCATTTTTTCGTTTTCCATGGCTATTTTCCCAGGAATATCCTTCCGATTATCCTTCCGCTTTGGCATAACTGGCATAACGGTAATAGGCAGCACAGGCTCCTTCGGAGGAAACCATGGTGGCTCCCAGAGGCGTTTCAGGTTTGCAGAGTGTCCCAAAGGCCGGGCACTCAAACGGCTTTTTCTTGCCCTGCAACACCAGGCCGGCGATGCAAATCTCTGACTCGCGCGTTTGGATATCACCCACCTGAAAGCGCTGCTCGGCATCGAACTCACGGTATTCAGGACGTAGCCGCCAGCCACTCATGGGAATGGTGCCAATCCCGCGCCACTGTCTGTCACACACTTCGTAGGCGGATTGGATCATGCGCTGGGCGTGTACATTGCCTTCCTGCGTGACCACCCGAGAATAGGCGTTTTCAACCTGATACGTGCCGGCTTCCAATTGTTTTACGGTCATAAAAATCCCCTGAATCAGATCAAGCGGTTCAAAACCGGTGACAACAATCGGAATTTTATACTGTTCGGCAATCGGCAGGTATTCCCAGTATCCCATCACCGAACAAACATGCCCGGCGGCCAGAAAACCCTGTACGCGGTTACCGGGCGCACCCAAAATGGCGTGCATGGCCGGGGGGACGCAAACCTGTGATACCAGGATGCTGAAGTTCTTCAAGCCCAAGGCTTTGGCCTGCAGTACGCTGGAGAGATTGGGCGGGGCAGTGGTTTCAAAGCCGATGGCAAAGAATACCACCTGTTTCTCAGGGTTTTCCTGCGCAATGCGCACGGCATCCAGCGGTGAATACACCACGCGCACATCTCCACCGGAGGCGCGGATCGAAAACAGGTCGTTGCGACTGCCAGGAACGCGCAGCATATCGCCGTAGGTGGTAAAGATCACCCCGGGCTGTGATGCGATCACCAGCGCCTTGTCGATCAGCTCCAGTGAGGTCACGCATACCGGGCAGCCAGGCCCGTGCAATAGCTCAATTTCGGGCGGCAGCAGTTGATCCAGGCCGGACTGCATGATGGAATGGGTCTGTCCGCCGCATATTTCCATGATCGCGCAAGGGCGGGTGACGGTTTTCGCAATCTGGTCGATGATCCCTTTAATCAGACCGGGATCTCTGAAACGCGATTGAATGGTCATGAGTAAATCCGTCTTTTAGAGTATCGCAAGCGGGTCTTCTTCATCTTCCTGCATGGCAATCTCACGCAGCAAAGCCAGGGTTTCATTGGCTTCCTCTTCGCTGAGCAGGTTGAGCGCAAAACCGGCATGCACGATGACATAATCGCCAATTTTGGCGTCGGGCAGCGCTTCGATACAGACTTCGCGGACCACGCCGCCAAAATCCACTTTACTCATCCTCAAGCCCGGGTTATCCAGGATTTCGGTTATTTTTCCAGGAACTCCAAGACACATAATTCCTCCTGTTTTCTTGATCAGGACATACTTTTCTGGCGCGCTGCGCAAACAGCCACCTGACCCAGCGAGATACCGCCGTCATTGGTGGGTACCTGCCGGTGAACCAGCACCGTGAACCCGGCAGATTCCAGCCTGGGAACCGCGCGGGTGAATAGAACCATATTTTGCCATACTCCGCCGCTGAATGCTATCTCATGGATGCCGGTTTCACTTCGAATCAACGTGGCAGCTTTCACGATCATCTCTACCAGACCGTTGTGGAAACGAGCCGAGATAATCCCCGCCGAAACGCCCTTTCGCAGGTCATCCAATATGGCGTGCAGAGCGGGTGCCAGCATGATTTCCTTACCGTTCAGCGGAAAATCGTAACAGCCGGATTCCTGTTCAACTGCCGCGTTTTCCAGGTCGATGGCGGCCTGGCCTTCATAACCGGCATGCTGACATACCCCAATCAAGGAG
>CAZHMZ010000023.1:0-9251 GCA_964532655.1 uncultured Anaerolineaceae bacterium
CGAATTCCATGATCCACATCTCCTTACGCATGATAGCAGATTGCCTGCCGCCGGTGACTGTTGATTACCGAAAAATGAAAACAAGCTTTAATCCACATCATTGTACTGGAATTTATAGAGAAACGGAATATCCCAACCTGCCCCATCGCCCGTACACCATGCACGATTTTTGTAAATGAATCCTTAATTCTGGCAAAGGATTTAATAAATTCTTCCATGTACTGATTGATTCTTTACATAAAACACAGTAAGGTCGGTATAATAATTGAACTTTCCCCAGGAACATCATGGAACATCTTAAGTTACCTATTGCATTATTAATTATTGCCGCCACAATTGATCTGTATGTCGCCCTGCTGGCCTGGCGGCGAAGAAACGTTTCGGGCGGGATCAGACTGTTTGTCCTGATGCTGGCTGTGACCTGGTGGACGGTGTTTGTCCTGGTCGAGTTATTTGTGCAGCCGCTGCCCCTCAAAATTCTCTCTGCCCAGCTCTCTTACATCGGTTCGCAAACAGCGCCGGTGCTCTTTTTACTCCTTGTTTCTTCTCTGACCAAAGATTCACACCGTCTGCAGAGCCGATTTATACCATTTTTCTTCGTGGTACCGTTTCTGGCCATCGTGCTGGCTTTTACCAACCAGAATCACCATCTGATCTGGACCAGTTTTACACCCTATCCGGGCGTAGAGGGTGTGATCCAGTATGGTCACGGGCTGCTGTACTGGGTGCTTGCGATCGGTTATTCATACCTGTGCCTGCTGATTGGCGTCTTCGAAATTCTGGCTACCATCCTTAAACGAAGATATACATATCGCTGGCAGGCCATTTCTCTGATGGTGGCCGCGCTGCTGCCCTGGATGGGAAATTTGTTTTATGTGCTGGAAATCGGGCCATTCCGCGGCATCGATTCAGCCCCCATTCCGTTCAGCCTAGTGGGGATTGTGCTCGCATTTTCAATTTACCAGTTCCGGCTGCTTGAAATTTCGCCGGTGGCGCGCGATGTGCTTTTCGAAACGATGATCGACAGCCTGATTGTTCTGGATCTGAAGGATCGGATCATTGATATCAACCCGGCCGGGCAGCGTTTGCTTGGCGTACCATATCAAAATTGCATCGGATGTTCAGCCAGCAGTATCTCGAACTTTCAATTGATTGAGATCCTCCGCCGCGATCCCAGCCAGACACAGAAAGCCGAAATCTCATGGGGGCAAAATCAGGACCGTGTGCTCGATATCATGCTGATCCCGATTACCGATAAAAAGAGCCATCTCACCGGGCGGATGCTGGTAGCTCGCGACATCACCGAAGCGCAAATTATGGAAAACAAGCTGCAGCGGGCCAATGAGACCCTGAAAGAGCAGTTGGATCAAATTAAGGCGCTGCAGGAAACCTTGCGTGAACAAACCATCCGCGATCCGCTGACCGGGCTGTACAACCGCCGCTTTTTGGATGATATGCTGGCATTGCAGATCAGCCAGGCCAAACAGGATAACTCGATGCTCAGTCTCGTGATGATTGACCTGGATCGCTTCAAAAAGTTGAACGATGCCCACGGTCACTCGGCCGGCGACGCGGTGATGAAACACCTGGCTTCCATATTAAAGGCTAAAACTCGTCACGGCGATTTTGCCTGCCGATTCGGAGGCGAAGAATTTGTCATCATGATGCCGGGTGCTTCGCTGGCAGCAGCCATGCGCCGCGCTGAAGAATGGCGCAAAGAATTTCAGGATCAGACCGTTTTCTACGAGGGAAAGTTCCTGAAGAATACCTTTTCAGCCGGCGTGGCGACCTTCCCGACGCATGCCATCACCGCGGAAGAACTGATAAAAGCCGCCGATCAGGGTCTGTATTTATCCAAAAATTCGGGGCGCAATCGCGTTGCTTCCATCGAGATTGACTCCGTCAGTATCCCAGAGTACCATCACGAAGAAACCATCTCATAAAAGAGGCATTCCATGACGAAAATTTCCATTGGGGCAAAACCCTTGCCCATTCCGGCTCCGATCTGGCTGGTTGGCACCTATGACGATGCCGGGAAACCCAACATCATGACAGCCGCCTGGGCAGGTATTTGCTGCTCCAAGCCCCCGTGCGTAATGGTCTCCCTGCGTAAAGCGACCTACACGTATAACAACATCATCAACCGTAAAGCCTACACGGTGAATGTACCTTCCGCCGCTTTTATTCGCCAGGTGGATTATGTGGGTATGGTATCCGGCCGTGATGTGGATAAATTTGCGAAAACCGGTCTTACCCCGCTTGCCAGCTCACTGGTGGAAGCGCCCTATATAGCCGAATTCCCGGTCATCATGGAGTGTAAACTGATCGCCACCAACGATCTGGGCCTGCATACCATGTTTGTGGGTGAGGTGCTTGATATTCAGGTGGATGAAAACCTGCTGGATGAAAACAAACACGTCCTCGCGGAGCAACTGGGTATGGTGGTGTATACCGGTCATTACTTCACCACCGGTGAGAACCTGGGCAAAGGATTTACCATCGGAAAAGAGCTCGAGTAGAGCTTTCCTGATCAAAAACAAAGAGCCTGCACCTATTGATAACCGGTGCAGGCTCATCTTTTATCTCGACAAATCAACCCTTGACTGTCTCGTGTGCTCTTAACACTCGGGCCGCCCCAACCATGTTCTTCAGCGCCGGTTCTGCTTCTTCCCAGTTACGCGTTTTCAAACCACAATCCGGGTTCACCCACAACTGACCGCTGTCCAGTACCCCCAGCGCGCTTTCCAGCAAAGAGACCATTTCAGGCTGCGAAGGCACCCTGGGCGAGTGGATATCGTACACGCCCGGACCAATGTCATTGGGGTAATGGTACTGGCGGAACGCATCCAGCAATTCCATTTTGGAGCGTGAGGCTTCAATCGAGATTACATCCGCATCCATCTGACCGATGGCGGTGATGATGTCATTGAACTCGGAATAACACATGTGGGTGTGGATCTGGGTGGAATCTTCCACTCCGGTGGAAGCCAGTTTGAAACATTCCACTGCCCAGGTCAGATAGGCCGAGCGTGCATTCTGCCGCAAAGGCAACCCCTCGCGGATGGCCGGCTCATCGATCTGGATCATGCGGATGCCGGCCGCTTCCAGATCCTGCACCTCATCCCGGATAGCCAGCGCGATCTGGCGGCAGGTATCGGCGCGGGGCTGATCATCACGGACGAAAGACCACTGTAAAATGGTCACCGGCCCGGTCAGCATACCCTTCACCGGCTTTTCGGTGAGCGATTGGGCATAAGCGGCCCACCTCACCGTCATGGGGTGCGGGCGGGTCACATCACCATAGATGATGGGCGGGCGCACACAGCGCGAGCCATAGCTCTGCACCCAGCCCTCCTCGGTGAAGGCCACCCCGGTGAGTTGTTCGCCGAAATATTCCACCATATCGGTGCGTTCCAGTTCACCGTGCACCAGTACATCCAGACCAATCGATTCCTGGAAGCGGATAATCTTTTCGGTCTCCTCCTTCAGATACCCCTCGTACTCACTGGCTGAGATCTCCCCGCGCCGGAAGGCCGCCCGCCGGGCGCGTACTTCTTTGGTCTGCGGGAATGAACCGATGGTAGTGGTGGGGTACAGGGGCAGAGGAAACGCCTGCTGCTGAAGCTGCTTGCGCTGCGGGTGCGGGAGTTTCCGACGGAGCATGGCGGGCGTGATATCCGCCAGGCGTTTTCGCAGGGCAGGGTTTTGGGTACGCGGTGAAACACGGCGGCTTTCAGCAGCCTGATGCGATTGCTCGAGCTTCCGTTCTGCCTCCGGTGAAGTTTTGTTATAGGCTGCTTTCAGTACAACCAGTTCATCAATTTTTTGCCGGGCAAAAGCCAGCCAGCCGCGCAGTTCCTCATCCAGTTTGGTCTCCTGATCCAGATCAACCGGCACATATTGCAGCGAACAACTGGGCGCAATCACCACCCGGTCTTCGCCCAGCGCGTCAGCGGCCTCTTTTATCAACGCCAGCGCCGCGCGAAGATCGGTTCGCCAGACGTTGCGCCCATCCACGATGCCCAATGAAACCGACATGTTGGTTGGGATGCAGCGCAGCACATCGTTCAACTGCTCCGGCGCGCGCACCAGATCGATGTGCAGACCGGATACCGGCAGGGAGGCCGCCAAAAACAGGTTATCCTGCAATCCGGCAAAGTAAGTGGTGAGCATGATCCTGGGGCTGACCGCATAAGCCAGCGTTTCATAGGCATGTGTAAAAGCCCGGCGCTGTTCGCTGGTCAGATCCAGAGCCAAAAACGGTTCGTCGATTTGAATGCACTCCGCCCCGGCTTCTGCAAGCTGACGCAACACCTGGGCGTAAACCGGTAGCAGACCGTCAAGCAGCTCTAACTGGTCGAACCCGGGTTCAATGCTTTTTCCGAGCAGCAGAAAGCTCACCGGACCCAACAGCACCGGTCGGGTTTGAATCCCCTGCAAACGCGCTTCACGGTATTCCTCCAATATTTTGTTGCTGGACAGCTTGAAGGTCATCAGCTTCCAGAACTCGGGAACAATATAGTGATAGTTGGTATCCAGCCACTTGGTCATCTCCATGGCCGGAACATCCGGACGTTCGGGATGAGATTCTGCCTGATCACCGGATTGGTTTTTTTGCTGGATACCGCGTGCCATGGCAAAATACGTATCCAGATCGACCTCATGCTGTCCTGACCACTCAAAACGTCGGGGGACAGCTCCGAGCATGGCTATGGTATCCAGCACGTGATCGTAGAATGAAAAATCATTAGACGGGATGTAATTGATGCCGGCGCTGCTTTGCATCTGCCAGTTTTCACGCCGTATCTCACGCCCGGTTTGCTGCAAATCGGCTTCGGTGAGTTTGCCGTTCCAGTAGCCTTCCAACGCCCGTTTCAGCTCGCGGTGGGCGCCAATACGCGGATATCCCAAATTTGCGGTATAGATCATGGATCCCTCTTTTGATCGATTAGAATGTCATCTTCAACGATTAACACGTACGGTTCAACGTGGTGATTTATTGTTGCTGAGTGTAGCACAGAAAATCTGACGGCTGGATTGGCAGAATTAAGATCTCATTAGAAATCCCCAAAAGGCGATTGGCGAAAGTATAATTAGCCGCAACAATTCATATTATCTGACATCAGATTGGAGATTGACCGGTTAACATGCGGGCGGGAGATCCTCGCCTGGGGAATTGATTATCATGAACAGAACGTTTTTCATGATCCGCAGATCCGGCAGTCTCTACTTTTTTATACAAGGAGCCATAAAGTGCAAATCGTAATCGACAGCGGTGTTGACATTGTGCTACCCGATGAGGAAAAACAGAAGCTGAATTATCATGTCGTTCCTCTGGTGGTCAGCCTGGATGGCGGTTCTTATCGTGAAGATATTGATATTCAAAAAGACCAGTTCTTTGAACTTCTGGAAACCAGCCAGCAACTGCCCGTTACGTCACAGCCCTCGGTTGGCGATTTTGCCGATATGTACAAAGAATTAGCCAGGACCGATCCGGAGATTTTGTCCATCCACATCTCCAGCGGGTTGAGCGGCACGGTGAATGCCGCCCGCACTGCGGCAGAAATGGTCCCGGAGGCCAACGTCACCGTGGTGGATACCATGACGCTTTCGGCAGCCGCCGGATGGGTTGCCGAAGCCGCCGGTAGGGCAATCAACGCCGGATGGCCGAAGGAGAAAATTCTGCAGTTGATCGAGCAAGTGAAGGCAGCCACCTATACTTTTTATACATTGAACGATCTGAAATACCTGATTCACGGCGGGCGGATCAGCCACATGAAAGGGCTGATTGCGTCGCTGCTCCATATCAAACCCATGATCGGGATCGAGAAGGAGTTTGGCAAGTATGTGCAGTTAGGACAGGCCCGCTCGTTTGAAAGAGCCGTGAAAGGGATTGTCAATCTGATCACCGAGCTGTATCAATCCGGGTCAGATTTGCGGGTGCAGGTGATGCATTCCCAGAACCTGAGCGGTGCGCAGATGCTGAAGGAACAGGTGGAAAAGGTGTTCAAATGCACGTGGCTGCCAGTTGGTAGGTTATCGCTGGTGCTGGGGGCGCACACCGGTCCGAGCATGGTGGGCGTAGCGTTTGCACCGCGCGCGCTGTTTGCCGAGTTGCCGTAAGGAATCCACCTTTGCCCCTCCCTCAGGGAGAGGAAAGTTTTCAATGCCAGCCAGCTCTGCTGCCAGAACAGCCTAACTGGCTGACAAAACGGTATTTTAACCTTCGTTCGAATCAGCTTGTGAACAAATGAAATCGCTCTGGTCTTTTCCCGCACGTGCTACATCCGGCATAGGGTGGGTGAAGAGCGGGAATTTGATCGTTAATCCATAAAAAACATCCGCTCGGAATCCACCGACAGACTACCACATTGGTGGGTTCCGGGGCAGGGAAATATCCTCATTCACATATTTTCGTATGCCCCTCCACCCACCCTATGACAGATTTCATTCGAAGGCCGGCGTGGACGGAAAACCCGCAATCAATCCATGCGAATTTTGACAGGTGACTTCCAAAATTCCCATGGATTTAAAATATCCTCGCCCCTGCGGAGGGGCGGGGATAAAGGGGCGGGGTGCAGGTAAACTATGCCTCGGCAATCAGACGTTTGCCACCAAATTGTGTATAGTACAGGTGTGCATACAGCCCGTTCAGCTTGAGCAGATCAGCGTGGGTACCGCGCTCCACAATACGACCGCGATCCATCACCAGAATGAGATCCGCCGCCAGTATGGTACTCAGCCGGTGCGCGATCACCAGGCTGGTGCGCTGAGCCATCACGCGCTTGAGCGCTTCCTGGATCACCGCCTCCGACTCGCTGTCGAGGTGGCTGGTGGCTTCATCCAGTACCAGAATGCGCGGATCTTTGAGGATCACACGCGCCAGGGCGATGCGCTGTTTCTCGCCGCCGCTCAACCGGTAGCCACGCTCGCCCACAATGGTATCGTAACCGTCCGGCAGCCCGCTGATAAAGTCGTGGATGTTGGCCGCCCGCGCGGCCGCTTCCAGCTCATCCTGGGTGGCGTCCAGACGCGCATACATCAGATTGGTGCGGATGGTGTCATGGAACAGGTAGTTCTCCTGCGTCACCATGCCGATCTGCCGGCTGAGCGAATCCAGCGTCAGATCGCGTAAATCATGTCCGTCCAGCAGAATGCGCCCCTGGTTAGGATCATACAGGCGCGGCACCAGGTAGGTGAGGGTGGTCTTACCCGCCCCGCTGGGACCCACCAACGCCGCCAGTTGCCCGGGTTTGAGCGTAAAGCTGATGCCTTCCAGCGCCGTATCGCGAGCCTGTGAGGAGGTATTCTCCGCTGTCTCAGCCGATTTATGCGTGCCGGCAGCCGCGCCGGAAAGCACGCCCTGCACCTGATCCATGTGCCCTACGCGCTGAACATTCCTGAGCAGGTTCTCGTCCCCGTCGCCATATTGGAAGCACACATCCTCAAAGGTCAGTTCGCCCCGCACGTCCTGCAGATCCACCGCGTCCGCTTTTTCCGGGATGTCATAAGGCAGATCGATCACCTCGAATACGCGCTCAAAACTCACCACCGAGGTGGAAAACTCCACCGGCGCGCTGGCCAGCCCCTCCAAAGCCCCGTACAGGCTGCCGATGTAAGAACCAAACGCCACGATGGTGCCGATGGTGAACGCGCCCTGGATGACGAAGTACCCGCCCAGGCCGTACACCAGCGCCGTGCCCACCGCCATCACCAGCCCCATGATGGCAAACAGCAGCGATCCATACATGGTTCGCTGCACGCCCATATCGCGTACGGTGCCGGCCCGCTGTCTGAAGCGGTCCACCTCCAGATCGGTGCGCCCGAACAGTTTCACAAGCAGCGCTCCGCCAATATTGAGCGTTTCATTCACCATGGCGTTCATCTCGGCGTTCACCTGCATCTGCCGGCGGGTGATGACGCGCAGCCTTGAGCCCATAGAGCGCGCCGCCAGGAAGAACAGCGGCAGGATCACAATGCTCACCAGTGTCAGACGCCATTCCAGTGAAAGCATCACCGCCAGCAGCGCCGCCGACCGGATGATATCGGAGATCAGATTGACCAGCGTGCTGTTGACAGCATTTTGCGCGCCCACCACATCGCTGTTCAGGCGGCTCATCACCTCACCCACGCGTGTATGCGTGAAAAAGCGCAGCGACATGCGCTGCAGGTGCCCGTACAGCTCGGAGCGCAGATCATAGATCACGCCTTCACCCACGCGGGCGTTCAACTGGCGCTGGATCACGCTCACAGCGCTGTTGAGCACCGGAACTGCCAGCAACGCCAGCACCAGCCGGATGAGACGCGGCAAATCACCGGACGGCAGCGTATGGTCGATCAGATCGCGCAGGATGAGCGGCACCAGCAGCCCCAGCCCGGCTGAAGCCAGGATACAAACCAGCATGGCAGCCAGTTGCCAGCGGTATGGTTTGCTGTATTTGAAAACCCGCAGCAGCAGGCTGCGGGTTACGCGGGGTTTTTCGTCATTTGATTGCAGGTAACCCCACCACCCCATTCCATGAAATCCCATGTTTTATCCCAATTCCCCCAGTATGCCCTGGTTTGACATCATTGTACCAATCATATGTTCCACCAGGTCGTCGATCCGGTCCGCGGTGGTCACGCGTACCACGTCGGCCTGCGGAAATCGTTCCTGCAGGTTGTGCAGCAGTTCATCGCGCACCACCACCAACGCCAGATGGAATTTTTCACTTGCCACCGCCGGGATGGCGGCGGTCCAGCCGTTGTTCTGCACCAGTTCCAGCGGTCCGATTTCATCCACTACCAGCAGGTCAGTGGGCGTCGATTGCTCAAGCACATTGTTGCACCAGGCGATGCAGCGTTCATCGAACACCCATCCCTCTGTGCGCACCGGCGCGGCGGCATCGGTTTCTTCCGGCGGGCGGGCCAGCATAAAGCGTTTACCGGTGAAAAGATCCTCCACGCCAATGCCTGCCTTCTGGTCGCCTTTCAGGATGGCCGGCGAGATCAGACCCTTGATCTGCCAGTTTGCCTTGCGGGCAATTTCAACCACACGTTTGCACAGCAGAGTTTTTCCGCTGTTTCGTTCGCCTGTGATCAGCAAAACCTGACCGGTGAATTTTTCCATTACGCCGCTCCTCTTTTTCCCTGGGCTGCCGGCCGGTTTGACCGTTCAGCATACATCATTATACATAAAAATGAAAAGTCCCGGTTATGAGACGAAAAACATCATTCATAGTCTTTGTAGGGGGAGGTTCATGAACCTCCCC
>CAZHMZ010000023.1:9351-26035 GCA_964532655.1 uncultured Anaerolineaceae bacterium
TGAGACGAAAAACATCATTCATAGTCTTTGTAGGGGGAGGTTCATGAACCTCCCCTGCCGAACCGGATTAGCAGAGCAAAGGCGGGCGGATAATATCCGCCTTTACCAAAAACCGGGCATCAATGAGGTAGGGGCACGACATGCCGTGCCCAAAAGGCGATTATTTCGCGAAAATCCGCGAGAAGCGCTCTGGGGAATCAACCACCCCGGCAGGCAAAGCCTGCCACCCCTCCGATGGAGGGGAATTCATTGGCTCTTGTTCGGTACTCAGACACTGTCGCGTAGCAGCGTTACCAGAAATATGCCTGCATTTACATCCATACCGGTTTTATTCCCCTCCGGTGGAGGGGTGGCGCGTAGCGCCGGGGTGGTAAATCTACGATGGTTATTAATCGGCGCACACTGTGCGCCGCTACGTACTCCAACGAGGATTCACCCAGCAGCGAGCAATCACCTTTTCGCGCCTTCGGATTTTATTCCCCTCCCTGGAGGGACGCCCTGTGGGTGCGGCGCGCAGTGTCGGGGTGGTTCTCAACTACTCGCTCGAGCCAGACGGCAGGCTCTTCATCCTGCGCAGCGGCGAGAACAGCGGCCACAGAAAAGCCGTCAGCATGATGCACCCGCCCACAATCAGCCCGCCGCGCACTCCCAGCAGAGTGCCCAGCGCCCCGCCCAGCAGCGAGCCGATCGGCAGACCGCCCAGACCGATGAACTCAGCCGTGGCGTAATAACGCCCCAACTGCTCAAATGGAGCCGATGCCTGCGCCAGGCTGGTATCGGTTACATTGGTGGTGGTATTGCCAAACCCGGCTACCAGCATACCCAGCAGAATCACCGGTCGCGGATCGGCAAAATACCAGCTCAATAACGGGATGGACAACCAACCGACCCCAATGAGCAGATTAGCCGCAATAAACAACGGTCCCACCCCAAAACGCTTCTGCAGCCGTTTAATCAACAGCGTGGCGGCTACCCCGCTGAAGGATCCCACGCCGTACATCACCCCCAGAAACAGCGCGGAAAGCTCCAGTTCACGGGTGATGTACAGCACCAGCAGCGCGCTGTAAAAACCGCCAGCAAAATTGGAGGTCATAGCCGAGAAAGTGATTGCTCGCAGCACCGGTTTGCAGAAGATCAGCCGCAACCCCGAGGTCAGCTTGGAGCCAACCGGCTCCCGGTCATCGCTGACGGCAGGGGCGGGTTCTGGTTTTTTGATCCACGCCAGGCTGAACGCGGATACGAGGTACGAGACGGCATCCACAACGATTGCGAATGGCGCGGAAAGCCAGTCCACCAGCCAGCCGGCGAAACCCGGCCCGGCGATCTCGGCCAATGCGCTGCTCACCTCCAGCTTGCTGTTGGCCTCCAGCAGGTCTTCCTTTTCCACCAGCGCGGGCAGATAGGCGCGATACAGCACCGTGAACAGAAAATTAGCCGATCCCAGCAGAAATCCCAACCCATACAGCAGGTTGATGGACAGAAAGCCCATCCACCCGGCTGCCGGGATGGTGAACAGGATCAGCGCCCGCAGCACATCGATAACGATCATCAACGGCCGGCGCGGCACGCGGTCGATCCACAGGTTAGTCAGCAGACCCAGCAGCAGAGCCGGGGCTAATTGCAGCGCCGAGAGAATGCCCATCTGCGCAGGCGTGGCCTGCAGCAGCACTGCCGCCAGAATCGGGACAGCCAGTAATGTAATCTGCGTGCCCAGCAGCGAAATGGTCTGCCCGAACCACAGCTTTAAGAAGTCTGGTCGCCGCCACAAACCGTTCATTCGCCGCCCAGTTCCGCGTACCGGAAGCAATCCGCCGTATGGTCGTTCACCAGGCCTACCGCCTGCATGAAGGCGTAGCAAATGGTGGGGCCTACAAAGGTGAAACCCCGCTTGATCAGGTCTTTACTGAGCGCCTCAGACAGCGGTGTTTTGGCCGGTACATCGCTCATATGCTGCAGATGGTTCTGGATGGGCACCCCATCCACAAACGCCCACAGGTAGTTGGAGAACGAACCGAACTCCTGCTGGATTTTCAGAAAAGCCTGCGCGTTGCGGACCACCGAGCGAATCTTCAGCCGGTTGCGGATGATACCGGCATCCTGCATCAGCGCTGCAGCTTTTTCATCTGTGTATTCGGCGATCAATTCCGGTTGAAAGTTATCCAGCGCCCGGCGGTAGTTCTCACGCCGGTTGAGGATGGTGGCCCAAGTGAGGCCCGCCTGCGCACCCTCCAGCGTGATAAACTCGAACAGCGTCCGGTCATCATGCACCGGCGCCCCCCACTCCTCATCATGATAGACGGTCATCGCATCGCGAAGTATCGCGTCGCGAAGTATAGCGTTACGAGGTGACGAATCCCCCCCAGCCCAGCCGCAGCGGTTTGTCATGTTTGCTCCTTTTTCAGGTGTCACGGATACTCCTATTTAATCAGAAAACACCGTAAAGAGATATGGTTTTTGATGCATACAGCCTGTCGCGGCCTGATCAGCAGAAAAATCAGCGCCGGTTGCGATACAATAGGGTCATCTTTTGCCAGAGGATGGTACAACCGCTTATGTTCGATATCCCCAACTGCATCAACGCCATCCAGGCCGCCTATCCTGAACTGCAAATCACCAGTGCGGTGCCCGATACGACCGGTCAGTTCAACTTTGTGCTGCTGGTCAACGGCCAGTACATCTTCCGCTTCCCCCGCTACGAAGAGGGTATCACCGTTCTGGAACGCGAGGCCGTGGTTCTGGATGCGGTGTGTTATCACCTGCCGCTGCCGGTGCCCAATTTTGCGTACCGCAGCCTGGACAGCCGCACCCCCGGCCAGGTCTTTGTAGGCTACCGCCGCCTGCCCGGCGTGCTGTTGCGCGGCGAAACCCTTCAGGCTGTCACCCAGTCAGAAAAGACTGTCCACCGTCTGGCGGTGCAACTGGCCGGGTTTATGGATGCGCTGCACCACGTACGGCCTTCCAGCGTCACCGTCGATCTGCCCCTGAGCGGCACACCGGAAAGCTGGCAGCAGATGTATGATGAAATCCGCACGCTGTTGTTCCCGCACATGCGCCCGGACGCCCGCCAGTGGACGACCGATCACTTTGAAGCGTACTTCCAGGATACTTCCCTGCACCCCTACAAACCCTGCCTGATACACGGTGATTTTGGCCCCGGCAATGTTTTATTTGAGCCCGGCTCGCATGCCATCACCGGCGTAATCGATTTTGGTTTTGCCGGTCTGGGTGATCCCGCCCAGGATATCGCCGCTGCTTCGTGTTTCGGCGATCTGTTTATCGAAAAAATGACCTCCTCTTACCCGCACCTGCACACCCTGCTGCCGCGAGCCCGTTTTATCAAGGGCACCTTCGCCCTGCAGGAAGCTCTGCACGGCATCAAGAGCGGCGACCATGAGGCCTTCGAGAGCGGGATGGAACAATACCGCTAAAAGGAACTTGAGCATGCTTTACGATACCGATCTGGTTTATCTGAAAGACAGCTATCTCACCGAACTGCAAACCAGCCTGATCGAAGTAGGTCAGGATGAAACCGGCGCACCCGTGTTGTATCTGGACAGCACCATCTTCTACCCGGAAGGCGGCGGGCAGCCCTCGGATACGGGCACCATCACCGGACCGCACGGCACCGCCAAGGTGACGCATGCCCGCTACATGCACGGCGTGGTGGCGCATCAGTGCGAGATCGAGGGCATCTTCCATCCGGAGGATCCGATCACCTGCCGGATTGACTGGCCCGAGCGGTACCGCAACATGCGCGCGCATACCGCCGGTCACATCCTGCATGACGCGCTGGTGCATCTGCCGGGCATGGCGGGCGTTTCGCCCCTCAAGGGCAATCACAAAAAGCTGTATGTGGACTACGCTGGCGACCCGCTCATCCCCGCTGATCTGGCACCTACTCTTGAGCAGAAATGCAATGAGATGATCACCGCGGACTTCCCGCTGGAGTTCCGCCAGGTGAGCCTGGAGGAACTGAAGCAGATCTGTGAATATGTGCCCGCCAACCTCCCCGCCGATAAACCGCTGCGGGTGGTGAAGATCGGTCCCTTTGGGGCTATCCCTTGCGGTGGTACGCACGTGCGCCGCACCGGCGAGGTAGGCCCCATGCAGATCCTGGGGATCCACATGAAAAAAGGCGTCAACCACATCAAATATCAACTGGATTTTCTGCCTGACTGATCTTCGCGGACAGGGGAACCAATCTCCCACCTCAGCCGTTTTTGAATCAGGTATCATCAAAGTGAGGTGAGGAAATGAAAACAATCAAATCAGGCATTTTACTTCTTCTGCTGGCCGTGGTGTTTGCCGCCTGCCAGCCGGATTCGCTGACCCCGCCGCCTGAGGAGCCGGTCAGTTCGGATGACACCCCCATGCCCTCTCAGACGCCGCCCGGAGACGACGTGCGGATCGAAGAAAACGCCATCGTGGAAGAAATGGATCTCCTGATGCTGGAATCCTTCCCGCTGCAGGTGCAGGTGAACGTTAAGGGCCAGTTCCGCGACGGCTGCACCAGCCTTCACAATAGCTGGGCAGAGCAAACCGATGAAACCACCTTCGTGGTGCATATTCAAACCACGCGTCCGGTGGATGCCATGTGCACCGAAGCTTTAGTTCCTTTTGAGGTGAACGTACCGCTGGATGTGAACGGTCTGCCAGCCGGCACCTACACGGTAAAGGTATATGACCTGGAAAAGGAATTCACCTTTGAGCAGGACAACGTGCTGCCCGAATAAAGCCTGCCGGCAGAACCGGGAGTTGAAATCCGCTCTCAGGGTATCGGAACACCTGGGGTTCCCGATACCCTGAGAGATCTGTTTTTTCAGCCCTCCATGTTAGAATGAAGACGCATCCATTGTAAAAAGGTGACAGCATGAATTCAGACCCTGTATCCATCATTGAGCGTCAGTTGGAGGCGTATAACCGGCATGATCTGGATGGCTTTTTGGCCTGTTACAGCCCGGATGCCGAGCTGATCGACCAGATGAGCGGCGCGGTGATTGCCCGCGGCCGCGCCGAAATTCGTCCCCTCTATGAGCAGCGTTTTAAAAATCCGTCCCTGCACGGCGAGATCGCCAACCGGATCGTGCTGGGCAGGATTGTGATTGACCACGAGCACATTGCAGAGCCGCCCGTCTCCCCATTTAGAGAAGCTGTGGTGATTTACCAGGTTGGCAGTGATTTTATCGAGCGGGCGTGGATTATCCGAAAGGAGCAGGATGTCTGATCAGGAATTCCCGGTCTTCGATGCAGGTGCATTTGACGACTGGGCCGGTAAGTACGACGAAGATATCAAAGCGGAAGCCGGCTTTCCATTTGAAGGCTTCAGCGCCGTGATGGATGAAATCGTTGAGCGCGCTGCACTTCAGCGCGTTGGTGCGCAGCCCTGCATGCAGGTGTTGGATCTGGGTACCGGCACCGGCGAACTGGCAGCCCGTTTTGAAGCGCTGGGCTGTGTAGTAACCGGCACCGATTTTTCACCCGAGATGCTCAAGATCGCCCGGGAGAAGTACCCCGCTATCGTCTTTCAATTTCAGGATCTGCGCCAGCCCTGGCCTGTTTCACTGCCTGGGCCGTTTGACCGGATCGTATCGGCTTATGTGTTTCACCATTTTCCCCTCAGCCAAAAAATTGAGCTGATGGACACGCTTTGCCGCCATTTATCACCGGACGGCCGGATTGTGATCGGCGACCTGTCCTTTGAAACAGCCGCCCACCTGGATAAAGCCCGCCAGCATTATGGCCCGGCCTGGGATGAAGAGCTGTACTGGATCGTCGATGAAACCCTGCCGGCGCTGGATCAGGCCGGTTTTCTGGCCGAGTACCGGCAAATCTCCTACTGCGCCGGCGTGTACTCCATCACCCGCAAGCAACCGGAATGAATCTGCCTGCCCCCTGCATCCCCGAGCGTTTTCTGCCGCCGCTGCGCATCATCACCGAGCGGCTGGAAGGCAGCGCGGTGGATTGGGTGATCACCGGCAGCCTTGGCTGGGCGCTGCACGGCATCCCGCTGGAGATCCATGATATTGACCTCCAGACCGATCAACCCGGGGCAGAGCGCATGGATGCTTTGCTGGCCGAATACAGTCGACAAAAACTGTTCTGGCGGCCGTCCGAGTGTATCCACTCCTATTTCGCCGTGCTGGAAATACAGGGGATCGGCGTGGAAATTATGGGTGCCATGCAAAAGCGGCTGCCTGACGGCGGCTGGGAAGAACCCACCGATGTGACCCGTTACCGCGAGTGGGTGGAATATCAGGGCATGCGGCTTCCGGTGCTTTCACTGGAGTATGAACACCATGCTTATCTGCTGATGGGGCGTACCGAAAAGGCACGCCTGCTTGAACCTTATCTCGTTACAGGAGGCTCATCCCATGACAGAACCTGTTGACCATCACGGACCGGAAACCCCGGCCAGCGGCGAATACGCCAACCAGACCATTAACTTGCTCATGCAGCGCGCCAGTTTGCGCAGCTTCAGCAACAAACCCATTCCGGAGGATGTGCTGCAGCAGATTCTGGAAGCCGGAGCGCATGCCGCCAGCGGCGGCAACCTGCAGCCCTGGTCGGTGATCAAAATCACCTCCGCTGAAACCAAACGCTGGCTGGTGGAGCTGGACGGGCAAGGATTTATCGCGGCTGCCCCGGTGAGCTTGCTCTTTTGCCTCGATTTTCACCGTCTGCAGCGTCTGGCCGAACTGGAAACAGCGCCCTTCACCGCCAACCGCTCCTTCCGCCATTTCTGGGTGGGCTGCGAAGACACCCTCATCGCCGCGCAAAGCATGTGCACCGCCGCCGACGCGCTGGGATTGGGCTCGGTGTATCTGGGCACGGTGTCAGAGTACATTCCCCAACTGCGCGAGCGGCTCAAGCTGCCGCAGGGCGTCTTCCCGCTGGTGCTGGTGTGTTTTGGCTACCCCAAAAAGGCGCCAGCTCTGCGTAAAAAATACCCGGCTGATGTGCTGGTACACGACGAAACCTACCAGGAGCTGCCGGATGCGGCGCTGCTGGCTGCCATGCGCGAGAAATACGGTAACCGAAACTTTCAGATCACCCCGGAACGGCTGGAGAACATCGAAACCGTTTGCCGGCAGGTGGAAGGGCCGGAGTTTGCCGAAAAGTGTCTGGCGCGCATTCGCCAGGACGGCTTTATCAACCCGATCATCCACTATTTTGGGCTGCATTATGTGGCCAGCGAGATGCCGCTGAATAACCTCGATTTTCTGCAAACCCTGCGAGACAGCGGCTTTTTCTGGATGGACGAATATTCCAATCGGAGTGAGGAAACACCGGGAGAGGTGAAAGCATGAAAAACCGAGGCCAAATTGTGCTGGGCGGTCTGCTGATGGCGGCGGGTCTGCTGTATTTAATTGCCATTTTGTTTGATATCGATTTACGCGGGTCGGTGTGGGCCATCCTGCTGATCCTGCTGGGGATCTGGCTGCTGTTTCGGCCGGCAGTGTCCAAAGACAGCCAGGATGAATATTTGCTGTTCGGTGATGTGGTGCGCAGCGGACGCTGGAAACCGGCCAACGAGACCTTCTGGATGCTGATTGGCGATGTGAAACTGGACCTGACCGATGCCGAGCTCCCCGTAGGCGAAACGGTCATCCGCGCCAATATGCTCATCGGCGATATGAAGGTGATCGCCTCGCCCGACCTGCCCATGATCGTCAGCTCCGCCGGGCTGATCCGCGAACTGAACCTGTTCGGGCAGAAACAGGACGCCTTCCTGTCGCCTGCCGAGATGCAGACGCCCAATTATGCTGGCGCGGAGCGGCGTATCCGGTTGGAGTCAACCGCTCTGATCGGCGGGTTGAAGGTAAAGCACTTTTAGCATGCAAACCGGCGCTGTCATGATGACAGCGCCGGTTGATTTATCTGGGATTATTTCGTCGCCTATGCGCAGCCTGTACGCCAGTTACTCGTACATGTAGGCAATGCTGAGGGTACCAGGGCCGGTGTGCGTGCCGATCACCGGGCTGACCTTGCTGAGGATGCTCTCCACGGGCTGGATGCGCTGGTTGACTTCCGCCTGCAGTTCCTCGGCTTCTTTGGGGGCGCCAGCATGGAACACCGAGATGTGCACCCGCTCCTTGCCTTTAATATCCTGCTCCACCAGTTCGATCATGCGCTGCACAGCCTTACGGTTGGTCATCACGCTTTCCACCAGCTCAATTTTTCCATCCTGAATTTGCAGCACCGGCCGGATTTTAAGCACGGTGCCAAACAGGTGTTTGGCGCTGTTGATGCGCCCGCCTTTGTACAAATATTTAAGCGATGACACCGTAAAATACACGCCGATTTTTTGATAGGCTTCCTCGGCCACGGCTTTACACTCGGCCAGGCTGGCGCCGGCTTCAGCAGCGCGCGCGGCGGCCAGCACCTGAAAGCTGAGCGCCATGGCGACCAGACGGGTATCCATGATCTCAATTGGGGCGCCGGGAAAGCTCTCGCGTGCCTCCAAAGCGGATTTCAGGCAGGCAGACAGGCCGGATGAGATGGGCAGCACCAGCACCGAGTCACCGCGCTCAACCAGCTTTGCAAACAATTCCTGATAGGTAAACACGTTGGTCTGGCTGGTGGTGGGCAGATCATTGCTCTGCTCCAGCCTTTCGTAGAACTCATCAGAAGTAATATCCACCCCATCGCGATAGGTCTTTCCAGTCCAGATCACATTGAGGGGGACCACGTGAATGCCGTATTGATCAATGTACTGCTGGGGGAGATGCGCACTGCTGTCTGTTACAATGCTTACCTTTGCCATGGCTCCATACCCTGTTGATGTTAAATATTGGTAGATGAAAACGATGAGTAAAGTATACCAGAACTGTCCGAAAATTTGACGGTTATGGGAGGGTTTCGTCGAAAAATTTCCAGTGCCTTACCTACATTCTTTTATGGAGTACATTATTACCTTAATGCGGAAAATAAAAGAGTCAAAGAAATGAATAGATAAATCGCGCTGGCGAGTAATCCATTGATGCACCTGGTCTTCCAGTTATTTCCACCTAATTTTTGCTCAGTTACTTTTTCAGTATATTGCTTTCCCCAAATAAGTCTACAAAAGAAAACGATTATCCTTTCAAAACATGTTAAAACGCCTCGTTTTCGCTTCAAGCCAAGTATGGATACCCACAATATCTCTGCTGTCCATGTCAAGCATATGATAGAAAAGACAAGCAATGAAAAATCGGCATTTTCGCTATCCATAGTTCCTCAACTCTGATTATCTGGGGTTGTCAACTTAACCTGCCACCTATTAAATTCGAAATCCAACAAAGGTTTTATATGAGCAGTGTGTGTGCACCCCACCCCTTTGTCCCCGCCCCTGCGGAGGGGCGGGGAAGAGTGTTTAATTGGCAGAGCCGTGCAGAGGACTGCACGGCTCTGCCAATCTGCGATGAAAACACGTGGAGCGAATCTTTGATGTATCCTTTTTCCAGATCCGGAAACGATAACATTACATTGCTTTTTATGACGATCAATCATCATTAGTTGGCTCATCCACAACCCAGCCGATGGGGTATGAATTCTCCATAATCGTCATAGCCCACCCTTCTTCCGGATCCACCAATACCGTTCGAAAATACGTCTCCTCTGCTTCCAGCGCAACCAGTATCTGCTGATTGTTTGCCAACCACACAGGTTCACGGGCCCTCGCACTGGCACGTTGGGGATTAAATTCGATCCCCTCAAACAGGGTGACCTGGCCTTGATCCAGATCAAGTATAGCCAGATTAAAATCCTGTTTCGAGGAATCCGTGCTCAACCAAAATGCGATCTTTTTCTCATCCGGGGATAGGGCAAACGAACGTATATCGGCCGCCGGAAATACATCCATCAATCGGGTGAGTTGCTGGATTTCTCCATCGATGTCAACCTGGAAAAATTCACAGGTATATATTCCTTTTTTCCACTTCTCCTCATCCGTGAACCTGACGGTGAAAAAATTGCGGCTGTTGTGATCCCACTGCGGCGATACCAAATAGGCATGATCGAGGGTTAAGATGGATTTGCTATTCTCAATGTCCTGAAGCGTAATATCACCATCCAACTGGGCATAGACAACATAACGATAATCAGGACTGTACACAGCGTGAGAGGTTGAATAATCTCCCCACCCTGGACGACTCACATAAGTTATATCTGCATCAGGATAGCCCGTTATCTGATACGTTCCGGTGACTTTCTTTGAAGAGGGATTATAGATGATGATCGGCCCAATCCGAATGTCATCACCGAAATTCACTGAATCGATCACGATGTTGTCATTGTCATACCATCCAAGTAAGGATGTCAAAGTCAAATCGGTAACGGATTGACTATCGATCTCCCCGCGAATTATTCTTTGATGAACAATTTCATCTCCGTGATTGTCGATTATTTGCAGAACGGATCTTATGCTGTTTGAAACCTTAAAATTAACCGCAATTTTCCTGTGGTCGGGAGAAATATGAACTGTTACTGTCCAATAAGGATCGGTGTTAAGGTAATGGGCAGTGCCGTCATCCAGATCCATTATATAGACCGGATAATACATTTTGTTGGTTACCTCAAGACCCACAAGAACGATTCGGCCATTCAGCTCATATCCCGCATCCCTTTGTACCATTTGAATTACTTTCCTTGTCACAGAAAAAGCGGAAGGGGAGTTTGTGGCTGTTTGTGTGGGAAACAGCGGCGTAGTTTGGGATGGTTTGGGTATGCTTGTTGTGGCAACCGGGAGCGTGTTCACTGATAATGATGGATCAACCGCAGGGGGTTCGGTGATTGTGGTACTTTGAGAGGAGCCTACCCCTGAGGGAATTGCAGATTTCCCGGCGGACGGTGAGGTGACACACCCGTTCAACAGTGACACAAACAGAAGAGGCAGCAAGAGACAGAAAAGTTGCTGGATGACCAATATTTTCCTTCTCATCGGAACCCAATCCCTTCCCCGCTTTGGGTGTTCTGTGTTTTTCAGGATGAACTTGTTCAAATTTAACCGGTTCACCTAGTTGAGAAACGAAGTTAGTAGGTTGGGTTGCGGTGGTCAGAGTCCATGATGGCAACCTGACGCCCCCACCTGCCCTATGAGGCCAGCATCCCAATCATCGATTTGACCATCGTGCCGTTGCCACCCTCCTAAACTATAAGCAATTAAGTTCTTTGCTGGACAAGATAATCTCTAAAAGAAAACACCGATTCCAACTTATCAATCAATCATACTCAGAAAAAGATGCTCAAGCTCCAAATTCCGAGGGAAAGTAGGAGTATTCCATTTACCAAAAGATAAATCCCTACGTTTCTGACAAACCTGTCATGTCCCTCTTGTGTCCTTTTATTCTTGGGGGTGTTTTTTAAGTACCATCGCATCATAACCTGAGAAACGACTTTAACTGTGGGTTTATTTTTCAATATAACTGATAACCCTAAACCCAGGCAGATAACACCGGTACCGAAAAAATAAAAAGTTGATTCTCTAAATTTTTGATCGCTATTCATAGGAGTACCCAACTTATGATAAGGATCATATCATCGTGAGATGTACAGGGAAATTCTCCTGTAATCGTCATTTCGCTGACCAATAAATCAATTGTTATTTTTTGGAAGGGTCAACCCGCCTCACACATCATCACGCTGCGCACCGGTTCAAAACTGACCCGGTGGATGGTGCACGGGCCCAGGGCCGCCAGGCAATCCCGGTGAAGGCGGGTGCCGTATCCTTTATGGCGGGCAAACCCATAGCCGGGGTAGTCGCTTTCACAGCCGGTCATCCATTCATCCCGCGCGGTCTTGGCCAGAACAGAAGCCGCCGCGATACTGAGCGAGATCGCATCCCCCTTGAACAGGCTGGTCTGGCACAACTCCACCTCGCGCAGTACCACCGCATCCAGAAGCAGGTGATCCGGCGCTTTGCCCAGCGTCTCCACCGCGCGCTGCATGGCCAGGCGGGTGGCCCGCAGGATGCCAATCTCATCGATCTCACGGTTGTCGGCAGTTCCCACAGCCCAATCCAGGGCGGTCTGTTTGATCTTCACCGCCCACAGGTTGCGCTGGTGCGGGGTCATCAGCTTTGAATCACGCACACCCCGCAGGGTTTGCAAGATCTCCACCTGCATGGGCAGCACCACCACCGCGGCCGCTACCGGGCCGGCCCAGGCGCCGCGTCCGGCTTCATCCACCCCGCCTACCGTTAAACCGGCCTGCCAGAAGGGAGCCTCCAGGCTGAGATCGGGGTATGCGGATTGTGTATTCATTTTACAGGATGTGTGGGGTTTGCGCCGCCGGTTTTACCCGCCGCAACCGCGGCGGTATTTGCCGCGCAGAGCATTCAAGCGGATTTTCAGCAGATCCAGCCCCATTTGAACGGAATCGCGTACCAGGCGCACCTTGCTGTGTGGATCGAAATACCACGGGATGGGCACTTCCACAATTGCCAGTCCGTTTTTCCGGGCAGCAAACAACACCTCTACGTCAAACGTCCAGCCTTGAATGGTCTGACAGTTGAAGAGCCAGATGGTATCTTCCCGGAAGCATTTGAACCCGCATTGGGTATCCTGCAATCCCGGCAGGGCAATCCAGCGCACCAGGGTGTTGAATACCCGCCCCACCAAGTGCCGGTATTCGGGTTCTCCGTAGCGCTTGGACCCGGGTGCCTCGCGCGAGGCAATGGCAATGGCGGTATCCGGCATGGCGGGCGGCAAAAAGCGGTTCACTTCTTCGATCGGCATGGATAGATCTGCATCGCAGATAAACCGGAATTGGCCGGTGGCTGCCAGCATACCGCGCTGAACCGCCAGTCCCTTTCCGCGCCGCTCTTCGTGGATCACCTTGAGATTGGGCAAACGCTGCGCATACTCCTGCGCCAGCGTCAGGGTTTCATCATTGCTGCCATTCTCCACAATTACCACTTCAGCCGTGTAGGATTGCAGCTTCAGAAACTGATCGATTTTCTCCAGCGTCTCAGGGAGGCGTTCAGCTTCATTGTGTGCAGGCAGGACGATGGACAAGAACGGGTTCAAGTGTATCCAGTTGATTTAGAAAGGATTTGTTGGATCGATCAGAAGAGCGGGACTCCTTCAAGAACATCCCGTTCCTGTGAGCTCTGTTCAGGCTGGCTGGTTTGTATCCACTCGATGTTGTTCTTTTTTACCAGCTTCACTTTGGAGGAAACCTCAAACATTCCGCCCAAACGAGGCAGACGTTTGCCCACCATAAACTTTTCACCGAAGTTCAACCGCTGGATTAACTCGCTGCGGCTGACCAGAATACGATCCGAAAATGCAGGTCCTCTGCGTTCATAGACACGCGCCAATGACACTTTTCCGTCCGGTGCATAACGAACAGCTTCAATCACACCATCGTACTTAACATTTGTCATTGATGATCTCTTTACCTGAAATGTACAACAGGTCGGGGTGGGCGGACTTGAACCGCCGGCCTCTGCGTCCCAAACGCAGCGCGCTTCCAGCTGCGCTACACCCCGGCGGACTGAGTATAATCGGATTTCAATCCTGACGCAAGGCGTTGCCCTTATGGGCATCATGCTAAGACCTTGAATGGCTTAGGTTATCCCCTCTGCTTCCATTCCCTCCTCATAATATGATACCTTACTGTGCCTGTTTTGCGTCAAGGGCAGGTACTTTGTGATCATACAGGTGTAAAATGGAGAATACGACTGCATGCCCGGCGCATGCGCCTGATCGGAGAGGAGCAAAGAACATCAACATGAAACAAACCATCAAAGTGGCAATTCCCATGGCTGGATTTGGCACGCGCATGCGTCCGCATACCTGGAGCAAGCCCAAACCACTCATCAAGGTAGCCGGCCGCAGCGTGCTCGATTTTGTGCTGGATCAGTACCGCACCATCCCCTCCAGCTTCGATGTGGAATACATCCTGATCGTGGGTCCGCAGCGGGAACAAATCGAAGAGTACGTGAAGCAGCACCACCCTGAGAAAAAAATTCACTTTGTGGTCCAGGAAGAGATGCTGGGGCAGTCGCACGCCCTGTATCAGGCTCGCGAGTATCTCTCCGGACCGGTCATGATGGCCTTTTCCGATACCTTGATCGAAACCGATTTGAGTTTTCTGGAACATGAAACCGCCGACGGCGTGGCCATGGTCAAGCGGGTTCCCGACCCGCGCCGGTTTGGTTCGGTGAAACTGGATGCCAGCGGCTGCATCACCCAGTTGATCGAAAAATCACAGGATATGAGCCTGAACCTGGTGGTGGTAGGCTTTTATTACTTCCGCAGCGGTGAGGCTCTGTTGAGTGCCATCGAAGAGCAGATGCGGCGTAATCTGACCCTGAAAAATGAATACTTCCTGGCCGACGCGCTGAATATCATGATTGAAAACGGCTGCAAATTCCGCGTGGAGGAAATTGATACCTGGCTGGACGCCGGCACGCCCAATGCCCTGTTTGAAACCAACCGCCATCTGCTGGAAAACGGCTCGGATAACAGCGCCCAGATCAACCTGCCCGGTGTGGGCATCATTCCGCCGGTGCACATCCATCCCAGTGCAAAAATCGAATCATCGGTGGTGGGGCCGTATGTGTCCATCGGCGCTGACTGTGTGATCCAGGATACCATCTTGCGCGACAGCATTGTGGATGACGGCAGCCAGATTATCGGCATGCTGCTGCAAAACTCGCTGGTGGGCAGCCGGGCGGTCATCGAAGGAGATATGACGACTGTGAATGTGGGAGACGACGCGTGGTTGAAGAGGAATACCTCCGCGTAGAGTGTTACAGCGGCAGCCGTTACGGCGAGCGGCCCACAGCTTTTGAACTGCATGGACGGCGGCACCGTATTGCCGCCGTTTTGCGTGAGTGGAATACACCCGGCGGATACTGCTACCGGGTGATCACCGATGATGAACAGCGGTTTGATTTACTGTATGACCCGGTAGAGGACCGCTGGAGCATTTTCCCACTCTGACGCAACCTGACAGGTGATGAGTGATTATCGATTAGAGGAAGAACAACACCGGTGATTCTTAAGAGAAACAGCGGTTTGATTTGCTTCATGAATTTGCAGAGGACCGCTGGAGCATTTTTCCGCTCTGATGCAAAGTGACAGGTGATGAGTGATTATTGATTCGAGGAAGAACAACACCGCTGATTCTCATTGCATCTGGTTAAAATAGAATTGCCTGTTTGCAAAGGTGTCTGGTGGAGTACGGTGTGATATGTTTACAAATATGTCCAAGTTCGTTATACTTATTCTCAACCAAACTCACGAGCGCAGAATACAAAATTGAATCAACCACCTGAATGAAGGAGTTTACATGACCAAGTCTTATCTTTCTGACCGTGTTGTCAAATTGAAACCCTCCGGGATCCGCAAATTCTTCGACATCGTTGCGACCATGGATGACGTGATCTCACTGGGGATTGGTGAACCGGATTTCTGCACCCCTTCAAAAATCCTGGAAGCCGGCATCAAATCCCTGCGTGACGGCCAGACTCACTATACATCCAACGCCGGTATTATGCAGGTCCGCAAAGCCATTGGTACTCACCTGGAAAAACTGTACGG
The DNA here is from genome assembly GCA_964532655.1 of uncultured Anaerolineaceae bacterium. Lineage (GTDB taxonomy): Bacteria > Chloroflexota > Anaerolineae > Anaerolineales > Anaerolineaceae > JAJFTV01. Next base: position 24,879 of record CAZHMZ010000023.1, read on the forward strand.
TGTTTCTTATGACCCCAAAGAAATTCTGCTGACCGTAGGTGTATCCGAAGCGCTGTACCTGGTGCTGAATGCCCTGTGCGATCCGGGTGACGAGGTCATCGTACCTACTCCCTGTTTTGTGTCCTATCAGGCCGAGGTGGAACTGGCCGGCGCGAAAGCCGTCGAGATCCCCAGCCGGTTTGAAGACAATTTTGATCTGAACCTGGAAGCCCTCAAGAACGCCATCACCCCGAAAACCAAAGTCATCTTTATCGGTTATCCCAACAACCCCACCGGCGCTGTCGCCTCCCGTGAAACCCTGATGGAAGTAGCCAAACTGGCTGAAAAATACGATCTGGCCGTCATCTCCGATGAGATCTATGACCGCCTGGTCTACGGTGTGGAGCATGTGTGCTTCGCCACCCTGCCCGGTATGAAAGATCGCACCGTCACATTGGGCGGCTTCTCCAAAGCCTATGCCATGACCGGCTGGCGTATTGGGTATGCCGCCGGCCCGCATGACATCATCGACGCCATGAACCGCATCCACCAGTACACCATCATGTGCGCCCCGGTTACCGCTCAACTGGCCGCCCTGGAAGCCCTGCAGAACGGTGAGGAAGACGTGCAGATGATGGTGGCTGAATATGACCGCCGCCGCAAATTGATTGTGGACGGCTTCAACCACATCGGCCTGCCCACCTTCGAACCGAAGGGTGCTTTCTACGCCTTCCCCAAGATCGACGTGACCGGCATCACCGACGAAGTATTTGCCGAGCGGCTGCTGTACGAAGAAAAGGTCGCCATGGTACCCGGTTCGGCCTTCGGCCTGGGCGGTGAAGGCTTTATGCGCGCCTCCTACGCCACCTCCTACGAGAAGATCGAAGAGGCTCTGCGCCGTATCGAGCGTTTCTGCAAGAAGCTGGACTAGTACAGGACTTAGGACTGATGAGAGGGCGCAATCATGCGCCCTCTTTTTTTGTCCGGCACACTTTGTAGCGCGGGGAATTTATCCCCGTGCGATGGGCCTGCCAGGTGATAAATCACCCGGCCAGATAACAGCACCTCATAAATGAGGTTCTTCACAGCGGATTGGGAAAGAGGGAATCAGCGAGCCGGATTTATCCGGCGCACATTGTAGCGCGGGGATTTATCCCCGTGCGACGAGAGACCTGCCA
>CAZHMZ010000023.1:26135-30520 GCA_964532655.1 uncultured Anaerolineaceae bacterium
CGCACATTGTAGCGCGGGGATTTATCCCCGTGCGACGAGAGACCTGCCAGGTGATAAATCACCCGGCCAGCTAACCACACCTCATCAATGAGGTTTGTCATAGGGGGTTATGAATTTGGGGGTTGGTAAGCCGGATTCATCCGGCGCACATTGTAGCGCGGGGATTTATCCCCGTGCGACGAGAGACCTGCCAGGTGATGAATCACCTGGCCAGATAACAGCACCTCATAAATGAGGTTTGTCATGGGGGGTTATGAATTTGGGGGTTGGTAAGCCGGATTGATCCGGCGCACATTGTAGCGCGGGGATTTTTCCCCATGCAGCAAATCCGTAATTGCGAGGTTAGCCCTTGCGGCAGCCCTGTGACCACCCCGCCCTCGCGGGCACCCCTCCGACGGAGGGGAATTTTAACGCTACTTGTTCATGATCAATCTCCGAGGTTAGGGTGGATAAATTTCGCCCGCCTGTATGCCGCCATTTTTATTCGTTTATTCGTTTTCGCCAGCGTCTGCGCTGGCAATTCGTTGATGGTTTCCTAATTCTCCGGTTGAATACACCTCACATCACGGTGATCTACAGAGCGGTTCGTGAACCGCCTCTACCGGCGGCGTGAACTCTCCGACGCATTTCATTCCCCTCCCAGGAGGGGTGGCGCGCAGCGCCGGGGTGGTGCCAGATAACAGCACCTCATCAATGAGGTTTGTCATAGGGGGTTATGAAATTGAGGATTGGAAAGCCGGATTTATCCGGCACACTTTGTTGCACAGGGATTTATCCCCGTGCGGCGATTACGAAATGCCTGGCCACGCCGGGTGATGAATCACCCAGCCAGAAAACAGCGCCTCATCAATGAGGTTTCTCATAGGGATTAGGAATTAGGGAATCAGCAATCCGGATCGATCCGGCGCACATTGTAGCAATGGGATTTTTCCCCGTGCGAGGGCCATTAATATCTTTTCAGGCTTCCCGCCCAGTCTCCTGACGGATCTCCTGGATGCGCGGGTGACCGGCGTACACGCCATGATACTGGTCCGGGAGCTGCGCCGCGATCTGGCACATGATCTCTTCGGTGGCACGCAGCAATGAGCCGCTGCGGTCAGCCGGGTCAAGCGGGGGCAGGTAAAACGGTTTGCTGAAACGCACGGTCACGGCGGTGCGTTTGAAACGCGCCACATTTCTACGGAAATTCTCGGTGCCGGCGATGCTCACCGCCACGATAGGCGCTTCAGCCTTCACGGCCAGCAGGACCGCCCCGGGTTTGCCCTCGATCAACGCGCCGCTCTTGCTGCGCGTCCCTTCCGGTGCAATGCCCAACGTTCCGCCGTCCTTCAAATATCCAATCGCCCCGCGCAGGGCGGCAAAATCAGCTCGCGAGCGGTCGATCCAGAAATGCGGTTGTGATTTGACAATGATGCTGATCAGGGGGTGCTTCTTGTATTTATCTGCCACCAGCGCCGCCTGGTCGTCGCGCACCGGGTTGAGCAACAGAATGGCGGTATCTACCTGGCTCATATGGTTGGTGGCAATGATCACCCCACCGGTTTTGGGGAAATTTTCAAGGCCTTCGAACTTCAACTTCAGCAATATGGCTGCCAGGATGCGGATCAATCCCTTGATAAATTTCCGCACCCACCAGTTGCTGGGAATAACCTGTTCTTCAGCAGGCCGCTCGGAGGCCTGGACGCGTTCCTGGTTCACCAATATCTCTCCTGGCCCTGTTCACATCAGGCCAATGTATACCATCATTTTACCCTTATTCGGCTTTTGCATCCTTGCCGGCATCCACAGCGGCAGGCAGTTCCGCCTGCCCGGGGGTGACTCCCTGTACCAGGGCCTGTTTCCTCTGGAATTCCACCCGCTGAAGCCGTAGGTTCATGATCAACAGGATCAGCACCATAATCAACGCCATCGCCACCAGTACAATCGACCCGGCCGGTTTCAGCCAACCGTTCACTGATTCGGGCAGATAGCTCTCCAGCCCCAGCAGCAGGCCAAAGGCATTCCAGACCGCGTGCAGGCTGAACGAAACCAGCAGCATCAATCCCAAGCGCAGATACTTGCGGTATTTCCAGGCGGAAGCCAGACCCCAGCCGGTCAACGCGGTGGTGGTGACGTGCAGAACACCCGTACCCACCCGCGCGGTTAACACCGATGCCCAGGTTTCCAGATTGGTCGATGCAGCTATTCCTAGGCTCTCCAACAGGGCAAAGGTGCCGCCGGCAAACAGCCCCAGCACAAACCCGGTTGACTCTTCGATTTTACGGCCTGCCATCACCCACACAGCCAGCGGTTTCAGCAGTTCCTCTATCAGCGGAAGAAGGCCTGCCCCAATCGCCAGAACCCCGATCAGTACAGTCGGGCTGCGTAAATAAGGCAGCAAAATCTGTTCCGTCAGGTGCGGATTCATCTGTGCATAGGTCAAACGGTCGGCCAGGTTGGTGATTTCAGACCACAGCACCGGCTGGGTGCTCAACCAGGCCAACGCTGCGGCAGCCAGCACCACCAGCGCAACTAGTTCTAAAAAGATGACCAGCGGTTGGGTGAGCAGAACTCCAATACCATACGCGCCCCAGCCGGCCCCTTCGGGGTGTATCAGGTTTCTTCGAGCCAGTTCTATCAAAAAGAAAATCGGTGTGACCACCAGAATCATTTGCAACGGGGGCAGAATCAGCCACGGCAGGAATGCCCGGGCAGCCACCACCTGCCCTAACAGGAGCAGCGGAAGCCACAGCACCATCATCACCGTGGCGATCTTCAAATAACTTCTGGCTGTAAAACGAGTTTCACGGCCGCTTAGCTGGAGAATGGATTGAACGATCGGAAACAGGAACAGTGCGCCCACCAGCAGCGCAGTCCAGCCCATGCTGAAGAAAGATAACAGGTCAGAATTCTGCTGTTCCTGTGCCAGCGCCATCACACCGGCAGCGGCAAACAGAAAAACCAGCAGGATGGATAATCCCAGCCCGATCAGACTCACAACCAACGACAAAATTGGGTGAAGAAACAGCCCCTGGTAACGGGGCTGTTTTGTGATTACGGTCACTGCTTACTCTTCGGCAATTTCAACAGACAGAATCTTATCACCGGCCGGAAGTGCTCCCGTCTCGGCGGTCTCATTTCGCTCGGTCAGACTTTCCACTACATCCATCCCTTCGATGACTCTGCCAAAGATGGTGTACGAGCCGTTCAGATCGGGCAATTCAGTATAACTGATGAAGAACTGGCTGCCATTTTTATTTTCACCTGAATTGGCCATACCCACCACGCCGGGGCCGTCAAAGGTGTAATCAGGGTTGATCTCATTTTTGAAGGTGTACCCCGGGCCGCCGTATCCCTTACCCAGCGGATCACCGGTCTGGGCAACGAAGCCTTCGATCACACGATGGAAGGTCACATTATCGAACCAGCCTTCACGGGTCAGGAATACAAAGCTGTTGACGGTGAGGGGCGCGATGTCATCATACAGTTCGATAACGATATCGCCTTTTTCGGTCTTCAGGGTGGCGGTATACGTTTTGGCAGTATCAATCACAGTCGGCGGGCACTCACTGTACTGGCGGTCTTCCAGTTGATACAGCTCCAGCAGTGCTTCAAAGATCTCATAGCTGCGCTGTCCGCCGTACATACGGCCGTTGATAAAGATGGTGGGGGTTCCATTTACGCCGGCGGCAATCCCACCGTTGTAATCTTCATCCACGGCGTCCTTCAGAGCATCAGAGCCCCAATCCGTGGCAAACTTTTCCATATTCAGACCCAGATCGGTTGCCAGTTGGGTCACATAATCGGTGAATGCTTCAGGGGTCATTTCTGACCACTCTGTTGCACCTTCAAAGATGGCATGTTCAAGCTCAAAAAACTTGCCCTGTAAACCTGCTGCCTCGGTAGCGGTAGCAGCAATCGTCGCTTTATCATGGAAGCTGAGAGGGAACTGGCGGAATACAAGCCGAACCTGGTCAGCATAGTCATTCTGGAATTGCGCCAACACGGGCGCAATGGCCTGGCAGGCCGGTCACTGAAAATCGCTGTATTCCAGAATAGTTAGTTTTGCATCCTCCGGGCCCAATACATGGTCGCCTTCCGTGATGGGAGGCAGAGCATCTGTGGCCGGGGCCAGAATATCATCCAGCAGATTGTAAGGCTCGCAATCGGCTACAGGCTCAACGGGAGCAGTGGCGGCTGGACTGGTTTCGGTTTTGGTTGCGGCTACAACAACTTCAGTTTCTTCTGCTGCAGGCGGTTGCGTTGCTTCAGGGGTTGATGCCTGGCCAGCGCATCCGGCCAGCAAACTGAAGCACAAAACCAACCCAAGCCAATACATTTTTCTCATATGGTTTTCCTTTGTCAATAACGTCCTTGAGGATGCATGGTAAATTTTATTTTACCTT
>CAZHMZ010000023.1:30620-35147 GCA_964532655.1 uncultured Anaerolineaceae bacterium
CGCTGCAAGCCTTCTTCCACGTCGATGTCGAGCAGCAGGGTCAGATCAGGCCAGCGCCCGCCGGTGGCAAAATTCAGCAACTGGCGCAGGATGCCGCGATCCACACCGTGACCATAGCCCTGATACGCCAGGGTAGAGTCGGCGTAACGGTCGCTGAGCACCAGGTTTCCGTCTGCCAGGGTTGGCTGGATCACCTCTTCAACCAGTTGGGCACGCGCGGCGCAAAACAAAAGGATCTCTGTACGCGGGTGCATGGCGGTGTTGTTGATATTCTTGAGCACATCCCGAATCTGATCGCTGATGGGGGTGCCGCCGGGTTCACAGGTGCGGTACACCTTGTAACCCCGTTCTGACAGATAGTTCGCCAGAGCCTTGATATGAGTGGTTTTGCCGCCCCCTTCGGGGCCTTCCAGTGTGATGAACATGGCAGTATCCGTTGATCCAGGTTTTGTTCAGCAGGCGGAGATCCGCGCGACTAAGGCTGTTCGCGAAAGATTCTAACCCTGCGGTTGGGTTCCTTGCCGTAGGAATGTGATACCAGATTGGCCTCGCGCGCCATCTCATGCTGCAGGCGTCTGACAGCAGCCGACGCCGGCGGAAGATCCATCCAGCGCTGACCATTCAGCACCGCTTCGATGGCTCCCTGCGCCTGCTGGGTGGCATCCTCATAACCGGATTCGATGGGATCCAGCGCCACATTGAACATCTCGGCCAGGGCGCTTTCCATCTGGCTGATGGTATTGGCGCGCAGCACATAAATGGGCATACCGCGATGCTCAGCATCCAGGATGGTTTGCTGGCGGCTGCGGTAATAGGTGCGCAGGGTCATCAGTACATCGGCGTTACCAATCTCGCGTTCAATCACCACCGGTACCCCCAGGCGTTTCACCGCCTGCTGCAGCCGGTTGCGCGCCACCCCAAACGGGTAGATGTGCTGGGTGCGGCGGGCTTCCACGCTCTGGCGGTAGCTCTCCTCCTCGGCATCGCTTTCAAAGGTGAGCGGTTCGGGGCGGGCAGCCGGGGCGCGGGTTTCTGCTCGGCGCGAGGCGCGGCGTTCTTCGGTGCCGCGGCGTTCCTCGCCGCGTACGCCGTAACGGCTCTCACCCATGCGGCGCATGCCCTGATCGGGCGAGGTCTGTCCGGCATTCTTGGGCGCTTGCGGGGCTTTCTCGATACGGGTTTCCCCGTCTTCATCCATATAGCGGATCTCGGGACGCAGCGGTATGCCGCGCACCAGATTATCTACCGCCTCGGCCACATCCGGGTGCACCACCAGGTGATTGCGCTCCTGGATCTCCACCAGCACATCAAAAGTAGGCGGAGAACGGCGTTCCAGCACGGTTTTTTGTGTTCTGCGCCGGCGGGCTTCCTCATCGGAGAGCGTGACCGACTCAATCCCGCCGATCAGATCGGACAGGGTGGGGTTGATCAACAGGTTCTCCATGGTGCGCCCGTGAGCGGTACCCACCAACTGTACACCGCGCTCGGCAATGGTGCGGGCCGCCACGGCTTCCAATTCACGGCCGATCTCGTCGATGACGATCACTTCCGGGTTATGGTTTTCCACTGCCTCAATCATCACCTCGTGCTGCAGGGTGGGCATAGCCACCTGCATGCGGCGAGCCTTCCCCACTGCCGGGTGCGGCACATCGCCATCACCGCCAATTTCGTTGGAGGTATCTACTATAACCACGCGCTTTTTTTCAGACAGGATGCGGGCCGCTTCACGCAGCATGGTGGTTTTACCAACACCCGGTTTGCCCAGGATGAGTATACTGCGTCCGGATTCCACCAGATCTTTGATGATATCGATCGTACCGTACACAGCCCGGCCCACACGGCAGGTGAGACCCACGATATTTCCGCGCCGGTTGCGGATGGCAGAAATGCGGTGCAGCGTGCGTTCCATGCCTGCCCGGTTATCCGCGTCAAAGTCACCGATATTGGCCACCACGGTATCGATTTCTTCCTGGGTGATCTCCTGTTCATTCAACACCACTTCGCCGGTGGTGAAACGGGCTACCGGTACACGGCCAAGATCCATCACAACCTCCAGCAGGTCATCGGTCCGACCTTCAGCCATAACGGCTTTGCCAATCTGCTGAGGTAACACTTGCAACAAAGCAGGTAAATCGTCTGTGATTCTTCTTTCGGTTTTTGTTTTCTCGTTCATATCCAGTCTTATGGTTAATCATGCATCGGCTGGAAATTCCAGCCGTTTACGATCCAATTGTTGCTTAGAACTGATTGTATCAAATATCGTGCGGGAGTGAGGAATGGTTGACGCCTTTGAGGTCATTCTCGAGCGAATTACGGGTGTTTCCCATACTGGGCGGCGGGGTGGTGGTCACTCCGCTATCTTCCATCATCGAACGCGCCACGCTGTAAACCGGTTTGCGCTGCATGGCAGCCAGGTGTTTCACCATCAAAGCCTGACGGGCATCAGCCGCCTGAGCTTCAATATCCACCAGCGGGGTTTCCAGCCAGGCCTGGTGAGAACGCACCGTCATGTACACCCGCCGGCCCATCAGCGGCAGCAGATAATTTTCCAGCCCGCGTAACAGCGCCTGGGCATTTTGCACATTGGGATGAATCAGCGGTTTCAGATACACACCACCCGGGCCGTAATCACTTTCAATGTATGCCAGCATCTGGCCGTTTTCACGGTACACCAGCCCGTACAATCGGCCGGCCGGCAGCGGCTCGGCGGCCTGGGCCAGCGGCGGCACCAGCGATTGGGCCAATTGTCGGATGGGGATCTCATCTTCCGGGGTGGCAAAACACCAATCCTGACCTTCCTCCGACGATTTCTTTCCGTGAAAAGGAAGTTGATAAATGCGCTGCCAACCATACACCGTGAAGCCGGAGCGGCGCAGGGTTTCAAAAATGGGAGACAGTTCATCCACCTCAACCAGCAGGCCGTACGAACCGGCCAGCCCGGCATGCTCAGCCAGGCCGTCCAGCAGCAGGTTGACTGCCGGAAATGCATACGCGTCTTCCGGGAAGAGAAAGGCCAACCGGGCATTCCGGCGGCCTTCCGCACAGCGGATCTGCCCGATCAGCGGCCTGGGATCATGATCAGATGTGGCCGCCGCGGTGATGACCCCCTCTTGCAGGTTGAGATGAGAAAGAAGCGTGGTCAGCCCCCTGGGGCTGCCACGCGTAAGAATCAGAGCACTATCGTAACAGGTTATCTTGTTTCGATTTCGAAAAAGCGTAAACAGATCATGCCAGTTGGCTCTACGAAATTCTATAACACCCGCTCCAGAAAGTACCGGTGAAACCGGTCATCCCCTGTCAGTTCGGGATGAAACGATGTCGCCAGAAAATGCCCTTGTTGGGCTGCTATTATTTTACCATCTTGCAATCTGGCAAGCACCTGTGTACCGTCAAGAGTCTTTTCGATCAAGGGTGCGCGGATGAACACGGCATGAAATGGAGCAGGGTCCTGACTGACTTCATGCAGGCACGGGATATCCAGCTCGACGCTGAAGCTGTCGACCTGCCGGCCAAAGGCGTTGCGTTCCACCACAATATCCATCAGCCCCAGGAGCGGCTGGCTGCGATGGATATCGCGTGAAAGCAGAATGGCTCCGGCGCAGGTACCCCACATGCCCTTGTCACGGCCAAAACGCTGTAACGGTTCAAGCAGGCCAAAATCCACCATCAATTTGCCAATGGTGGTGGATTCACCACCCGGCAGGATCAGCCCGTCCAATCCCTCCAGGTGCTGGGGAAGCCGCACTTCCACGGCTTCCGCGCCCAGGCCCCGCAGCATTTTGACATGCTCGATAAAGGCGCCCTGCAGTGCCAGGACGCCGATTCGTTTTGAACTACCAGCCGCGTGTTGCAATCAGTTCCTCCGAAGGAATAGAAGAGATCTGCCGTCCCACCATGGCTTCGCCCAGATTGCGGCTGACATCCGCCAGGATTTTGGGGTCGTTGTAGTGCGTAACGGCCTTCACAATGGCGGCTGCGCGTTTGGCGGGATCGCCGGATTTGAAGATGCCCGAACCCACAAACACACCATCCACACCCAACTGCATCATCAGGGCGGCATCTGCGGGAGTGGCGACCCCACCGGCCGCAAAGTTGACCACGGGCAGGCGGCCCAGGCTGCGGGTTTCCATCAACACATCATATGGCGCCCCGAGCTCTTTGGCGTAGGTCATCATTTCTTCTTCGGGCATGTTCTGGATCTGTCGAATAGCGCCCAACACCGAGCGGGCATGCCGTACGGCTTCCACCACGTCGCCGGTACCGGCCTCACCCTTGGTGCGGATCATGGCAGCGCCTTCACCGATGCGGCGCAGCGCCTCACCCAGGTTTCGGCAACCACACACAAACGGCACCTTGAACTGATGTTTGTTGATGTGATAAGCCTCATCAGCCGGGGTGAGCACCTCAGACTCGTCGATGTAATCGACGCCGAGCGATTCCAGGATTTGCGCTTCCACAAAATGCCCGATGCGGCATTTGGCCATCACCGGAATGCTGACGGATTGGATAATCTTATCGATCAAATCG
>CAZHMZ010000024.1:0-2379 GCA_964532655.1 uncultured Anaerolineaceae bacterium
TGCTCGTATTTTTTGATGATCTCCACGGAACCATCGGTGGAGCCTCCGTCGATGACGAAATACTCTACGTTCGGATAGTCCTGTTCCAGCACCGAGAGGATGGTGGCTTCCAGAAAACGGGCCTGGTTGAATGAGGGCGTCACAATACTGACCAGTGTCATGAATGGGCTCCTGATATTTGCATCCCAAACGGTGAGAACGACAGTATCATCGTATCCTGAACCTGTCCGGTTTGCTGTGGTGAATTTTTGAGATCATAAATCAGGTAGCGCGCATCCTGATAAAAGAGACCGTAATGAGTATCCAGATAGAGGCGTACCAGCGGCTGGCTGTTGAGCGCTTCCAGATCGGAGATGAACAGATAACTCTTCCCTTCAACACGCTCCAGCACCACCTGTTCGATCTCCTGTGCAGACATGCTGGCAAGCGTCGTTCCGTTTTGCTGATCTTCCCAGTAAACCGGCAGCAGGAAGCCGTAATAATTTAATGCTGCGCCGTAATCCTCGGTGAGTCCGATCACCAGCGTATGCGGCCCGCCCATCTGCGCAACCAGATCGGTCAGCAGCGCGGCATCCGCACGGTAATCGACCCGTATGAGGTCCGAGCGGGCATCCCAGATGCTCAGCAGCCCGGCTGCCAGTAAAAGCACAGACGCAGTGGCCATCCCCAACCTGCCCGGGTTGGCCTGCCTGAGCGCCGCCCACAGATAACCAAGCGCCGATCCCACCCCGGCGGCGGCCAGCGGGAACAGCGGCAGTTGATAATAATCATGCGTGGAAATGTGGTGGGAAAAGACAAAACCGTACAGTACGTAGCCAATCCCATACCCAATCCACATGGATTTCATGCTGGAACGCGGAAGTAGCAAAATCCCCGCCAGCGCCAGCAGAAAGACCGGCAGACTGAGCGTATCGCCAATCATCTGGCTCCAACGGATGTAAAAACCGGGATCAATCCACAGGGCGGGGAAGAACCGCTCCGAATACTGCCCGGCCAGCGTGCCGCTGATGAAAATACCGTACACGTTGTACAGCACAGCCGGCAGCACCGCCAGAATGCCCATCACCCATAATTGCGTATCGCGTACCAGTCGTCGGAAACCATTGCGTCTCCAAACGGCCATTAACAGCGCCACAGGCAGCAGAAAAACCATCACCTGTTTGACGAGAATGGCAGCTCCCATCCACAACCCGGCGGTGATGGCTGCTTTCCAGGTCGGCTGCTGTGCGTGACGATCAATCGCATCCAGCGCGAAGAGGGTGAGCGCCACCATCAGGGGGTCAGGCTGAAACGAGCGGCTGGCGATCACTGCATAGGGCAGAAGCAGATAAAATCCAAGCCCCAGCAGGGCCGGTGTGAACCCGATCGATCGAAACAGCATTCGGAAAAGCGGATACCCACCCGCCATCCAGAATAAAATGGACAGCAGCCGCGCGATCCATAATGATTGGGTGTGGAATAATCGGAAGAGACCGGCGGTCAGAGTTTCCATAATCGGCGGCTCGATGCGCGCCTCGGAGATATACTGCGCCCGGATCAACGGAATCTGGTCAGCCGGAACCTCGCCGCCCCAGCTTTCGTACAATCCGCGCGCGAGAATGGCCGAGTGGTACTGGCGGGCGGGGTGAAAATCCATCGGCAGATCGGTGAGATTAAACAGGCGGATCAATAGACCGGCCAGCACCACGGCTGTCACCAGCGCGATTTGCAGGATTTTTGGGGAAGGGGGATTTTTCTCGGATTGAGCCATAGGTTTTTTCCGGGGTTTTCCGGCCGATTCTATAGCCGCCATTATAACATCCGCCGACCCTGGCGAGCCGACCCAGGCAGTTTGTTTTTCCATGGGCGGCCCGGTTCGCGCGGTTTTCAGACTATAATTTATCTGCTTATGCCCACCATCCACAAAACTTACGCCAACGATTTTGATCTTATTTACCCGCTCCTGCTTGAGTTCGACAACCCGCTGCTCGACAAACAGGCCTGGCAGGCTTTGTTCACCCCGCATTGGGATGCCCCGCAGGATCACTTTGGCTATTATATTGAGGAAGACGGCCAGGCGGTCGGGTTTTTGGGAACCATTTTCAGCCGCCGCACCATCAACGGTCAGTCGCAAAACTTCTGCAACATGACCACCTGGGTGGTACAGGAAGAATACCGCGGTATGAGCCTGATGCTGCTGTTCGAGCTGCTCAAGCTGAAGGGGTACACCATCACCAACTTCACCGCCTATCATGTAGCCGGGATTTTGCGAAAGGCCGGCTTCAAAGATCTGGCGGCCGATCTGAAGGTCTTTCCGCCCCTCTCGAACCCGGCGGCTTTGTGGAGCGGCCTGCGGGTGATCAACCAACCGGAGCAGATCGCCGGGCGGCTGAAGGGTAA
>CAZHMZ010000024.1:2389-5721 GCA_964532655.1 uncultured Anaerolineaceae bacterium
GTAATTTGCTGGAGATTCACACTCACCACGCCCCCCTCAAGTGCCGGCAGACGCTGCTGGTGAAGGGATCAGAGCAGTGCCTGGTGATTTTCGATGTAGTGCGCCGCAAACGTCTGCCGGTGGCGCGCGTGCATTTCATCGGCAACCCCGCATTCTTCACCCATCACGCCGGCCAGTTTTTGTTTTCTTTTTGCATCAAGAACCGTGTGGCGGCGCTGTTCGTGCCGGAGAACCTGCTGAAAGGCCACACCAGCCGGCTGGCTTTTTCCATCCTGCAGCGGCAGACTCAGCTCTACAAATCTGCCGATCTGACGGCGAATGACATCGATGCTCTGTACTCCGAACTGCAGATCCTGGGTCTGAAAAACTAGTGTAAAAGGGGGAGATTTTCAATGCCGCTCACATCGCTCATCAAACGAGGTCTATCCAATCTGGTCCGACCGGTGTACGGCGGACGCGGGCACATCCTCATGTTTCACCGCGTCACCCCCAATTTGCCCGCCCGTGTAGCGGGGCAGTCTCGTCTGGAGGTGACGCCGCAGCGGCTGGAAGAGATCATCTGCTTCTTCCAGGCACGCGATTATGATTTTCTTTCACTGGATGATCTACCCGCCCGCTTATCTGCGCGTAACAGCCGAAAATTTGTGCTGTTCACCTTTGACGACGGCTATCTGGACAATCTGGAGCACGCTTACCCGGTATTCAAAAGCCACAATATCCCGTTTGCCATCTACACGGCGGTCAGCTTCCCGCAACGGGAGGCAGTGCTGTGGTGGTACCTGTTGGATGATTTGATTCTGGGTCGCGACACCCTATCACTTGAACTGCCGGACGGTCCGCTTAATCTGGCTTGCCGCACGCCTGAAGAAAAAACCGCCGCCTCGCGCACCCTGCGGGCCAGGCTGAAGTTCAGCACCCGGCAGGAATACCCCGCCCTGCTGGCCGCCATTTTTACCAGTCAGGGATTGGATCTGCACGCCAAAACGGAACAGCTCGCGCTGACCTGGGATCAACTCCGCACGCTCAGCCATGATCCGCTGGTGACCATTGGGTCGCATTCCCTGCATCATTTCCCGCTCAAGACCCTGTCGGAAGAGGAAGCCCGGGAGGAGATGGTGGAATCCAAACGGGTTCTGGAAGAACAACTGGGGATGCCGGTGAAGCACTTCGCCTATCCATACGGCGAGCACCGTGAGGCCGGTTTGCGTGAGTTTGAACTGGCCCGCCAGAGCGGCTACCTGACCGCCGTCACCACCCGTTTTGCCAGCCTGTTTGGGCAGCACGCCGGTCATCTTGAGGCGTTACCCCGCTTTGACGCGCCTGCTCTGGATGATGAAAACCTGCTTCTGGCTGTCAACGGTCTGCTGCCCCTGCGGCGCAACCGTTTCAAACGCGTGGTTATCGGATAAGCTCGCCGATGCGCGCCAGATCCTGCCAGTACGGTAAGGCATGGTAAATCCCCCAGCCGATCTGAAAAATCGCCAGCAGCCACACAATCCGCTCCACCGCCGGGGCCGAGCGTCTGAAGGCGGCAGCGAACCTGCCCTCACCCTGACAGTGCCGGGCAGCATCCGCCAGACCAAAAAAGCCCGAAAACAGCGGAACCATCACCGGCAGCCAGTAATGAAAATTTTTGATCGCTGAGAAAAAGATCAGATACAGGCCGCTGGTCAGCACCCATCCCAGCAGCACGCCGTTCACCAGCCGGTTTTTCCCGCAGGCAAATGCCACACCCACCGATACAACCAGAAAGGCCAGCACAAACGGCAGACCGTATGGCTCGCGCAGGAAGGGCAGCGTAGCCGTCACACCCTTGCGGTACACGCCCTGTGGGTCCGCCTCCTGATAGCCCTGGCTCACCTCGGCTGATTTTTCCTGCAGAATCTGCCCGGCATACTGGCGCGCGTCGTTGAAAAATAAAAACGGATTGGAGAAGATGAACGTGGCGATCATCACCGCAAGAAAGCCCACCGAGACCAGCGCTACCCGTTTGACGGTGATCACCCGGCGCACCAATCCAACGATCAAATATCCGGCAATACTCAACACGAAAAACACGCCGAACAGCTTGATGGCCGTAGCCAGGCCACAGAAAAAGGCTGCCCACAAAAAGTTGGAACGGTATTGAAAACGGTCGCGGTTCAAAAACAGGATGGTCAGGGCTGCGCATAACACCACCATCGCATCCGGGTGCCAGAAACGGCTGTTGTAATGCGCCACCCCGCCCAACGTGAGCAGAATCCCAAACAGCGCGATGGATTTCCCTTTGGATTGAAAGCGTGTCTGCAACCAGGTCAACACACCGGCGCTCAGGATCAGCGGCAGCACCGAGATGAACTGGCGAAGCAGCAGCAAATTGAACTGTGTCAGATCGGCAAATTCCGCTCCGGCGATGATCCGCACCGGCAGCAGCACCAGCATGGACAGAAAATAAAATGGATACCCGTAGTGATAATCCTCGTAGATGAAAAAGTGGTAGACGGCGCTATCCATGCTGTCCGCGGGACTGAGCATCCATATCACATACGGATAGGTGATATATTCATCCCCGCCGTGCAGGTAGAATTCGTGCGGGGTGTTTGTGTCCAGCGCGTTGGGGATCATCCAAACCATAAAGATAACCAAACCGATCCAGAACAGCCATTTTAAGGTGCTTTTTTGCACCGGTGAGAAGTTACCCCAGCCCGTTTTCCATGCCTGTCGCTTCTCTGTAAAGAAGCTACGTACCCATTCCGGGTAACTGATTCCCAGCACAGCGGCCGTTTGTAAGCTGATCAGTGCTCCCCACAGCATCACCCAGCGCAGCGCCGGCGGGATAAACAGATAGCTGAACACCCATCCGCCCAGGCAAAACAGCGCCAGCAGCAGCCCAATTAGAATGCCCTTTACCAAACAATCCTTTTTTTGGAAATACCCGTCTGCCGCAGCCAGCACACGGCGTGTTTTTTCGTTTGGAGCGTTGATCCGCCAGAAAGCCCACAACAAAGCCGCAATCGTCAGAAAAACGGCTATCATAATTCCCCAGCGCGCTGCTGAAAATCCCCACAGCCAACCAATCTCCGAAGGGGTGCGCGTGAGCAGAACCATCACCCCCGCGCCTTCCAGGGCGGATGCAATCAGAAAAATCTTGAGCAAATTGCGTTTCATTTTTGCTGGCGCATGAAGACCGCGTCGGACTGCATGATGTTCCCGTTAGCCGGTGCAACCAAGTTTTCCAGGCTGCCTTTGTAGGTAAAACCGGCTTCTTTCATAAACTCATATACCTCGGGGAAAAGTGACTGGTCTCTGTACAGCGGGTAATACGAAACCTCGCACACCACGCAGTCGATCTG
>CAZHMZ010000024.1:5821-27342 GCA_964532655.1 uncultured Anaerolineaceae bacterium
ACTGGTCTCTGTACAGCGGGTAATACGAAACCTCGCACACCACGCAGTCGATCTGTCGCAGGAGGTTTTTCGCGCCGCGCAGCACGGCCATCTCATAGCCCTGCACGTCGATCTTCAACAACACCGGGCCGTTCAGCGTGAGCTGCGGGGTCATTTCATCCAGTGTGGTTACGGGAACGGTCACCGGGTGACTCGCTTTGGTCTGCGGAAAGGTCTGTCGATGCAGATCTTCCATGGGCAACGCCGAAGAGGAGGCCGAAAATTCATTTTCCCAGAACTCCAGCGAGCCGATGGTATCCCCAATGGCAGTGTGAAACCCCTGCCAATCCGGGAAAGACTGCATGGTGGCGGATAACGCTGCAAAGCTGGCCGGCAGCGGCTCGAACGAGTAGACGCGGGCATCCGGCAGGATGTGTTTCATGGCAAACGCGTACGTGCCGATGAAAGCGCCCACATCCAGGATGGTGTTGAAATTCTGTGTGCGGAACCAGGGCCGGTGTGGCTGCAGGTGAACCAGTTCGCGGACCAGGCGGCGGTTGCTGAATGTGAGACCGTACAGCCGCAGAAAGTCACGGTATGCCAGCGGGGTGAGCAAAAAACCTGCCGCCTTGTCAATCACATCCAGCCATTTTTCAACCATGATACGCTCCAATCGTCCTTTATTGTCAGGCGCAGTAATTTTCTGCTATTTCCACAACCCCAGCCGTCCCAGCAGGGTCACCGCCACACGCTTCCAGTCTTTCAACACCACCGTTGGGTTCTGCCGCCAGGCTTTACCGTACATTTGCAGTGCTTCGCGGTATTGTCGCCCCTCCGAGAGGTAGCGCGCCCCAAATCGGTATGCGCCGCCCCACACCAGGGGGAGGATGGAAGCCAGATTTGATTTGAAAGGCTCTTCCCGCTCCATCCACTCGGTGATTTGCTGCGCTTCGCGGGAAAACGCAGCCGACATGGCTACGTTTTTTGCCGCCTGATGAAAGCGAGCGGCTGCCAGCGTACGCGGCAGGTATCCAAACGGCGCCAGAGCCGCCATACGCAGCCATAAATGGTGATCCAGCATGTAGTGATAGTCTGCTGAAATTCCGCCAGCGTGTTCGTAGATGCTCCGGCGCATCACCACCGCCGGCTGCCCAATGATTTTGAACTGCATCAGATCGGTCAACGTGTAAGGCTGGTAACGCAACAGGTTGATGCGGCGGCCCTGTTCATCCACTGCCAGCACATCGGCATACACAAAGCACCATTGAGGGTTCGCCTCCAGCGCCTGTACCGCCTCGCGGATCATGCCATCTAGATAATAATCATCCGAGTTGATCCAGGCTAGATAGGTGCCGCTGGCATGTGAAAAGCCCTTCCGGATGGCATCCCCCTGGCCCTGATCCGGTTCAGAAACCCACCAGGCCAGGCGCGGGGCGTACTGCTCGATGATCTGCCGACTGCCGTCCGTGGATCCGCCGTCCGCCACCAGATATTCAATCTCCGTATAATCCTGCTCCAGCACGGAGCAGATGGTCTTCTCCAGAAATGGAGCCTGATTGAACGAAGGGGTGACGATACTGACAAGCGGCGGCATGGAAAATTCTCACATTACGAAAACAAAGTGTTGTAATCCACCTTACGGAACACGGTCAGCTTACCGCCCACCGTGGCGTCGAGCACCTCGCGACCGTCTTCTTCATAGGTTTTGCGAGCCAGCCGGTACGCGTCTTCCCAGGCGATCAGATCAGGGAGCTGCCAGCGGAACCCCTTGCCAAAGTAGCCGGGGTGGAAATGATGCGGATCGTCGCCCTGCGAGGTGACGGTAGAATTAGGCACGCCGGTCTGGCTGCCGTAATTGTGATCCACCCCGATCAGGATGACCGTCTTGAAACCCAAATGGTAGGCCAGTTGCAGCGCCACATACGTCACCGTACCGCCTTCCCATACCCGGCCGGATACGTTCTTCGAAAACTTCGGCCCGGTATATGAGGTGTACAGAAATTGAATATTTTCTTTCATCTGCAGCCATTGATGCGCGCGCCAGCCAAAAAAGCATGGCATCTTCAGGGCCATCAGTTCATCGCAGGATTGCTCGATCACCAGATCGTTGACCGAGAGAAAATAGGTTGTTTCAAAACCCATTTCCGGGAAAGCCAGGAAAAATCGGTTCATGCCGATGGTGGTCTCGCAGCGCAGTTTGCTGAGATCGGTGTTGCGCAGAGACGGTCCATTGCCGATGATAAAGCAGCGTTCGCCCTTGTGGATGTCTTTCAGCGCTTCCAGCTTGCGGATACTCTCGCGACGCTGCGGGTGAAACGCCGCAGACGGCCACGTTTTCAGGCGTCCGCCGGTGTCATACACATCCTTCAGCACCTGCACCACACCGGGCGGAAGTTTTTCCTTGAGGGTCTGTTTGAATGCGCTCATTCTGTGCTCAATCTGGCGGTGGCTCCGCCGTCCACAATGATGGCCTGACCGGTCATAAACGAGGATTGCTCCTGATCGGCCAGGAAGTAAATGGCATGCGCGATCTCTTCCGGTTGGCCGATTTTTCCGTTGACGGTGCGGCGGGCCAGATTCTCCAGCCGCTCATTGATGTTGCCGTCGCCGGCATGTCCGCGCGAGAGACCAGAACGCAGCATGGGGGTATCCACCGCTCCGGGCAGAATGGCATTGGCGCGCACCCCATCCATCGCGAACTCAATCGCCATGGCGCGCGTGAGCGCCAGCAAACCGCCTTTGCTGGCGGCATAAGCGCTGATGTTGGCCGATGTAGCCACCGCGTGCACCGATGAGACGTTGACCACTGCCCCACCGCCGCCCTGTTTGAGCAGCGGGTAAGCCAGTTTGGCGCTCAAAAATGCCGCGCGCAGGTTGCTGGCCATCACTTTGTCCCACTCTTCCACGCTGGTTTCCACCAGCGGTTTGCAGATCTGCAGGGCAGCGTTGTTTACCAGCGCGTCCAATCGGTTGGTGAACGCCTGGGCGGCAGAAAAGATCTTTTCGAAATTCTCCGCCTCCGAGATATCAGCCTGGATAAACAACCCGTCGGCCGGGAAGCCGGGGCCAAATCCAGCCCGGTCCACGCCGATTACCCGCCAGCCCTTCTCCGCGAACAGTTGAATGGTAGCCCGCCCCACCCCGCCGGCGGCCCCGGTGATCATCACCACGCGTTTTTCATCATTCATAACCGCCTCCGCGATTTAGATTTTGCCGATAAACTGATCCAGATCCTCCGCCGGCAGACCCAGCCCGCGGATCAGATTACGCAGGGTGTTCCAGTGAACCCGCTCCCAGGCCGAGGGGCTGGAATTGGCGTTGTGCGGTGCCAGCATCACGTTGTCCATCCGGCACAGCGGCGATTCGGCCGGCAGCGGCTCGTCTTCAAATACATCCATGGCCGCGCCGTCCAGCCTGCCGCTCAGCAGGGCTTCGGTGAGGGTTTTTTCATTGATGATAGGCCCTCTGGCAGTATTGATGATCACCGCGCCCGGTTTCATCCAGCCAAAGGTTTCCGCGTTCATCAGGTGCCGGCTTGTGGGGTTGAGATCGCAATTGACGCTCACGAAATCAGACCGCTCCAGCAGATCCTTCAGTGAGGTCATCTCCACACCGTACTCCAGAATGAAATCCGGGGCGATCTGGATGATATCGGTACCGAGGATCTTCATGCCAAAGGCGCGCGCCCGGCGGATGACCGCCTTGCCCACATTGCCCAACCCAATCACGCCCAGCGTACACTCGGAGAGCGACCGGCCGGGGATTTTCTCCCACTCGCCGGTATGCACGGCCTTGTTCATCCACGGCAGACGCCGCGCAAAGCTGAGCATGTACCCCAGCACACTATCCGCTACAGGAAGCGTGAAGGCGTTGGGGGTGTTACACACCTGCACACCCATGCGCTCTGCAGCTTCCTTGTTGATCGAATCGATGCCGGTGCCCCATTTGGAGATCACCTTCAGACGCGGCAGGCACTGTTGGATCACATGCTCGGTAAAGCGGTCGTCGCCGCATACCGCGCCGTCAAACTGCCCGGCGTACTGCAGCAGCTCGGCTTCAGACATGCGTTCATGCACATCCGGCTCAATCAGATGAATCTGATAATGGTCAAACACAGGCCGGAAACGGTTCCGGTACGGGATCATGTAAGGGGCAGAGAATAATACGTCCATGGCTCATCCAGTAAAGTGAGTAATTATGCTTTTTCCGCGGCCAGCCGGTTCTTCAACAGCAGGTCGCATACCTCAAAGTCCAGTTCTTCATCGATATCCCACGCCTCCGAACGGTCGATGGGGAACATGTACGGCCGCTCGCCCAGGCGGTTGCGGCGGGTCTGCAAGGTTTCGCGCGAGAAAATGTACACACACGAATTCTCTTCATACACAGGCGGCAGGTCCTGAGTTTGCAACAGGATGGCCGGATTGTGATTGATCGGCCGTGTCAGCGCATCCCAAAGGCGGGTCTGCAGGCGGGTGACACCGAACAGCGAGTCAAAAGCCGGCATGCTGGCCAGCAGGGATTGAATGGCCGCCGAGATGGTCTGTGACCGCAGCAGCGGGTTGGTGCTGTGGGTCTGCAGATACAGGTCCGATTTGACCTGCGCGGTGTCGTACAACAGAATCTCATTCATCGGCATTGTTTCGGCGCGCAGCGATTCAGGGCGCTCCAGCAAGATCACCTTCGGGAAAACATCCTTCATTCCCTCCAGGATCACCGGGCTGTCGGTATCCACCACGATATCATCGATTTCAGGACAGGCCGAGAGTGTAGCCAGGATGTGCTGGTAGAGCGGCTTGCCGGCCAGCAGACGGTAATTCTTGCCGGGTACGCGCTGTGAATGGTGCCGCATGGGAACCAGAGCTGTAATGCGTGGTTTCATTTGTTCTCCTCCGCCGGTTTGTTCAAAGATGCCGGCTCTCCGGATAGACCATTTTGTGTATCATCCTGATAGCGAATAGGAGCAAAGGTGCGTGATTTGGGCGTCCCGTTGCTCTCCATGCGTGGGTAGTAATATTCGCGTCGCAGCTCCCAGGTGAGCGATTCCTGCCTGCGGTAACCGTGATATGTGCCCAAAAACTGGTTGTACCGGTAGGCCATAATGCGCGCCCAGTGTTTGCTGAACACCTTTTCCCGAGCGGCATCGCGGAAGTCGTTGGAAACATTCACCAGCCACAGGCGCAGCATATCCCCCAGGCTGAACTTTTCCTGCGGGTAAATATACTTGAAAGCCATCGCCTCGCGTTTGTAGCGATTGTAAATCCCGTGCCAGGTCTCGTGATGAAGGTGCATCACCTCAGCCTCGGGCACATAAGTGATCAAATGGCCTTGCTCCTGCGCCCAGCGCGCCCAATCCATGTCTTCCAGACCGGAAAGAGTCTCATCATACGGATGCTCCTGCCAGAGTGAGCGGCGGATGGCGGCGTTGGCGTTGTTGCAGAACGGGTTCTTCTGGTTCGGTTTGGGACTGTCGGGGTACCATTGCCGCCAGATCTGGTTCTCAGAATAGTGTGAGGTTTTTGGGGCGCGCTGTTTGCCGTAGGTGAGCGCCACCTGCGGATCATCAAACGGTTTCAGCATCTGCTCCAGCCAGTCAGGATATACCGGATACACATGCGCGCTGGCAATCACCACAAAATCCTTCACGGCGTGCGCCATGCCCAGGTTGAGCGATCTGCCGTAGGTAAACTCTTCCGGGAGAATCTTGACCACCTCCACCGGGTGGCGCGCCGAAAACGCGGCCGCGATGGACAGGGTGGCGTCTGTGGAACCGGAGTCGACCAGGATGATCTGCACATCTTTCACCGTTTGCTGCAAAATCCCCGACAGCAGCCGGCCAATGTGCTCTTCCTCGTTATACCCGCGGATTAATATAGAGCAGCTTCTCATGGTTTACGCATCCAGTAAAAAGGTGCCGTCCCGTAAAATGCCATCCAGCAGCACCCGGATGGTTTCGCTTTTTTCCGGGCTCAGATCCGCAAGCGGGAACCGTTTGAGAGCCACATATCCGCGCCAGACCCGGTCATCCTCCAAATATAAGTCAAACAGCAGGGAGGTGCGATAAATCTGCGCGTACAAAAACCGCCGGGCGTTGCGTTTGAACGCATCCGGTACGGGTATCGTCTCATCATGCAGGAAAGATTCGAGCTTTTGAAGATATTCCGTCCGGCTGGAAGGGAAGAAAACGGTGGGGATCTGCGTGAAGCGCGATTTTCCGGCGCACAGCACCGCCGCTCCCATGATGGATGCCTCCAGCCCGATGGTGGAGTTGTAGATCATCACAAATTTTGATTTTTCGATCAGTTCATACGAGCTGAAAAACTGCTCGGACGGGATAAACACCAGGTTCGGAAGATGGTCGGCTGTGTTCTTCTTCACCCAATCGGCCACGCTCTCCAGGCTTTGCTTGCCGGGGCGGCTTTCGTCCGGATGTGCGCGCAGCACAAACAGCGTTTCGGGGTGTTCGTGTACCACCACCAGCATCTGATCCAGCCAGTTGAACATATCGTCGAAGAGGACGTTGGCCTGCCCCTGGCTGGTATCGAAAATCACATTGGTGAATATGGATACCATCTGCTTGAACCCGGCGGCATATTCCCAAAAATCGGTGCCGATTTTGGTCATTTGCGGCCAGAAACGCACACCTGCCATACTGAAGTTGCCGGTTCTGCGTTGAGCGAGATACTCATCCAAAATTTCTTCTTGTTGAGATGAGAGTTGAAAGCTCTCAGGCAGGTCGATTGGGTAGGCCGTGGCATCACCGGTGGTGAAGAAGCCGCTGAACGGCCGTAAACCCACCTCATGGGAGATCACCCTGACAGCCGGCTGGTGGTGCGATGCCACCCAACGGGCAGCCGCCTCGGGGTAGAACATACCGTTGAATACCACCACCGCCTGCGGCTGGTTCGTCTCAATCAATTCATCAAACTGTTGGGCAATCGACCAGGCTGACAGGATATATTGCCTGAAAAAGTGACGCGTTCGATCATCATCCACCAGGTGGTGCCGACGTAAAATCCAGCGCAGAGACGGCAGTACCAGTTTGCCCAAAGGCATATCCTGGTATTCCAGATCAGATAGACCATCCAGATCAAGACCGTTCACCAGGCTCTGTAAATCCGGGTCGATCTCTTCCTCGAACCAGTGTGTTTCGCTGTTGGCGTAGGTATTCCGCGATTGGGCAATGCACGGTTTACAGGGCGGGCGTTTGCGCGGATTATCGCGGTCGGTGCCCAGCACGCAGTGGGTCATGCCGCTTTTGCACACGAAATACACTACCGGTACACCCTGCAGCCGCAGCGCCCACGAGGTGACCAGCGAAAAACCGGCATTCAGGCTGAGCGCGTCCAGCCGTGTGGATGCATTAAAAAAGATAACCGGCCGTTGATCCGTCTCCGGTTCGGCGGCCTGTACGCGCCGTGAATACCGGACCAGCCGGGCATTTTGCATCGAATGATGCAGCCGGCGCGATATACCGCTGAAAAGGCGTTGTCTGATACCGGTCATGAAATGGTATTGTTCCTTCGCAGCTTGGCCATGATGGGCAGTTCGTTGCTGTATACCTTTTTCTCGCCATCACCGAGGGCCAGTTCGGTCACGCGGATATCCTTCACCAGTCTGCGGAAGCCCACCGGCTCCACCGAGGCGGACTGGTCGGTGCCCCACATGGCGCGGTCGAGCGTGATATGCCGCTCCACCAGTGACGCGCCCAACGCTACCGCCACCACCGAGGTAACCAGGCCAACTTCGTGGCCGGAATACCCGATCGGGCAGTTGAATTCCTCCTGCAGGGTTTCGATCATGCGCAGGTTCAGTTGATCCGGAGAGCATGGGTAGGCGCTGGTGGAATGCGCGATGATCAGGTTCTCTTCTCCCAACAATTTCACGGCGGCGTGGATTTGATCCATGGTCGACATGCCGGTAGAGAGAATGATCGGCTTTTTGAGCGATTTGATTTTCTCCAGCAAGCCGCGGTCAGTCAGTGATGCCGAAGCAACCTTATAGGTCACCACATCAAATTGCTCCAAAAAATCGACCGAAGGTTCATCCCACGGGGAGGCAAACCAGTCGATCCCCACTTCTTTGCAGTAACGGTCGATCTCACGGTACTCTTCCATGCCAAATTCAATCTTTTCGCGGTATTCCATGTAGGTGATATATCCCCACGGAGTATCTCGCATCTGATTGCGCTGTTCCGGCGGAACACATAACTCGGGGGTACGTTTTTGAAACTTGACCGCATCCAGCCCGCCCTCTTTGGCAGCCAGAATCAGTTGTTTGGCAATATCCAGACTGCCGTTGTGGTTGATTCCGATTTCCCCTACGATGTAAGCCGGGTGTCCCTTACCGACCCAGCGGTTTCCGATCTTGACTGCATTTGTCATGGCAAGTTCCTTCAACTATTATTAATCCAGACCGGCCAATATCCGGTCACATAATTCGCGTACGGCGCCCATTCCGCCTTTACGGGTCAGCACAATATCAGCCGCCTGTACGGCCACCGGGTAGGCATCGGCTACCACTACCGCACAGCCCACCAGCGGGAAACAGGGCACATCATTGATGTCGTTGCCGATGTAAACAGCTTCGGCCGGATTGATGTGGTTCTCTTCCAGATAGTTTTTCAGCACCAGCGTTTTGTCGCGGATGCCCATCACCACCGGGATACGCAGTTTTTCGCAGCGGGCTTTCACCACCGGATTGACCTCGGCGGTAATCACCACCATGTTAATGCCGCGTTCGCGCAGCTGGGCGATGCCCCAGCCGTCGCTGCGATCCGCCGCGATCACTTCATTCCCCTCGGCATCCACCCACACCCGGTTATCGGTCATCACGCCGTCAAAATCGAA
Organism: uncultured Anaerolineaceae bacterium; assembly: GCA_964532655.1. Taxonomy (GTDB): domain Bacteria; phylum Chloroflexota; class Anaerolineae; order Anaerolineales; family Anaerolineaceae; genus JAJFTV01. The sequence continues at coordinate 14,647 of CAZHMZ010000024.1, forward strand.
GATCACCGCTGAAATCTTTTCCGGCAGGCAGCGTTTGCGATTGACCGGGAAGACCATCTGCAAATCGGGCTGCGTGGTCAGCCATTCGGCCCGCTCCCAATCGCGCAGATTGTCCAGATCCACCGTGTAGCGCGGATTGATCATGACCGGCAGGATCACCTGCCCGCTCATGGATTGTTTGTTCAGGATGGCGTCCGGGCGGATGGCGTCGATATGACCGGTCTGCCAGAACACGGGCGGAAGCTGCTGGCGCGGGGCGTTGTACGGCTCGGCGATGCCCTCCACCCGCAGGAGCGGAAGCATGCGGCCGGTCTTGGGATCCACCTTCCACATTTTGTGCGGGTTCTGCCCGGATGGCACAATCCCGCGCACCGAATCCGCTTCGGGGTGATTCAGCAACAGCCGGACCGCTTCATCCACCAATCCCACCGGGCGGATGGGAGAAGTGGGACGGAGCTGCACCACCACATCGGGGTGGTAATTTTCATGTTCGGCCAGCCATTGCAGGGCATGCTCAAACACCGGCAGATCGGTGGTCAGATCCTGCGCCAGTTCAGCCGGGCGGATAAACGGCGTCTCAGCCCCCCATTGGCGGGCAACCGCCGCGATTTCTTCATCGTCGGTGGAAAGAATCACACGGGTGACGGTTTCGGCCTGCAAACCGGCCGCGATGCTGTAAGCAATTAGCGGCGCGCCCACAAACTCGCGGATATTTTTACGCGGGATACCTTTGGATCCGCCGCGAGCCGGGATGACAGCCAGAACTTCGGGGCGGGTTACCATGCCGTCCAGCCTCCATCCACCACCAGGTTGGAGCCGGTCATGTATGACGAAGCATCCGAAGCCAGGAACAGAAGCGCCCCGCTCATCTCGTCGAGATGCGCCATACGGCCCATCACCGTGCGGGCGGAATAATTTTTGGTAAAGAGTTCGTTGTGATTGTTATACACGCCGCCCGGTGTGAGCGAGTTGGCGCGGATGTTTTTTCCGGCGTAGTAGGTGGCGATATAGCGGGTGAGGCCTAACACACCGGCTTTGGTGACCGAGTAGTACACCGGTTTGAACTGTTGCGGCTGGCCGGGGCGTTCATAGATGCGCTGATCCGGTCCCACCAGCCCGTAGGTGGAGCAGATAAACACCATACTGCCCCCGCCCTGCTTCAGCATGGGAACGGCCGCGGCCTGGGCGCTGAGGAATAAACCGGTCAGGTTCACATCCAGGGCCTGCTGCCACATCTGCAGCGGGTAATCTTCAAAGGTGTTGCCGTGCTGCCCGCTCTGCGAGTCATCAAACTTGGGGTCCAGCGCCGCACTGCAGACCAACACGTCCAGGCGGCCGTAGGTATCCAGGGCAGCCTGCACCATCTGTTTCACCGATTCCGGTGAGGTCACATCCACGCCGACCGCTGTTGAAGAGATGCCTTCCGCTTTCCAGCCGTCCACGGCGGCGGTCAGTGTGGGCGTGCTCAGGTCAGCCGCCACCACATTGGCCCCGGCCTGGCCCAGCGCCTGGCAGAACTGCCTGCCCAGCAAACCGGCCGCACCGGTCACCACGGCGGTCTTTCCATCCAGCTTGAATTTATCCAGAATTGTCGGCATGTTATGCATCTCCAGGTTGTTGTATTGTGCTCGAGCTCACATTATAAATCACATCCGGGTCAGCGGGCTCCCTGCCCAACCAGAACGGTGCGCTGGAAGCGGCTGCTTTCAAATACCGCTTCGCAGAGCTCCATCACCGCTCTGCCGTCATCAAGGTCACATACCGGATTGCTTCTTCCTTCCACCACGTCGATAAAGTGGCTCAGTTCGGCCAGGAACAGATCATTCCGCTCAAATCCATCCGGCGGCTGAAGGGTTTCCCATTTGCCGGTTCGGGTCGACCAGATCTGCGCCGCGGCGCTGGCATTATCCCACAGGATGGTGCCTTCAGCGCACAGGATCTCAAGCTGATGGCGGGGAGGACGCTGATAATAATCCAGGTGCACGCCCACCTGGCACGGTCTGGCAAATTGAAGCAGCATTTCGGCGTAGTCTTCCACTCCCAACTCCAGCGGGCTGAAATGACCCACGCGCGCGGATACCGCCTGTACATCGCCAAAAAACCAGCGTAAATAGTCGAGCGGGTGCGAGAGCGTCACCACCACCCCGCCGCCCAGATCAGCCCGGGCGCTGTAGCTGGCGCGATAATCCTCCCACGGGTGCCAGTCCGGTAGGTATTCACCCCAATGGGCGCGGGCGGAGATCGGCGCGCCCAGGGTATTCTGATCCAGCAGCGTCTTGATCTGGCACAATACCGGGTGAAATCGGAATTGGTAGCCTACCAGCGCTTTTCCGCCGCCGCGCTGCAGAGCCGCCTGCAGATCGTCCAGGCCGTCCATCGAATGCGAGATGGGTTTTTCCAGCAGCAGGTGGCAGCCGGCTTCAGCCGCGGGGATGGCCGTTTGCAGATGCAGAGCGGTGGGATTGGCCACAATCACCGCATCCGGTCTGGCATCCAGCGCCCTGTTCAGATCGGTTTCCACCTGGTACCCGTTCAGCTCATCGGTATCCAGGGTGCTGCGGCCGCTGCGCAAAAAGAGAATATCCTTTTGCCCCAGGGCCAACAGGTTGCGGAAGTGACGGCGTCCAATAGATCCAAAACCGGCAATCAGGAATTTTGTCATGATAGTCTCGGTGCCTCCGGAAAATCAACGGGTATCACGGTCGTAATACCAGCGGAAGATCAAATCATAGGTACGCATCAGGATGTATTTGACCGGCTTGAAATCCAGCAGCCAGTATTTTTTACTGTTTGACTTTTGTGCGGTTGGTTTCACCTCATACCCGGGGATGTTGCGCAGGGTGTTGCTGATGTTCTCAGCATACGATTCCACCGGCATCAACCGCAGCAGCCCGGCTTCATTCATGCGCTGGTCCAGGCGGATCACCTGCCCCATCGGACGGTCCATCTCAAACGGTAAAAACTGCTGCAAAACCTTTTTGTAGGCGGTGAACTGCCAGTGCGAAGCTCCTGCCAGCGCATCCAGCCCGTTGTAGCTGATCTTCACATCGCAACTTTCGTCATATCGCTGGCGCGCGCCTTCTTCCTTGCCCAGACTGAGCTCAAACTCGTAATACGCTTCCCAGGAACTGAAATGTCCGCTTTCAACTTGGGCGGCCGGTTCCTGCCTGGCCCACTCTACCGTGCTGGTGCATAACTCTTCCAACGTGCGGATGGGCCGGGCTGTGACCATGCCCACATTGGGGAAGGTCTCCAACAGGTCGATCGATTTGGACAGCCAGCCGGTTTTAAAGTACACATCGTTGTCGGTGTACGAAAGCACCTCACCGGGAGCGGCGTTGAAGATGACATTCCACGCCCCGCCCTTTCCCAGGTTTTTCTCGGAGAGCAACAGGAACTGAATGCGCCCCTGCCTGTATTCTTCCAGCAGGTAATCCTGCACTTCCTGGCAGCTTCCGTTGTCAAACACCATCAGATCAAACGGCAGATCAGCCGTTTCGTGGATGCGCCCCAGCGTCGTTTTCAGCACATCCAGCATTTCAGCATAGAAGCCTCTTAAAAAGGGAATATAGTTGAGCACCGCGACGGTGATGGTGGCGGGGGTGGCAACACCTTTGATCCACTTGGCCGGATTGTAACCTATGCGCATCGTTTTTCCCTTTCCCTAAACATCCGCTGCATCCACGGTGGATGACTCGGCGTCTTGACGCTGTCTTTTTCTGAAATCCAGCCAGGCCCGGCGCGGGTTGGCAATGGCGTAAAAAAGCAAACCCAGCGGGCGTGAGTGCAGCCCCACCAATGGGAAGATCTCCAGTTCACGCTTGAAGCGTTTCCACGTGGCGAACCAACCTACCCGGCGCACCTGCCCATCTTTCATCTCATGGCTGCAGTCACGCAGTTTGAACAGCGTGGCGATTCTCCCACCGGCCAGGGCCGTGTTTTCCGAGCTCTCCGGCAGGCGGTAATGCTTCTGCCCATCCGGCAGATGACTGTAGTCATGCTGCTGGTGCACAATTTGAATGGTTTGCGTGGCGTTGATGAGCGGCCAGTGCATCCAGCGAGCCTGAAACAGCATCCAGTTATCCCAGCCGGCACGCCCCACCGCGAAATCAGGGATATCCTGAAAGCAGGCTTTGGGATAGATGAAGTAATCGCTTCCCTTGGCGCCGTGCAGTTTACCGTGGTCTTTCACCTGCTGCATCAACTGGCCTTCCCAATCGGCAGAAAAGTTTATCTCTTCCAGCACATCCAGGTCCCAGCGCCGACCTACGACTAGAAACTTCTCCTGTTGGGCCGCGGCTGCCTGCGCGCCGGTAAGAAAGCTTTTCATCAGTAGAATATCGGCGTTTACATATGCCAGCAGTCTGGCCTGGCTGCTCTGATGGGCAACCTCAAAAATCGAGCTGATCATCGGCGTGCCGCTGCTGTTACGCTCCACCTCCGGGATAAAGCCTACCCCCAACTCCTGCGCGGCTTCACGGATACCCGGTTCATCGCCGATTAGAAAAATTTCTACCTGTTCGCCCAGCGCTTTCCACGAGCGGATGGCATTACGCTGGATCATGCTGATATGCGGGTTCACAAAGGGCTTGGGAGCCGTGAAAATGGTGATCTCTTTCATTTCCGGTCATCCACTTCCTGGGTGAGTTTGGCTTTGACCCCCGCGTTGATTTGCGACAGCTCCGGGTGCTCCTGAACAAACGCCAGGATTTCATGCCAGGTGAAATCCACCCGCCCGCCAAAATGCTCCACAATTTTCTGCACCAGCTCCAGATCCTGAGCGGTGTCCACCGTCCAGCGCAGGTGACCATAATCGGGATCATGGTTCACCAGCAGAATCTTAAACCGGCCTTCCTGGTCATAAAAATACGGCATGACGTGTTCACGTTCAAAGGGCTCTTTGGCCTCGTTCCAGGCCCGCTGCAGACCGGCGAAGGTACACACCTCGGTATCCAGCCCGATCGGATAGGTGCGCTTCCAGGGCGGCGGCAGCCGGTTGGCCGCGAAATCGACCTTCTCTTCCAGAAAACGCTGGATGGTGTGATCAATCACCTGCGGGTCGATCACCGGGCAGTCGGCCGTCACACGCACCACCACATCCGCCTTGCAGCTCAGGGCAGCCTGATAATAACGGTCCAGCACATCCTGCTGGCTTCCGCGCGTCACAGCAATGCCATGTTGGGTGCAGTATTCCACAATTTGGTCGTCGCCGGGAGCGTCGGTGGTGGCAATCACCACCTCATCGATCTTCTTGGCCAGCCTCACCCGATCCACCACCCACTGCAACATCGGTTTGCCGGCGATATCCATCAGCACCTTACCCGGCAGCCGGCTGGAGCCCATGCGGGCCTGAATGATGGCGGTGATGCATTGTTCTTCCATGAATCTACCTCGTAAAATTTTCAATCAAACCGCTGACACAGCCATGTGATAGGCGTCCAGCAGTTTCGGGAAATTTTGAGCCCAATCGGCACGTTTTTCAGCCGTCAGGCGCGCACGGCGGCGCATGTTCGGCAGATTCGCGCGATTTTCATATGCCTGTAAAATGCCTGCCTTCACCGCATGCGGGTCGCCGGTTGAAAAAAGCCAGCCGTTCTCATGCGGCTGCACCCATTCGCGGTTGGAGGGGATATCCGATACCAGCGCCGGCAGACCACACGCCAGCGCTTCCATGAGCGAGACGGATGAGCCGTCACTGTACGAGGCGCTGGCATACACATCGGCAGCCCGGTAGAAATTGGGCAACTCCGCCAGACCTCTCCGCCCGCCCAGGTGAACCCGGTCCTGCATACCTGCATCCACCACCAGTGCGCGGATTTGCGCCGCCTGTGAACCCCCGCCCAACAGCAGCAACCGTAAAGCCGGGTTCTCTCTGGCAGCCAGGATGAATCCCTTCACCAATACATCCACCCCGTAAATGGGTTCCCACGAGCGCAAAGTGAGAATCACAAATTGATCCTGCCAGCCCAGTTCCTCGCGGATGGGAGCCGGACCCTGCGGGGAAAAATGTTCCAGATCCACTCCCCACGGAAACAGCACCATCTTTTCAGTCGGAAAACCATACCGGGCGGCTTCATCGGCCACAGCCTGACAATCTCCGGTAAAAACGGTTGTATGACGCAGGGTGTACTCGATCATCCAGCGTGTAAACTGGTTATGCCTGGCCTGCCACAGGATATCAGACCCCCATGACATGCTCACCAGCGGTTTCAGCCGCGCCAGCGCGCATAAAAAGGCCGTCTCATGCAGCGGGCCGGCATGGATCACATCCGGTTTGACCTCCGCGGCGATCTGTCTCAGGCGTTTGCGCGCCGCCGGATAGGAAATCCGCCCCTGATCCGGCCACTCTTTCCAGGTAACCGGTGTAATCGATCCCGGCAAACCCGGATCATCCGGCCGTTTTTCGTCGCTTTCAAGCTGCAGGGTAAAAACCTGGTGCTCTGTTGCAGAAAGCGCGTTGAGAAAACGGCGGTCGTGAGGGGTCAACCGCGGTGAAAAATACAGAACGCGCACTATTCTCCCAGCATAACCCAGCGCAATTCTTTCCCGGCGGGAATATCGTGCAGGGCTTTGGTTCCCAGAACAGTCTCGATCTCATAGGGCAAAATGGCCCCATGAACGGCCGGGCGCAGTACATCGATCATCTCGCGGGTGAATACCTCACCGGCCTTGATGTCGCGAGCTGTCCGCAGGCAGCGGCGCTGCACCACCACGGTTTCCAGCTCGTTTTCGGTGATGAATTTTCGCGTGGAGCCCAGTGATTTTTCAAGCTGGCGTGTGTTCGCCACCATATCGGCCCAGGTATCAGGCGTCATGGCAAATGGGTGATCCGGTCCTTCGCGTCCGTTGTCATCGGTGAAGTGTTTTTCAATCACACGCGCTCCCAAAGTGACCGCACCCAGTACCGTGGAGTGGCCGGGGGTGTGGTCTGAGAGGCCCAACACCAGATCGGGGTACATCAACCGGTAGGTCTGCAGCACGTTCAGATGAATAAACCGGAAGTTTTCCGGATCGCCGGTGTAGTTGGTATTGCACTGCATCAGCACCACCTGCGGGTTAATGGCCAACACGGCATCAACCGCCCGCTGTACCTCACCGATATCCGACGCGCCGGTGGAAATCATGACCGGTTTGCCCTTGTGCGCCATTCGCTCCAGCGCCTCAATCCAGGTGATCTCGCCGGAACCGGCTTTGTAAGCCGGCATAAACGGGTCCAGGTAATCGATGGCTTCAAAATCATACGGCGAGGAAAAATAATGGATATTTACCTCATCGCAAACCGCCTTTAGTTCAGGCGTCCAGTCAAACGGAATGGATGCATCCTGATACACCTCGGACACCGATTTCTTCCACTTGGACTGGTGCGACTGTTTGTCGCCCATGTTGCGAAAACCGTAATCGGAGACGATTTTGGAGGCGCGGAAGTTCTGAAACTTGGCAGCGTCCGCGCCGGCCTGTTTGGCCAGCCGGATCAGGTATTTGGCGCGTTCCAGACTGCCGTCATGATTTGCGCCGATGTCGGCAATAAAGTAGGAGGGGTAATCCATCCCAATCATCTGATCAGCGATTTTGATATCCATCATTCCCTCTCGTTTCAGATTGTCTTCAAATAGCTTTTGATCACGGCAGGCTGTCCTGCCTGCATGGCTTCCCGGAAGCGCATCAATCCGGCGGTAATCCCGGGCATTGGCTGGTTCAATTTTTCCTGTATCTTCTCAACCCGCAGGCGCAGATCCGGCGAACGAACCGATTTGAGACCGGCATCCTTCCAGGAAGCGGGTTTGACCAGTGACTCATCAAACCCAAACGTGCGGGCCACCTGCATGCCAAAACCGTACTTGCTCAGGCATTCCGAGCTGACCACATGGTAGAGACCGCTGATGCGCTGCTGCATGATCTTCCACAGGATCTCGGACAGATCCTGCACATACAGCGGACAAAACAGCACATCGGTGAACCCGTTCACCACGTTTCCGACGGAAAGATTATTGTAGAAAAACTCCACCAGGCTGCGCTTACCGGACGGGCTGCATCCGTAAAAATTCACCCGGCAGACCGCGGCATGCGGGTCAGCGGACAGTACACGCTGTTCGCCTTCCAGTTTGGTGACGGCATACCGGCCCAGCGGGTTGGGGGCATCGGTTTCGCCGTAATTGCCCTGGGCGCCGTCAAACACCGCGTCGGTGGAGATGTGCACCAATCCGGCCGCGTTGCGATGGGTCCATCCGGCCAACCAGCCGGGCAGATCGGCATTCATACGCCGGGCCAGTTCAGGGTCTTCTTCGCAGCGGTCCAGATTGGCCAGTGCCGCGCAGTTGAGGATCACATCCGGCCGCACCTGCTCCAGCAAATTCTCTACCTGCTGCCGGTCGGTCAGATCGGCTTCCATCACGCTGAAAGGCGTATTCTGCAGGCGGGTATGGTGCGACACGCCCACGATACGGGTCTGGTTGTGCAGGGCCAATGAGAAATTCAGGCCCAACAGACCGCTTGCGCCGGTCACCAGAACAGTCATGTCCGCGCTGTCTTTCTTTTGCGCGGACATCCCTGAAAACGTCATACCAGCTTGCCTTCCTTATATTCCTGTTCAATCGGCCGGGTAATTTGCTTGATCTCCTCGAGGCCCAGCCACTCACTGTTGTTGTCGCTGGAGTAGCGGAACCCATCCGGCAGAACCGTACCCGCGAAGGTCTGGTCACGCTGCCACATAGTGGTGGAAGGGGTGACCACAAACATATCGTCGCGTTCCAGCGTCAGACGGGCTTCATCCTCGGAAATCAGCACTTCATGCAATTTCTCACCCGGCCGGATGCCGATGATGGACAGATCTGCTTCGGGGGCAACCGCTTTCGCCAGATCCACCACCTTCATGCTGGGAATCTTGGGCACAAACACTTCACCGCCCTGCATCTGTTCGATGCAGCGGATAACAAACCGCACACCCTGCTCCAGTGAAATCCAGAAACGGGTCATGCGCGCGTCGGTGATGGTCACCTTGCCGGTTTCACGCTGCTTGAGGAACACCGGCACCACGCTGCCGCGGCTGCCCACCACATTCCCGTAGCGTACACAACTGAAACGCACGTTATGGCTGCCGGCATAGGCGTTGCTCTGCACAAACAGCTTTTCGGCGGCCAGCTTGGTGGCCCCGTACAGGTTGATGGGATTGACGGCTTTATCGGTGCTGAGCGCCAGCACGCGTGAAACACCCCGATCCAGGGCCGCGTCAATCACATTGCTGCTGCCCAGGATGTTGGTTTTGATGGCTTCCATGGGGTTGTACTCGCAAGCCGGCACCTGTTTGAGCGCGGCCGCGTGCACCACAATATCCACCCGGTTGAAGGCCCGTTTCAGGCGGTCCAGATCGCGCACATCGCCGATGAAGTAACGCAGGCTCTCATGATCAAAACCGGCCGCGCGCATTTCGTGCTGTTTCAGCTCATCGCGGCTGTAGATGATGATTTTCGCCGGCTGATATTCCCTGAGCATGACTTCGATGAATTTCTTGCCAAACGAACCGGTCCCGCCGGTTACCAGTACCACTTTATCGTTCCAGTTCATAGTCATTCCTGTGCCTGAGTTTGATAATTTTCCGGTTTTCGGAGAATCACCATGGGATACTGACCCTTTTCGCCAAAAAAGCGTGGGAAGAGGTCTTCCAGGTGATACAGCAGCCACAACCAGAAGCGGCCCAACAGCACAGGCCGGATAACCGCCCTTAAAAAGCGAACGCTCACCGACCGCCAGCAGCGGATCTCAATATCCAGACCTTTCAGCATTTCCCGCAGGCTCTGTGCTGTCAATTTTTGAACATAAGTGCCGGTGGGTTCTTTCATGACCGGCGCTTTTTCCGTTTTTTCGCCCGCGGCAGGGGCAGCCGTTTTCCCGGCGAACAAGCGGTTCATCCCTTTGATGAGCGGCGACATCCATTGCATCAGCAGGGAAGTCTTCCAACCGTTCACCACCACCGCGCTGGAACCGGGTCTCAGCAGCCGCTGGAATCCGAAATAACTCTTCTTTTGATCGGGCGTCGAAACATGATGCAGGGTGTGCAGCGAGACGATACCATCCATGCACTCGGGTTTGAACGGCAGATTGGTCACATCGGCGACAACAAAAAGCCCGTGGTCCCCGATACGGGTGCGGGCTTCCTGCAGTGCGACGATGGAGATATCCACACACACCCGGTGGCGGTAACCGGCCGAGTAGGTGAGATATTCAGGGTACTGGATGGGACCGCAGCCCGCATCCAGTAAATATTTTCCTTTTGGCGGAAGATAACGGTTAACACGCAGATGACAGCGACGGATGTAGGCATGCGATACCGGCCGCAAATCTTCATAGCGGGCGTTCTGATACATGCCCTCACCCACCTCATTCCAGCCGATTCGGTTGTAAAACTGGCGAACTTCTTGTTTGGTATGCGCCTCGCCCATGCGGTTATACCTCTGCTACTTTCCAGTCGATCGGTTCGCCGGCCAGATAACGGAAGGTGGACTGATAGACCGGGAAGTTCTCAGCCGAGAACACATCCTTCAGGTTGGTCTGCCGGTAGTCTTCCCACATCTTCACCAAGTGCCATGGGAATGGCAACGGGAAATCGAAGAAGAAGCGGTAGGCATAGCGCCAGGCCAGCTCGATCTGCTCACCGGTCAGGCGGAATGCCGCCGGCTTTTCCAGCACCGATCCGATCATCTTATAGAAACGAACCCATGAATCGGGGTCCAGCGTAAACCCGCGCTCGCGGTAATGCGTCTGGCCGGCCACAATCACCGGCAAGCCCTGCAGTGCCATCTCCAGGCCAACAGTGGTGGTATACACCAGGCCTACATCAGCCACATCCACCAGGTCATAGGTGTTCACCTGCTCCTGGGGGCCGATCAGATGGATATATTCGGGCAGGGTGGGTAGTACATTGCGCACCACAGCTTCCATGGAAACACCATGCGTCAGGACCTCACCCGGGTGGATGCGGATGACCAGTTGCACATCCGGCCGGCCTGCGAAATACTGTACCGTGCGGGTAATCCACTCGGCCATGCTCTCACTGAAGATCTGCCGTCCCAGCGTCAGACTGTCGCCCAACACATTGGTAGCCAGCAGCACCACCGGCCGCCCATCCAGACCCAGGGCAGTCCGTGCATGTTCACCACCGCGCGCCGGTTGATCCTGCCAGCGGCGGGCAAAATTCTCCCACAAATCAGCGCGCTGGCGGGCGGCAAACAACTGGCGTAAACGAGTGGTCTGTTCTTCAGTCAGGGGGATGTCTTTGCGGGCATTCCACAATTTGGCGGTATCCTGGCGCATCACCTCAGAGTTTTGCGCCACCCAGATGCGTTTGCGCTGATCACCGAACTCATACGTCACGGTGGGGATGTCCAACAGTCGGGCAACCCGGTAGAAGACACCGAATTCCTGGATGGTCCCATTGGGGACGATCACCGAATCAGGCCTGTTCTGGCGCAGCCACTGGTAGGCATAACGCGCCAGAGCCTTATTGCGTTCCAGACGCAGTTGATAGGTGTTGTTATCGGTGTTAATCTCTTCATTCTGCAGGGTGTACTGGGTATCGTAAATCGACACCTGTTCGGCAATTTTCTGCAGCGGTTCAGGCAGAGGTTTGTACACCGGGTGCGAGGTCATAAACGGAATCGCATCCATCAAAGGAGCAGCGATTCCGAGCACTTTTCGGGCATAGGCATTCTGCCGCCGCAGGTCAAACAGATTGATCTCGCTGCGCCAGTCGCTGTACGGAAGGTATCCCAGCGTCACCTTGTGACCTTGGGCTGCCAGAGCCGCACCCATCAACGTGGCGTGCTCAATCCAATAGTGAAGTGTGGCAAAGATTAAGATTCGTTTTCCGGTTTCAGCCTGTTTCTTCAAGGCCAGAGCCTGTTCAACTATCTTGGGCAGGTTTTCATTCAGGCTTTTCAGCGAAAAATGGCTCTGGATCGGTTTGCCGCGCTGTCGAATTAACCAGTACAGCTCGGCGGTAAAGGGTATCTGTCCGAGTATGGTCTTGACGGTTTCTTTGCTTGAGCTCAACATATTACAAATCCTCTATACTCCATTCAAGCAGAGGTCGAACTGGACCCAGGCGCGGTTCGGGCCACTGGTTGCCCGGGGCTCCGGATCCATCTACATTGAAGGTCAATGCCTGTTCATCCTGAAAATACCGCTTGATCCGGTAGGTGCTGGCATTGACTCCAATGACAAACCGGCCTTCGTTCACAAAATGGGCCGGGATTACACATCGGCTGATATAGTGACCCTCTTCCCGGGTGCTGTAGCGATCAAAATGGGCAGGGTCATCGGTATCAAATGAGGTCAGAATAAATTCGCCGCGAGTGCTGAGCAGGTAAATACCCACCCTTAAACCCACAATGGAGCGGGAAAGCTCATATTCCATTTCGATGGTGAACGGTTCAGCGGATCGCACGGTTTCGCTGATTTTTCCGTTGCCTGAAAGCACTCTCACTGCGATCGGGCGGAAAGGCTCGGCGTCTGCAGGAACTTCATCAGCAGTCCAGATTCGCTCGCCGTCACGCGAAACACCCTGTGAAAGGTAATAATCCACCGCTTCAACCGTCGGCGCCCGCATCACCATCTGCCCGTGGTCGATGACCAGGGTTTCTTCGGTGAGACGCAAGATGGCAGACATGTTGTGGCTGACAAACAAAATGGTGCGTCCCTGAT
>CAZHMZ010000024.1:27352-33409 GCA_964532655.1 uncultured Anaerolineaceae bacterium
TCTTGCCCAGGCACTTGCGCTGGAATTCAGCGTCACCAACAGCCAGAACCTCATCCACCACCAGAATCTCAGGCTCCAGGTGCGCCGCCACTGAAAAGGCCAGCCGCAAATACATACCGCTCGAGTAACGCTTCACCGGGGTATCGATAAACTTCTCCACCTCGGAAAAATCAACAATTTCATCAAACTTGGACTGGATCTCAGTCCGTTTCATGCCCAGAATGGCGCCGTTGAGAAAGATATTCTCGCGGCCAGTCAACTCCGGGTGAAAACCCGTGCCCACTTCCAGTAGCGAACCCACGCGCCCACGGATCTCGGCATAGCCTGTGGTGGGATCGGTCACACGTGAAAGGATCTTGAGCAATGTGCTCTTCCCAGCCCCGTTGCGGCCGATGATACCCAGCACCTGCCCCTGCCGGACGTCGAATGAGATATCCTTCAACGCCCAGAAGTTGCTCGCCGTCTCGGATTGCAGACGTTCTTCCTCGGTGGGCTTGTGAAACCAGCGGTCGAATGAATCGCGCAGGGTGCGGTATTTGACAGTCGGTACCCCGATACGGTACTGTTTCCCAATGTTTTCAACGTGGATGACGGTATCCGACATAACTACACCATATCCGCAAAAAGTCGCTCGGTCTTGCGGAAGAACAATAGACCGGTGATTAATAAAATGATCGCGACAGTAGATGAAATGAGCAGGGTAAGGCCCGGGGCTTCCCGCCCGCCACCCAGCAGCGCCCAGCGGAATGCCTCCACCACACCCACCATGGGATTGAGAGCGTACACAATCTGCCATTTTTCTGAAAGCAGACTTGCCGGGTACACAATGGGTGTGAGAAACAGCCAGAACTGGGTCAGAAACGGGGTAATGTAGTTCACATCACGGTACAACACATTCAGGGCGGCCAGCCACAACCCCACCCCCAACGCGGTGATGAGCGTCAGCAGCAGGAAAAATGGCAGCGTCCACACATTGACAGTGGGCGTGATCTTGTAAAAGATCATCATACCGATCAAAATGATAAATGCAATGAAAAAATCCACCACGCCTGCCAGAACAGATGAAAGCGGCAGGATGATGCGCGGGAAGTAAATTTTTGTGATCATGTGCGCGTTGGTCACCAGCGAGCGGCTGGCCACCGATAACGCGTTGGAGAATAACTCCCAGGCCAGCAGCCCGGTGTATGAGAAGATCGGGTACGGTACCCCATCCGATGGCATGGAAGCCAGCTTGCCAAAGAAGATACTGAATACCACCATGGTCATGAACGGTTTGAGTACAGCCCAACTGACACCCAAAACGGTTTGTTTATAGCGCACCTTCAGATCGCGCCAGGTCATAAAGAAGATCAGTTCGCGGTACAACCACAGATCGCGGAAGTTGATCACCGACCAGCCTTTTGCTGGGCGCAGGATCGTCAGCGGGATCTCCGGGTGAGTTGTTTGAATTTGGTCCTGGTCTATCGCCGTCATATATTGTTTCCGTTTGCCAAAAAGGACCGACCTGCCTGCTTACGCAGTCTTCCGGGTTGCCCGGTACCAGTCGATGGTCTGTTTCAGCCCTTCCTCAAAGGTTACTTTCGCGCGGAAGCCGAAAAACTCGGCTGCCCGTTCCGTATCCAGCCGCCGGCGCGGTTGACCGTTGGGCTTGCTGGTATCCCATACCAGTTTGCCGGTAAAGCCGGTCAGGCGTCCGATTAATTCCGCCAGATCTTTGATTGAAATCTCGAACCCCGAGCCGATGTTGACCGGTTCCGAGCCGTTATAACGTTCTGCAGCCAGCAAAATCCCTTCGGCGGCGTCATCCGCATAGATGAATTCACGCGTCGGAGATCCATCCCCCCACACCACCACTTCCGGGTCACCCTGTTCGACGGCCTCGAGGAATTTTTTAATGAGGGCCGGGATGACATGCGATGAAGCTGGGTTGAAGTTGTCGCGCGGGCCGTACAGGTTGACCGGCAGAAGAAAGATGGAGTTGTAACCGTACTGCTGCCGGTAAGACTGTGACTGCACCAGCAGCATCTTCTTCGCCAGCCCGTAGGGAGCGTTGGTTTCTTCGGGGTAACCGTTCCAGATTTCTTCTTCTTTGAACGGCACCGGTGTGAACTTGGGATACGCACAGATCGTTCCGATCGCCACGAATTTCTCGATGTTGCGCTTCCAGGATTCGTGGATCAATTGAACACCCATCATCAGATTGTCATAGAAAAATTCGGCCGGTTTTTCACGATTGGCGCCAATCCCACCCACATGCGCGGCCAGATGAATCACCATGTCAGGCTTTGCGTCATCCAGCATGCGCTGAATATCCGGCAGGTTAACCAGGTTGTAATCCTCAATTTTGGGTACAAAAATGTTCTTCTCATCCACCCCGCGGGCGGCCAGTTTCGCTAGAATGTATGAACCCAAAAAGCCGGCTCCGCCGGTGACACAAATTCTTTTTCCCTGCCAGGTGAACTGATCACTCATGTCAGCCTACTTTCCTTTTTCCATGTTGACATCTCCATCATCCCCATTACTGCCGGCAGGATGTTTTGCAATCTGCCCGTCAGGAGAGTCATGGATAATGCGTAAATCGACGATCCGAAAATGGGCAACCGAAGCATCCGGCTCAGGATCATCGTCACTCAGAACAAGAAAACCCTGCTCGATACAGGTGAGTCTGCACACTTCAGCCACATCCCCGTTGCCCTTCAGGCGGACATATTTTGTACCGGATGCGCCGAGTTCATTCAACGCTGAAATCATGCGTTCGCGAACCAGGCGAAACAGGTGAAACGAAATGTTGATGTAATCCAGCGTCAATCTGGCTCGGTGTGAAATACCTTCCGGCGTGATGATATATTTCAGCTTTCGGCGCTGTGCCCGGCGGACTTTGATGTATCCCTTGTCGATCAAACGTTTTAAATGCCAGTTGATCGTCCCTACGGCCACGCCCAATTGCGAGGCGAGCGAGGCCTGGGTGGTTTCCGGATCCTGTTCTATCCTGTCCAGAATATTCAGATCATGTTGCAAGTCGGGTTGATTGGTCATAGCCAATATTCAATCATTGAATTATAACCGCAAATGATCACAGGTCAAGGCTGTAGATAACAACAGCTTACCGGAGGACGGGTGTCTCCGGTAAGCTGCTGCTGCAATTCGTTAATCTTCAACGATTTTCACATGCAGATCACGCAGTTGTTCGGGTAAGGCGGTTGACGGCGCGTCACTCATCACATCACGGGCGGCCTGGTTCTTGGGGAAGGCAATCACCTCGCGAATGTTCGACTCGCCGGTGAAGATCATGCACAGGCGGTCGATGCCTGGCGCGATACCTCCATGCGGCGGCACACCGTATTCAAAGGCTTCCAGAATGTGCCCAAAGCGTTCATTCGATACCTCGGGCTCGAGCCCCACCAGCTTGAACATGGTCTTCTGGAGGTCGCCATCATGGATCCGGATGGAACCACCGCCCACCTCGTAGTTGTTCAATACCAGGTCATACTGCTGTCCGCGTACCTTGCCCGGATCGGTGGCGATCAACGGGATGTCCTCTTCCACCGGCGCGGTGAAGATGTGATGGCTGGGATCCCAGTGTTTCTCGTCTTCAAGCCAGACCAGCCACGGGAAGTCGATCACCCAGCAGAAAGCCAGGGTGTCCGGATCGCGCAGGTTGAGCAGATCGCCAAACTGCACACGCAGACGGCCCAACACATCGTTGGCGATGGCCGGTTTGTCAGCCACGAACAACAGCAGATCGCCGTTTTGAGCTTCCATGCGGGTCATGATCTGCTCGAGCGCCTCAGGGGTGAGGAATTTGGTAAAGGAGGAGCGCTGCTCACCCTCAGGTGAAATGGCCAGATAAGCCAGACCTTTTGCGCCGTGCTGCTGGGCAAAAGCGTTCAGCTCATCGATTTGCTTACGGCTGTAGTGACCCAGTCCTTTGGCGTTGATGCCGCGCACCTGCTGCCCGAGTTCGGCAGCCTGATCGAAAACCTTGAAGCCGGTCTTACCGCACAGATCGGTGAGACTTTTCAACTCCAGCCCAAAGCGGATATCCGGGTTGTCTTTTCCATAACGTTCCATGGCTTCCTGATAGGTCAGGCGGGGCCAGGGAGCCTGGAACAGATGCTTTTCGGGCAGGTATTTCTGCACAAATTCGGTGAACATGCCCTCAATCAAATTGAGGATATCTTCGCGGTGGATAAACGACATCTCAAGGTCAAGCTGGGTAAATTCAGGCTGGCGGTCGCCGCGCTGGTCTTCATCGCGGAAGCAGCGCGCGATCTGGAAATACCGCTCAATACCGGCAACCTGCAACAGTTGCTTCAACTGCTGAGGAGATTGCGGCAGCGCGTAGAATTGACCCGGGTACACGCGTGACGGCACCAGATAATCGCGGGCGCCTTCCGGTGTGGTTTTGAACAGGATAGGGGTCTCAATTTCCATGAAGCTCCGCGCATCCAAATAATCACGGATGAATTTGACAAAACGATGACGGATTGTTAAATTCCGCACCATGCGCTCGGTCCGGATATCCAGATAGCGGTATTTCAAACGCAAGTTCTCGTCCACCGGATCGTCTTTGTTGATCAGGAAGGGCGTCGGTTTGGACGGGCTCAATACGTTAAGGGATTTTGCTACGACTTCAACTTCACCTGTAATCATGTGCGGATTTTCCGCGCCCGAGGGTCGGGCGCGCACCACACCTTCAATCTGGATCACCCATTCGGCGCGTACCTGTTCAGCGGTCTTATACTGCTGACCCAGGCTTTCCGGATCGATGACAACCTGAACAATTCCAAAACGATCCCGCAGGTCAAAGAAGAGGATTCCACCATGATCACGGTATCGATGCACCCAACCTGCCAATTTGACAGTTTCACCGATTGATTTTTTGGTAAGTTCACCACAGGTATGGGTCTTATACATATTTCTTCCTCCGGTCGACAAGATCGGCTAATTATACCTTCTGTCTGCAAAACTGAAGAGTGAAAGATGCCTACAGCCACTTCCGGCTTCTCAGCCAGAAGAACAACAGGACTGGCAGGCCAATCAAAAGCAGGGCTGCCACCGCAAATCCGACCGGTCCGGTGAAACCTTCAAAAAGCTGGGTGGTGGGGAAAAAGTTCATCCCAAAGAAAGCCGCCACAAACGAAATCGGCATGAAGAAGGTGGTGATGATGGTAAGCGTCTTCATGATATCGTTCATGCGGTTGTTCACCACTGAAAGATAAGTTTCCAACGCGCCGCTCACCAGATCGCGCATGCTCTCGCTGATATCGTGCAGCCGGACATAATGATCGTACACATCGCGATAATAAGAGCGATCATTCGGGTCTACCACTTCATAATCGCCGCGGGCCAGTTTATTCACCACCTCACGCTGCGGGGTGAGGATACGTCGCAGAGTCAACAGGGAACGTTTGGTGGTAAACAGCAACGACAGCAACGATGAATCCGGGCGGGTGAAGATCTCCTGCTCGATGGTTTCCACCAGGTCATCCAGCCGGTCGATGATGTGCATAAACTGGGTGGCCATTTCTTCCAGCACCTTATACAGCAGCCCCCCCACACCCTGTGTATACACACGTTCATCCCGCACGGCATTCTCCCAGGGCAGGTTGATCGCCTCAAAGACCTCCGTGTGATACGTCACCAGGTAATTGTGCCCCATGAAGATATCCAGCTCATGCGAACCCAGCAGGTCATCTTCCGATTTATCAAAGGTGACCGAGTGCAGAACAATGTACACATACTCATTCCAATCGTCGATCTTGGGGACATGCATCTGCACCAACGCATCCTCAATGGCCAGCGGGTGAAACTTAAATACATTGGTGAAGAGATCGGTTACTTTCTCGATCGGTTCATCGAAGATATCCAGCCAGAAAAATCCTTTTTGATCGGCCAGAAAATTCGGGATTTTTGCCAGATCATCGCTGGTTTCACTGGAATTGTTCGATTTGACATGCAGGATTCGGATCATACCCGGTCTACCTCCACCTCAGATAATCTTATTTTAATGAAAAACCCGATGCAAAGCTATGTTTGCATCGGGTGAATTGCCAA
>CAZHMZ010000024.1:33509-34761 GCA_964532655.1 uncultured Anaerolineaceae bacterium
ACCGCTTTCATCAGACCGATTTCACGCGTGCGCTCCAGAATGGCCATCGCCATGGTGTTGGCAATGCCAATGGCCGCCACAAACAGGGCAATCGCGCCGATACCGCCAAACCCAACCTGCAGGATGATATAGAAACTGTTGATCCCCTCGATAAAGGATTGGGGTGTGTACGCGCTGAAACCCATTCCGGTGATGGTATCCACGATATCGGTGGTCACATCCACATCGGTGGCCTTGACAATAGCCATGTTGTAACCATCTTTGGATCGGTTGATGCGTTTACCCATCAACCACTCATTCCAGCCGGTCATTTCATCCAGCCGGACATACATGGACCAGTCCGCTTCGCCTCTCGTCTCGGTCAATACACCGGCTACACGAAGCTGCACCGTGCGGCGGATTTCATTGCCATCAGAATCATATTTGAGCAGCGTCATCTTGATCGTTTCGCCGTACAGTTCCGGCGGTTCCGGCATCGTGTCACCGGGGCGCGGGTTGGGATCATAGAAATTGTTCTTCACCTGCGATCCGATGACCACCGTACCTCGATCCAGTGTGGTGACGCCCTCAATGGTGGTGTATCCCAGATCGGCCAGGTCATCCACGCCGATGCCGATCTGGCTGGAATACCCTTCCAGATCCTTGTATTTCATGACGGTGCCGCCCATGATGTAATCGCGCGGGATCACTTTTTCCACGCCTTCAATGGCGGCAAAATCAGCCAGTGCCTGTTCGGTGATGGGCGCAAAATTGGGTGAACCGTCTGATTTCATGGTTTCCTGATAGGACGGATACACCTGAATTTGCGTTAGTTCGCCAATACCGTACAACGAGGATGTGGCATTCCGCTGCAAACCCATCGCCAGAGAAACGAGCACCACCACGGCGGCCGTGCCGATGATAACACCCACAGCCGTGAGGGCGACCCGCCCCTTACGCCGGCTGAGGTTGGCAACAATGAGAGAAACCAGATCAGAAAATTTCATAGGGATGGATTCCCCTAGGGGGCTTTCTGCGGTGCTACCTGAACTGCCCCATTGTCCTGGATGATCTCACCTTCCATGGGCATGCCTTCCATCATATCCGGCCTGGTGGGACCGCTGTCCAGTCCAAATAAACCCTTGAAGAAGCGTACGACTTTCTGCCAGAAGGTCTCATCGGTGGGCATCTGGTCGATGGGGTTGCTGATACCGGGATCTTCGATGATCTCGGGGGCTGGCATGTCGATCACATTCACTGTGAGGTCCTGGGT
>CAZHMZ010000025.1:0-34636 GCA_964532655.1 uncultured Anaerolineaceae bacterium
GCTGCACACCCGCCACATAACCGTACGGAACCATCAGCACACCGTCCTGGTTATAGCGCATGTAGCAGACTCCGCGCTTGCCGGGTTTAATCAGACAGTGATGGGCGCAGGCATGGCAGCGCACTTCCTGATCGGACAATTTTTCATACAGCTCACCCGGAGCTGAAAGCCGGTTCAATTTTTCAATTAAGGGATGGTGTTGGGGCATGTTCTCTCCTGATCAGTGGCAGAATTAGGCCCTCATAGCTAATTTATATTGACACTTCTATTGATCATTATATCTATCGATATGTTAAAAACCTTGACTTTGCCGTAATAAAACATCCGTACCAGACAGCATTAAAACCACTGACCTTCATTTCGTTGTCCGGTTCAATATCACGCTGATGTTCTTCGAGGTATTTCCTGGTTGTCTCGCCTTTCAGCCTCACAATGCTCATAAATACGGAGAACAGGGAGTCTGTCAAAACTTTATCTGTATGCACCGATAGGTCGAGCTGTCAACTATCCTGACGCTTTCTGACCGATTTGTTTTACGTACCCATGCCATCCCAAATGAGCCAGGGAGAATTTTCGTCATCTCTAATCAAATAAAAATAGTGTTCAAGTTCACCCTCATTATAGGGAACCTTTGTATTGTCATAATCCACGGTGTATTTTGCATACACGGCAATCATGTTTTCGGCAATAAATTCATCCGTCCAGCCGTTTGTATTTGCCAATTCGCTGCCCGAATACATTTCTTTAATTCTTGCCGTTTCTTCATTGGATATTTCTACTTTGTCAATCGACAGGCTGATGACATAGTCTTTGTCCTTCTCAGCCTCAAGATATTTATTGACAACACTGTCGGCTGAAAGATTTCCAGCAACAGCAACGCAGGCAATCAATCCCACAGCCAATACGGTACAAAGGAATACAACAAAGAGGACGGAGACGCCGCGATGGTTTTTTTCGGTGTTAATCATATTGAAAAATCTGTTTTTCATAATCCGTTGACCTCTATCAATACATGAAATTATGTTGATTTCTTTTATCCCGCAGAATTGATGCGAGAAACGATTCGGTTTATTCCATCTGGTCCGTGAATGAGCTTCCAATCGTACGATAAACAACAGCATATCACAAATCATTTCGTAATGAGTGTGCTATCAAATACCGGCTGGTAAAGGAAATTCAACTCAGATTTTTTCACACGACGGAATCAGAAATAACTGAAAGAAGCTTATCCTAAAAGATTTGTAATGGTGACTCAGATGATTGCTGAACTTTCTTTTTCCCGTGTAAAGCATTTCAACAGAACCAGGTGGCGAAGAAAAACCCTGCCGGCAGACATTCACCGGCAGGGTCAACTTGAGACGATTTAAAAGTGTTACTTTACTTTTTTGGCATCCATGATCTGACCGGACTGGTTCAGGGTCATTCCGGTCACCCGTCCCGAGGCATCTTTGTGGAATTCAAAGGTGATCGGCAGCTCAGGCATGTAGAACTTCGTTTCGGTCTCTGCCAGCAACACCTGGTCTTGTTGATCCGGCACCTTCGCAATCAGCTTGCCGTTTTCAAAGACAAAGCAGACATTCAGACCAGGAGCCAGTTCATACTCGCCCAGGTAGACCGCTATCTTTTCAGGGGCCAGCTCAATGGATTTGCGCTGGGTGGGAAGAGGTTGATCGGTGATGAACGCCTTCATGCCCGGACCGTAGAAACCCTTCATGATCAGGGTGGTCACTTTGCCGTTTTCATCAAAGACAAACAGTGTGCGGCCGATGGATTCGGCGGAAGCAAACTCGGTCTCTGACAGCGGGAAGAGTTCATTTTTCTCATCGCCGGGCGGGGTCATAAACAATTTTCCACCTTCCATAAAGACAGCGATGGTGAATTCCATATTCTCCAGCTTGAATACACCCTGATAACGTTCGTACAGGGCCGGGTCCATCGGGATGGGCTGCGGATCCACATACGGCTTGCCGGTGGCCATAGCGCCGATCCGGAAGGCGAGATCGTTCGGGATCATGATGCCGCGGTTGGTGAGAATACTCACATACACTTCTTCATCCGGGAAGCGGAAACCATCGGTGATGAAACCGTTGATCCCGCCGCCGTGTGTGATCATACGGTGGCCGTCAAACTCCGCCGATGCCCAGCCGTAGCCGTAACCGGTCTTGGTACCGTCCAGCAGTGTGTACGAAGTCCAGGCTTTTTTCAGGGTTTCCTGTTTCACCAGCTTCTCGGTATACAGAGCGGCATCCCATTTGGCCATGTCATCTACACTGCTGGCCAGTGAGCCGGCGGCGTGCGGCAGGGTCATGCTGAGATAATCACAGTTCTCGTAGTGATCGCCGTTCTTTTTATAACCGGCGACGCGCCCAGGGATGATGGGATTGGGCATGTCAAAATAGGAATCTTTCATCCCCAGCGGCTCAAAGATATTTTTCTTGATGAATTCGGCGTATTTCATGCCGGATACTCTCTCGATGACGAGACCCAGCATCACAAAAGCCGAGTTGTTGTAGTGATATTTGGTTCCAGGAGCAAAATCCATCGGGTAGGGCTTGAACGAATTAACCAGGTCCTCCAGAGATAAATCGGTGCGCATCATCTTCAGGAAATCCGGTGTATCGGTGTAGCTCTTGATGCCGGAGGTATGAGTAAGCAGATGTTCAATCGTGATGCGATGACCGTGCATGGGGTAATCGGGCAGGTACTTGGTGATCTCATCCTGCAAATCCAGTTTGCCCTGCTCCCACAGCATTAAAATACTCACGGCGGTGAACTGTTTGGTGATGGATCCCAGCCTGAACACCATATGCGGCTCGATCTTGACGCCCAGTTCAATATTGGCCATCCCGTATCCTTTGCGGAAAACAGGTTTGCCTTTGCGGGTTACGATGATGGAAGCGCCTGGTTCGTCCGGCTTGAAATAGCGGGTCATCATTTCATCGATGGCGACTGCCAGCTCTTCATCGGTCGGAATACTGCCTGAAAATGCCATTGTTTGCTCCTTTTTCCTCATGATTGGGTTGTCTGATAATCGATTAATATCGAAATGGTCACAGTTATGACTGATTAATCAGGGTGATCTCCACCTGCAGCCACCTGGCGATGTCTTCCAAAAAGCCTTCCACAAAAACCGGCTCCAGTGTGGAATATTCGCTCGGGTTACCGGTGATGGCCGTTTGGAACAGGTGATTGGCCTTGGGATAGGTGATCACCGTGACGTCGAGATTGTCTGCCCCTTCCAAAGCGGTCTTCATCATGTCTGCATTCGGGTCTGCCGGCACCTGAAGGTCCAGCCCGCCGAACAAAGCCAGCACCGGTGTGGTGGTGAGTTCTTCCAGAACCGGCATGGGATCGTATTCGACGAAGTAACGGTACCAGGGCGATTCCAGTGAAGTAATCTGCTGTTGATAGGCGTTTTCAGCGTACTGATCCAGGTCGCCCAGAGTTTGCTTTTGCGCCTCCGGCAGAGCGTTCACCTGACCCACGATCTGCTGGCGAAGTTCTTCTTTTGCGCCCTCCCAATCCTGGCCGCGGATCAAACCGTCAAACAAACGCCGTTGTTGGGCAAGCGCTTCGGTAATTTGATCTTCCGTAACACCGCTTGCGCGTGCGATCAGTTCAACCTGCTTGTAGATGATTTCCTCACCCGATTGAGCCGGACCGGCCATCAACACGATAAAAGCGATATCTTCGGATTGTGATGCTGCCATGGGTGCGATCAAGCCGCCCTCGCTGTGGCCCAGCAAACCGATCGCCTCGGGGTTGATATCGGTTCGGGTTTTCAGATACTCCACCCAGGCCAGCACATCACCGGTGAAATCTTCACTGGTGGAGCTGGCGGTATCGCCTGTTGATGCGCCGACCCCGCGGTCGTCATATCGCAGCACTGCCACACCGCTATTGGTCGCCAGATAATCGGCCAGGATGCTGAATGGTTTGAAACCCAGAATTTCCTCATCACGGTTCTGAGCCCCGCTGCCGGTGATGAGAATCACCACCGGGAAGGGGCCTTCGCCCTCGGGCAGGCTTAAGGTGCCGCCCAGAGTAACATCCTGGTTGGTGATGCTGACCTCTTCTTCACGATAGGTCAGGGCAGCCAGAGCCGTCTGGGTTGCCTGGGTAGCAGCGGCCATATCCACTTTGGTCAGTTCAAAGGTTCCGGTGTATCCCAGTTGGGTAAACTCGCCGGTAATTTTTTCATCTTCGGTCAGTTCACCGGCCCATACCGCTTTACCGTTCATTTCCTCAAATCCCTCAAAGGAGATGGAGGGATTTGTGAACTCAACATTGGCCAGTTCGTAACCGTACAACCCCTGATCCGAGATATCCAGTGAGGCTGACGGGTCGTCTTCAGCACCGGTAAAGGTCACTGTCATATTCAGAATACCGCCGGCCACGCTGATCGTTCCCTCCCATTTCCCCTCAAGCAGTTCGGGGTTCACCGGTTCCGCGGTTTCTTCCGCTGCCGCCGGTTCGGTTGCCAGCACTTCTGTGGCGGTTTCAACAGGTTCTTCAGGGATTATGGTTTCTTCGGTGGGGGTTGCTATTGCCGCAGGTGCGGCACACCCGGCTGCAAAAACGGCCAGTAAAACAGCCAGCATCAGCCAGGTGGAAATATTTATTTTGGTTTTCATCGTACACTCTCCGTGTGTAAATCTTAGCACAAATTTGACAACATCCTGCCGGGCGGGCGCGGATTACCTATTTTTAGCGACCTCGCACAATCTCCCTAAATCGGATCAGATCCCTCATGTTATAATTTCCCCGTATCCAGGTTGGAACTGTAAACCACCCGCATCTCGGGAGAACCTTGTTTGTGAGGGAGACATATATGAAAAAACGAGCTATTCGTCCAGGGATTCAATGGATGGGAGCGGTTGATTGGAACCGGCGATTGTTTGATTCGCTGATTCCGCTGCCGGATGGGACCAGTTATAACGCCTATTTGATCCAGGGGGAAGAGAAAACGGCCCTGATTGATACAGTGGATCCAAGCAAGGCGAATATTTTAATGGAACAGCTTGAATCGGTACCGCATCTCGACTATGTCATCTCCCTGCATGCCGAACAGGATCACTCGGGCAGCATACCGCTGGTGCTGGAAAAATATCCGGAAGCCGCACTCATTTGCTCTGAGCGCGCCCGGGGGATGCTGATCGATCTGCTGATGATCGACTCAAGCCGCTTTCAAACCGTGAAAGACGGGGATGTGCTGAACCTGGGCGGATATTCGCTGCAATTCTTCCTGATGCCGTGGGTTCACTGGCCTGAAACCATGACTGCCTACCTGACTGAAGAAAAAATCCTGTTTTCGTGTGATTTCTTCGGCTCCCACATGGCCACCAGCGATCTTTACACCGCGGACAGTACGCTGATTTACGAAGCAGCCATGCGGTATTATGCTGAAATCATGATGCCATTCCATAAAGTGATCCGCCGCCACCTGGAAAAAATCAAAGAACTCGATCTATCATTGATCGCACCCAGCCATGGGCCGATTTATGAAAACCCGTCCTTCATCGTGGATGCGTATTGTGAATGGGTAACCGGTGAATTGAAAAACAAGGTGGTGCTCCCGTATGTGAGCATGCACGGCAGCACGGCCAGACTGGTGGAGCGTCTGACCGGCGCATTATCCGAAAGAGGTGTGACAGTACAGCAGTTTGATCTGTCGACGGCAGATATTGGCAAGCTGGCCATGGCGCTGGTGGATGCTTCTACACTGGTGGTAGGTTCTTCCACCGTGCACGCCGGGCCGCATCCGCTAGCCATTTACGCCGCCAGTCTGGCCAATGCGCTGCGTCCGCGCCTGCGGTATGCCACGGTGATCGGTTCATACGGCTGGGGAGAGCGCGCCGTCTCCGGCATTGCCCAGATGATCCCCAACCTGAAGGTAGAAATTCTGGAACCGGTGCTGTGTAAAGGGTATCCCCGCGAGGAACAATTGTTGCAGATCGATTTGCTGGCCGAGACGATTGCCCTGAAACACCGGGAGACGCCGCTGTAAGTTTATTTCCCGGCTGACAGAACTGATTAACACAAAATCCATCCGCGTGGGATACGTTCCCTTCAGCGGATGGATTTTTCTTTTTTGACGGATTATCGCGCCTTTGTATCCTGCTGCATCAGCCCAAATGGGTTCCCTTCCGTATCCACACAGATAGCCGTGTATCCCACACCGGGCACAGCCCGGCGGTGCTGGATGATCTTGCCACCGTTCCTGGTGATGAGCACCAGCGCCTCATCAAGCGACGGGGTTTCAATGGTGTTCATGGTCGACATGTTGGTATTCTCCCGATGCTGCAACGCCCCGTTGATACCGGGTTCGGAATCGGGCCCGGTGGTTGTGAGCCAGTAATCGACCGGGCCGTCCCATTTGTGAAACTCCCAACCGAATACGTTGGAATAAAACTGCATCGCCCGATCGGGCTGATCGACATGAATTTCAAAGTGAATCACTCTTGGCATGCTATATCCCCCTGTTCTGTTAAAATAATTAACCATTCACTTTGATTATAGGCGATGAACCGGTTAGTGTTCAGGCATCAAACAGACCCTGCTGAACAGCCTGCTCCAGCACCTGGGTGGCATAAGTCCACAACGCCTCAGAGCCGGGTTTGATCTTGAGGATGATGCCTTCCACCATTTTAGGGGTGATATGATGTTCCCGCCAGGATAGCCCACCGGCGTGATAGTTCTGTAAAATCGGTAAAAATCGATCCATTGCCTTAGCAAAGCGCGCTTCCGGTGTTTCGATCGCCTCAAACTCCTCCCACAAGTCCTTCAGGTCGGTTGACTGGTCAGACGGAAGCAGGCCAAACAGGGTTTCAGCAGCGGCCTGTTCTTTGGCAGCCTGATCGCCCGGATCACCGGGCGCGTAAATATAAGTATCGCCTGCCAGAATCTCCACCACATCGTGGATCAGCAGCATCCTGATCACCCGGTCGATCTGCACCGGTTCGTTGGCGTATTCCTGAAATAAAAGCGCCTGCAGCGCCACATGCCACGAATGTTCGGCAGTATTTTCACGGCGTTCACCCCCGTTGATGTAATTACGGCGGATAACGCCCTTCAATTTATCCAGTTCCATCAGAAATTCGGTTTGCTTTGCGATACGGTCGGTTTGCATAAGATGATCACCATTGATTACGAGGTTGATTCGCGTATAAATGAACAGCCCGGCAGCTTTTTAGCCAGAAAGCGTTCGGGCAGAAAAACAGACTGCGGATTGATGCTGGTCATGCATCCGCAGCCTGTACGTTTCTACTTTTTAGAACAGTCCCTGTAAAGCGTTAATCCACCTGTTTTGACAGATAGATCTGCACACCCATTTGAGAAATCTGGTCCTGGTTTTCTTCAATCTCGTCGATGTGCTCTTCTTCATCGACCAGAATCTCTTCAAACAGTTCATACGTTCCGAAGTCAGCCACTTCCATGGCGATGCGGATGCTTTCACGGTAAGCCTGAACGGCTTCCATTTCTGCGTTATGATCGTTTCGCAGCATCTTCTCTACAGTGTCCCCGATGTGCATGGGGTTGAGGTTGCTGACGATCGGAATTCCTTCCAGAAACAGCACACGAGCAATGATTTTTTCAGCATGCTTCATCTCGCCGATGGCACGTTTTTCAATCATTTCGTGGAGCCTGTCATACCCCCAATTAGCGCACATTTCAGAATGGACAATGTATTGATTGGTTGCGGTCAGTTCTTCGGCAAGCCGGGCATTCAGCAATGCGATAATTTGTTCATTACCTTTCATGGTTTTCTCCTGGTTGTTTGGTTGATTTGACGCACATTACAGGCCGGCAGGACGCGCGCCTGTGCTCAATACATTTCCAGTATAGCATGATTGTTTGTATACTGGATAGGATTTCTCTGATATTTCCACCCTGTCCGCCGCGAGGGGCGGAATGCGTTATGACTTCTTCAAATGTTCGGCATACTTCTTGCGGAATTTTGCCACCTTGGGGGCAATCACCACGCTGCAATAGCCCTGGGAAGGATTCTTGCGGAAGTATTCCTGATGGTAATCCTCGGCTTTGTAATAGGCTTGCAGCGGTACCACCTCGGTGACCACCGGGTTGGGCCACAGCTTTTCCTGCGTGATTTGCTGGATCAAGCGGCGGGCTGTCGCTTCCTGCTCAGGGCTGTGATACAGGATGATAGAGCGGTATTGTTTACCAATGTCAGCCCCCTGCCGGTTGAGTGTGGTAGGGTCGTGAATACTGAAAAACACCTTCAGCAGGCTTTCATATGAAATATGCCCTGCATCAAAGGTGATGCGCACCACCTCGGCGTGACCGGTCATACCGGAACACACCTGCTCATAGCTGGGGTTGGGCAGCTTCCCGCCTGCGTACCCCACCTCAACATCCACGACGCCTTTCAATTCCTCATACACTGGCTCAAGACACCAAAAACACCCGCCCCCCAAAGTGGCGGTCTGGATCCGGGCGCCAGCCTGCCCTGTCCGTTTTTGATCAGTCATTCATCAC
Source organism: uncultured Anaerolineaceae bacterium (assembly GCA_964532655.1). Lineage (GTDB taxonomy): Bacteria > Chloroflexota > Anaerolineae > Anaerolineales > Anaerolineaceae > JAJFTV01. The sequence continues at coordinate 8,497 of CAZHMZ010000025.1, forward strand.
CTCGATTCGTGAGATAGGCTTATCGTACACAACTTGTCTCAATGGGAGATTAAAATGAAGTCCGATTTATCCGGTTTTTTCTTCCAGTTCCCGGTAGATAAACCATGCTCCCAACCGGTCATCGGCGTTTTTGGGAGCGCGATCGTAGTACAGATCATAGACCGCACCCGCCTGTGTACGAATACGAAAGAAAAACCGACCCACGCCCCATGAACCGCGCCGGGATGCGTTGGTTGCATGACCGGGTGTCATATTTTGAGCCATGCGTCCGCGCCGTTCATAATCCTGCCACTCACCCACCTTTTCAGCAACACGGTACAGGCGCCCCTGCCAGGAAAACCCGCACGGACAGACCGGCGATTTGCGGTAAACAGGCGGCTCGTCGAATAAAACCTCAATTGGCTCATCAATAAAGTGGATCGGCAGAAACGGCAATGCTCAGCCTTCCTCTTCAAATTGCCAGCGGGTGGTATCTTTTGGAAACTCCGTCCAGGCCAGTACCAGGTTAGGTCGGAAGGCATACAATCCGCCGTTTTCCCAGGTTTCAGGGGTGGGTTCGTAACCCATTCCGCTGTACTTGCGTGCATATTCTTTGGCCAGATATTCGCGTAAATCCAGCGGTGGGCGGGTGAGTTCGCGAACCATTCCCTCCAGAATCACCACCCGGCTGCCGTCTTCCAGATGCACTGCGATAAACGGATTCTGCGCCATGTCCCTTCCCCGGCGCGTATCGGGGCCGCCGTCAAAGTAAAGCACATCATCACGCCAGATCGCCCAAACCGGCGTGGCATGCGGCTTGCCTTTGGCGTTGGAGGTACTGATCCAATAATTTTGCGCCTCGCGCAAACGCTCCTGCACATAACTCCACGGCAGCATCCCTTCACGCGTTTCAGGAATGCCATAACCGGGGATATACGGCCGACTGGATTCAGGCTCATTTTGATTTTGGTCCATGATATCCTCCCTGCAAAAATTATAGCATGTCTCACCCAGCGTCAATGCCAGAACCCAATAACGACAGGTGTGTTAACATTTTCGTCGATCACAGCAGGGTATATAGGGCATATGGCGCCCCTCCCTGAAGAGCGCCTGCGCCGTTGGATTGAGTCGAATTAGTGATTGGATGAAGTGAAGTTGGACCCTATTACGGGTCGCCGGACAGTATTACTTTGTCTGCCCGGCGACCTAATAAACAAAGGGGTTTACTCGCCGCGGCGATCCAGCCCGTAGGCCTCCAGAATGGGCAGTACCACCATAATCCCCGTTCTGGGCAGGTTGAGATCCCCCAGCACGCTTTCGGTGGCTTTTACCAACCGCTCCACCAGGTCATGATCGCGTACGATCGAATAAATGGTATTATGCCGGTCTTCCTCTTTATCCAAAAAATCGGCCAGTGAAGGTATCAGCGGCATTTCTCCGGTTAAGGCGTACTTGCTGCGCAAACGGTCCAATCCGGTACTGGGCAGCATGGTTACCCCCGGAGCGCCCGCATTTGTCCAGGCATCCATTACGGCTCGGCATTTTCCGGGATCGTCGATGGTCAGCAGCACCATGTACATGTTTGTCATTCTCCCTCCTGTTCTTCTGCAACTAAATCCTGTTTGGCAACAGGTTCTTTTTTCTTAAACAACCAGCGTAAAAGCGGCGGCGTGACCAGCGTGGTGATCAACACCATGCCAATCGCCGCCGAGACTTCATCTGCGTTGACAAAACCATTGTTCGCGCCAATGGTGGCCACAATCAGCCCCACCTCACCGCGCGAGACCATCCCGGCCCCCAACTGGATTGATTCGAGCGTCGAAAAGCCGCCCATTTTGGCGCCAAATCCGGAACCCAGGATTTTTCCGAGGATACCCAGCACCGACATCACCGCCAGAAGGATCAGGGCGCTGCCGGAAATCTCGCGCAGGTTGATTCCCAACCCGATGCTGACAAAGAAGATGGGCACAAAAAAGCCGTAAGCCAGTGATCGAATACCCGGCTCAATTCTTTCTTTTTCCGGGGTGCGGCTGAACATCAACCCGGCGATGAATGTGCCCGTGATGGCGGCCATCCCGCCCACCAGTTCGGAGGTGATGGCGTAAAACAACATAACGATCAGGGCCAGCGTGACCGCCGGCTGACTGACCGGCAGCCTGACGATATTTCGTGACAACCACGGCAAAACATGAACGCCGATCATCATGGAAGCAGCCAGGTACAGCACAATCTTTCCAAAAATCAGCAGCATGCCCACCAGGCTGCCGGTTCCGCTGGCCAGAGCCAGCACAATTGAGAGCAGCAAAATCACCAGGATGTCATCGAACACAGCCGCACCCAGCAAGCCCAGCCCCACCCGCGAGCGCAGCATGTTGAGCTCCATCAATGTTTGAGCCGAGATGCTGACACTGGTGGCCCCCAGAATGAGGCCCAGAAATAGGCTTTCATAAATTCCAAGACCATATAATTCACCGGTAATCCATCCCAACCCCACCGGCAGGATCACGCCCAGAACACCGGCCAGCGCTGAAACTTTTGTATTCCCCACCAGATCTTTCAGATGCAGTTCCAGACCGGCGATGAACATGAGCAGCAGCACGCCCAGTTCACCCAACTCGGTGATCATCTCCGGGAGATGTGAGTTGTTCAGAAAGGGCAGATGTGTCAGATCGACCAGAGTGGGGCCAAGTAAAATACCCATCAGCAGCGAACCCAGTACGGCCGGCTGCCCCAGTTTAATGCTAGCCCAGGAGGCAAACTTGGATGCCAGCAGGATCACCATCAGAACCAAAATAAATCCAACAAAAGAGGTCATCGATCTCCTTTCAGTACCGGTATCTAGCGCGAGCCGTAGTTAAACTGGGTTACTTCTTCATTGCGATCGGTGGCGGGCGGCGGCGTGGGTGAGAATTGCGAAACCTGCGCGTACAGTTCGGGTGTCATCTGAATGCTGACGCTGCCCAGTGAACCCTCCAACTGCTCCAGATTGCGCGCGCCAATGATGGGGGCCGTCACGGCCGGGTGCGCGCCCACCCAGGCCACTGCCAGGCTGGCGGGTGTGTAGCCGTTCTGGATGGCAAACTCGGAAAAATCTTCGGCGGTCTGATAATAGTTATCCACCCCGTAGCGGGTGGTGTACATTTTGTTATCCACCAGGCGTCCGTGCTCCGGTTTCTTGTTTTTCCCATACTTGCCGCTCAACAATCCGCCGCCCATGGGGCTGTAAGGTGTGACCGCGATATTCTCGGAAAGGGCCATCGGCAGGATCTCCACTTCAGCCTGGCGCTTGACCAGGTTGTACATGGGCTGAAGGCATTCAAAGCGGGCCAGATCGTGCGCGGCTGAAATACCCAGTGCTTTGGCTACCTGCCAGGCGGCAAAGTTACTGGCTGCCGGGTAGAGGATCTTGCCCTGGCGAACCAGGTCATCCATGGCGCGCAGCACTTCCGGCAACGGGGTGAAATCATCAAAGCGGTGCAGAAAATACACATCGATATAGTCGGTATTCAGACGCTTCAGGCTGGCATCCACTGCATCACGGATGTGTTTGCGGCTGCCTCCGCGCGCGTTGATGTCCTGCGAAGTGGGAAAGTAAACCTTGCTGGTAATCACCACCTCAGAGCGGTGACCGCCTGCCAGTTGGCCCAGGATTTTTTCGGCCGCGCCGCCGTTGTACACATTGGCGCAGTCAAAGAAATTGATCCCGGCATCACGGCAGCGTTTGTACAGCGCCGCAGAGGTCTGTTCATCGGCATCGCCGCCGAATGACATGGTTCCAAAACAAAGTTTGGATACCTTTACACCTGTTCCGCCCAAATATGTGTATTCCATTTCATTTCTCCGTTTTGTGTTCACTTGTATTGAGATCGGTTAGTAAATTCGACCTGGTAAAACCTTCCCACAGATCGGTGCTGAGATATTTCAAACCACTGTCATTGATGTTGGTCACCACAACCTGTCCCGGTTTGGCTCTGGCAGCCAGCTTGAGCGCTCCGGCAATATTGGCCCCCGATGAAAACCCGGCGAATATCCCCTCGTTTTTGGCCAGCCGGCGGGCTGCCTGGGTGGCTTCATCATCAGTGACGGTGAGAAAATCATCTACCTGCGTCAGATCGATCAAAGGCAGGGGCATGGCGTATCCCACGCCCTGGATTTTGTGATTCGGATCGATCACCCGCCCCTGGGCCAGAAACGGCGCGCTGGCCGGTTCAATCAGCAGGCACTGGATGGCCGGATTGTGCTGTTTGAAGAAAGCGGTGATGCCGCCAAATGAGCCTCCCGATCCCGCGATGGCGGTATAAAAATCGAACTCCCCGCCGGTTTGCTCCCAGATTTCGGCGGCGGTGGTTTTCATGTGCACCGCCCGGTTATCAGGGTTGTTGAATTGATCCACCCGAAATGCGCCCAGTTTTTTGACAATTTCGGCGGTAGCCCGGTCCACCGCTTCCAGATCGACCCCCGATACCTGCCCCGGTACGCCGGTCACCTGCGGAACCAATACCACCTCGGCGCCCAGGGCGCTCATCATGCGGGCGCGTTCAATCGAATTGCCCTCTGACATGACCGCAATAAAACGGTATCCCTTTACGGCGCAGACAATCGCCAGACCGGTGCCGGCGTTGCCGCTGGTCAATTCCACCACCGGCTGGCCGGGTTTGAGCCGCCCGGATTGTTCCGCCTGTTCGATGATTTCCAAGGCCATGCGGTCTTTGATGCTCATTCCGGCGGTCAGAAATTCGAGCTTGGCAAAGATACGGCCAGGCAGTCCGCTGGTCAGCCGGTCAAGCGCTACCAGCGGCGTGTGGCCAATAGTTTCCAATACACTGGAAGATAGATGAAGTGTCATTGTTCCTGCCAGATGATTAAATTGATAAGGCTTGAAATTATTATAAACCATCCCCTATGGGCAATGAGATGGTGTGAAATGGATCGCCTGCGCCCGGATCGCCACAGGGCTGATATTCGAATGGCGCAAACTCTGGAAACGTTCTGGGGGGTGGGGTGTGTCAACCCGAATACCGGCGTAGGGTGGGTGGAGGGCGGGAGTGTTACAGCCATAAGGATTGTCGATCCGCCCGGAACCCACCGATAGCCCATTTTTCATGATCGGTGGGTTGCGGGGCAGGAAAACCGATGAATCACAAGTCTCGTTGTGCCCCTCTACCCACCCTACCAAATTCGACGAAAAACCGGCATAGGGTGGGTGGAGGGCGGGAGTGTTACAGTCAAACGGATTGTCGATCCGCCCGAAACCCACCGATAGCCCATTTTTCATGATCGGTGGGTTCCGTGGCAGGAAAACCAATGAATTACAGGTCTCGTTGTGCCCCTCCACCCACCCTACCAAATATGGATCACCCATAGGGTGAGTCACCTTGCTAGGAAGTCCTGATTGGCCACCCTTTTTACCTACCCCGTTACGCCAGTATCCAGGCCAGCAGGCCCAACAACGCGCACAACGCCAGACAGTACGGCAGCGTGGTACGCAGCACCTGCCCTGCTTTGCCAAGAATTCCCGCGGTGCTGCACCCCACCAGGATCTTAGCCGGAGCGATCATGCTGCCCAGCGCCCCACCGGTGGTTTGCGCTGCCAGCAGGATGCGCGGGTCGATATTCAGCAGCAGAGCCGCGTTCTGTTGAAGCGGCGCGAACAGCACGTTCGAGTTGTTGTTGCTGCCGGTAGCAAACGCCCCCAATACACCCACCAGCGGCGAGATGAGCGGGAACAGGGATCCCAGACCGCGGCTCAATCCCTCGGCCAGCAGCAGCGTCATACCGGTATGTTCCATCAGGGCCGACAGGCCGATCATAAACAGAATCCCCACGCTGACCGGCACGGAGGATACAGCCGTCCCGCGCAGCGCCTGGCGGATTTGACCGCCGCTCAGCAGGCCTTTTTGGTGCAGGAACCATCCGCTCACCACACAGGTGACCAGCAAATAGAACCCTGGGTGAACCAGCAGCCGAAGCGCCTGCCCGCCGCCGGCCGGTGTGACAAAACCGGTACCGGTGATCACCTGGGGGAACTGCATCTGCCAGACGACTTTCTTGAACGCCTCTGAAATGGATGGAACCAGAAACACCACGCACATTAAAGCAGTCAGCAGCCCATAGCTACTCAGTCCCGCCCATAAGGCCGGACTGGAAACCGCCTGTTGCGGGATTTGCTCTTTCTCCACAGAAGATCGGCGGCGGAGTAGTCTCGCCCAGGCAACAATCGCCAGGATACCCGCCAGACCGGCTGCCAGCACGGCCAGCGGAACCAGCGGTGTGATTGCCACGGCATACTGCACAACAGCCATCAATACACCGGTCGTGATCACCACCGGAATACGCCCTTTAAGCCGCAGAATGGCGGCGCAGGCCAACCCGCACAACAGACAAGCTACGCCTAAAAACAACCCCGAGAGTGGCGCCAGAGCGGACTGCGGCAAACCGGTGACGGCCATAAGCGTCTGAAACACCACCGACATATCACCGAATGTGACGGCCCACACATGCCCCACCGCCACAGCGGCCACTGCCTGCACGGCCGGTACACCCAGCCCTACCAGCATAGGCGCCACAATGGCGATCGGCAAACCGAAACCAGCCAGACCCTCCAGCAAACCGCTGAATGCCCAGGCCAGTAAAAGCAGCAGCAAACCACGCTCACTCACCCAGTTTTCAAGCGCCTGGGCGATGGCCTGGATGCCGCCGGTCTGGTCGATCAGTTTATACAGCAGCAGCGCCGGCCACAGGATAGCCAGCACAAAAAAGGACAGGAACAGACCCTTTACCTGTGAGACCCACAGCACCGGTCCGTTCAGGCCAAACGCCAGCGCCGCCACGATCAACCCGGCTGCCCAGCCGGCCGCGCCCGCGCGCTGACCGTTCCAGTTAAGGAAAATCATCAATCCCAACACCAGCAGGATGGGCAGTGCAGCCAGAAAATAGTTCATGGGCGGGTTCTCAACGGGCAATTATATCCGGCATCCCGGCGTTGACAGCGCGAAATCGGACCCGCATTTTACAAGTAAGTTCATCCAATAAGGGGTGAAGTTTCTAAATCATGAAAGAAATCATCACGGATTCAAGCATTTCAGACTGATTCTGATATAAAACCAATGGAAGTGCGGTACAATGTGAATAATTGAATAGTCAGGGTTGAGGTGCCCTTACTCCCGGATGGGAGGGCTTAAAGGCGAAGCCGGTACGATGATGTGATGAAGAACTGATCAAGTCCGGCGCTATCCCGTAACTGTATGGCTGCATGTCAGAAAAACACGAATGCAGTCAAGCCAGGTCGACCTCCTCAACCAACCAACACGTACCTCGTGGAAGGGAGGTGTGAGTCAGTGAACGATCCATAATGTTTACGACCTGCGTCCCCTGCCCCTGGCAGGGAGTTTTGTTTAAATCGAAATTGATCATTTTTGAAGGAGCAATTGAATGTCTTTAAAGCGCGTTTTTTATACTGTAATGATTGCCATCTCCATCCTGGTTCTGGCAGGATGTTCAACCCCGGCAGCGCAGGCCACCGAAACCGCAACGGAAGCCCCGGTGATTCGTGTGACCGATGGCGCCGGCGCGGTAATTGAGCTGGAACAACCAGCCGTCAAGATCATTTCCCTGTCCCCCTCCATTACCGAGATTCTGTTTGCCATCGATGCCGGTGATCAGATGGTGGGCCGCGAGGATATGGTGACATACCCTGAAGAAGCCCTGTCGGTGGCCAGCGTGGGTTCGCTGTTTGGCGATCTGCCGACCGAAACAATCCTGTCGATGGAACCGGATCTGGTTCTGGCGGGTGAGATCGTCACGGCCGAGCAGGTGGATGCCCTCAAGGCGCTGGGATTAACCGTTTTCTGGCAGGCCAACCCCACCAATTTTGAGGGTCTGTACCAGAACATTAAAGATCTGGGCGTACTGACCGGCAACACAGAAAAAGCGGAAACGCTGGTGAGCAATCTGCAGGGCCGTGTGAACACGGTCACCGAAAAGCTGGCTGATGTGCAGGAAAAACCGGCTGTCTTTTACCAGCTTGACAGCACCGATCCCGCCAATCCCTGGACTTCCGGCGGCGGCACTTTCATCGATTACATCATCAGCATGGCTGGCGGCGCCAGTATTGCCACGGACCTGGATGCGTATGCGCAGATCAGCACGGAAGATCTGATCACCCGCAACCCGGATGTGATCCTGATGGGCGACGCCATGTACGGCATCACCGTCGAGAGTGTAGCCGCCCGGCCCGGCTGGGATGTGATCAAAGCGGTGCAGGAAAACGCTATCTATCCGATTGACCCGTACATCCTCAGTGTACCGGGGCCGCGCCTGGTGGATGGGCTGGAAGAAACTGCCCGGCTGCTCCACCCGGATGTCTTTGCAGAGTAAAAATATTGAGTCGAGTTCCGGATAATTATCCGGAACTCGATGGCCTCTGTAATCAACAATGACCATGTGATGGGCGTGAATAACCGATGATCAAAAAGCACCCTTACCTGACCACCTCGCTGCTCCTGCTGGCTGCCGCTATTTTGAGCGTAGCCGTGGGTTCGGTGACCATTCCGCCGGGTACACTGGCGCGCATCCTCACGCATTGGCTGCCGTGGGCCAGTGGAGTCCCCGATTGGCCGGCAGCATTTGAGGCGATTGTGCTGGATATCCGCCTGCCGCACATGGTGCTGGTGGCGCTGACCGGCGCGGCTCTCTCCAGCAGTGGCGCGGCGTATCAGGGTCTGTTTCGCAACCCGCTCGCCGATCCGTATCTGATCGGGGTGGCTTCCGGCGCAGGGCTGGGGGCTGTGGCAGCCATGACCATCCGCTGGCCGGTGGAACTGGCCGGGTACATGCTTATCCCCGCGGCTGCCTTCCTGGGCGCCATCGTCACCGTGGCAGTGGTGTACAGCATGGCGCGGGTAGGCGGCATGGTGCCGCTCACCACGCTTATCCTGGCCGGTGTGGCGGTCAGCGCCTTTGCTTCGGCTGTCACTTCCTATTTAATGCTTGAATCCGATCAGCAGATCCACCGCGCGGTGTCATTTCTGCTGGGGGGTACGCCCATGTCAGGCTGGCTGCCGGTGGCGGCTTCGCTGCCGTATATGGCAGCCGGCATGCTGGCCCTTACCCTGTCGGGGCACATGCTCAACGTGCTCCAGTTCGGTGAAGAAGAGGCCCGCCAGATGGGCCTGAACGTGGAACGCGCCAAACTGATCATCATCGTCACCGCTTCATTGACTACCGCTGTGGCGGTGGCCTTTTCCGGCATTATCGGTTTTATCGGCCTGACCGTTCCGCACATCATCCGCATGGTGTGGGGCCCCGATTACCGCCGCCTGATCCCGCTCTCCATATTAGGAGGAGCCGCCCTGCTGCTTGTGGCAGATCTGGCAGCCCGCGTGGTGATGTCGCCCTCCACCCTGCCGGTGGGCATTGTGACCGCCATCGGCGGAGCGCCCTTCTTCCTGTGGATCCTGCGGCGTGCCAAGCGGGAGGTGTTCTGGTGATTCTGCAGATCAGTTCGCTCACCGTTGTGTACCCCGGCGCTGCTTCGCGCCGCCCGGCTTTGCAGGACGTCTCGCTGGACGTGAAACCCGGTGAAATTGTGGGCTTGATCGGTCCCAACGGCGCCGGTAAGAGCACGCTCATGCGGGCGGTCAGCGGGGTGCTGCCGGTCAAAACCGGCCATATCACGGTGGCCGGCGCCGATATCCGCCGGTTGTCCATCAGCCAGCGTGCGCGTCTGCTGGCTGTGGTGCCGCAGGCCCGCCAGATGGGCGGCGCTTTTACGGTGGAACAAGCCGTGATGATGGGCCGCACCGCTTATATGGGCTGGTTGGGGCGCAGCAGCCATGCCGATGAAGACGCGGTGCAACTGGCCATGCAGCGCACCGGTTTACTGGACTTTGCCGAACGATCGATTGCCAGCCTGTCAGGCGGCGAGCAGCAGCGTGTGCTGCTGGCGCGCGCGCTGGCCCAATCCACCCCGGTACTACTGTTGGATGAGCCCACCAATCACTTGGATCTGCATCACCAGGTGAACCTGCTCATGCTGGTAAAAGAACTGGCGCGTGAAAAGAACCTGGCCGTGCTGGCCGCCATGCATGATCTGAATCAGGCCGCCGTCTTTGCCGATAGATTGGCCTTATTGGTGGAAGGCAGGCTGCATGCGATCGGCGCTCCGGGTGATGTGCTGACCCGTGAAAATATTCGCTTTGCCTATGAAACCGATGTGGAAATCGTCCCGCACCCGGTCAGCGGACAGCCGGTCATCTTCCCATCGGAGCTACTGGGTCGAGTGCGTTGACCCACCCCATACGCCCGTATTTTTTCATCCGTCCTGCCAAATCATCTTTGATTGAACCGCTCATGCGCCGGATCAACCCCCGTCAATGTCATCCCCAACGCCAGTGAGGGATCGGCTGGAGGAAAATATCCGCACGTTTGCATATCTGGAACCGCCATCATCGTCCCATGTCCGATCCCTCGCCACGGCGCGGACGCCTGCTTCGGGATGACAAACAGGCTCGGTGGTCTTTGACAGGATGGTTTTTCCTCATCACTGGTTATCGTTACCTCTTACTACCGTTCAAACTCGACTTCCCACTCGGGGCCGTAACCTAAATGGTAACTCTCCGCAAAACTACCCTGGTTGACCGCCACACTCACCAGCATCAACTCGTTGTTGTAAATCACCACCTCACCCTTTGGCGCGGCCCCAAACGTCTGACCGAACAACACACGCTGCTGGAAAACCACCTCGCCCGCGTGCCGGACGGTGACCTTCAACCGCTCGCCATACTGAAAACCGGCCTGGCTGAACAAATCCAACGGAATATTCGTCCACAAATTGCCAAAATTCGGATCACCGATCTCAAAAATGCCGCGCACCCGGCCGTTTTCCAGCACCGGCTGCAGCAGCGGCAGGGTGACAATTTCCTCCACCGGGTAAGCCGGTCCCACACCCTCATATGTAATGATCCCGCTCGCCAGCCGGGCGGCTGTGTATCCAAACACGTCCCGCCCGTGAAACACGCTGGTCTCCTCGGTGCCCTTTCCGCGCAGACGGTTCACCCGCTGATCAATCTCACGCACCTCGCGGATTCCCACCAGCGCCTTCACATGGGTCAGCGTACCGTTATCCGGTGTGACCACGTAATAGCCGTCTTCGGTCAGCGCCACACATCCACGCCGGGGAGTCCCCACACCCGGGTCCACCACCGACACAAAGATGGTGCCCTCCGGCCAGAAGCGCATGGGCTGGAACAGCCGGTATGAGGCGCTCCAGATGTCGTACTGCGGGATCTGGTGCGTGGCGTCGATGATTTCGAGCTCGCGGTCCACGCTCTTCACCAAGCCGTACATGGCGCTCACCGCGCTCTCCAGATACGTAAAATCGGTTTGAAAAACCAGAATGGGTTTCATGCCTGAACTCTCTTTAGATAAATGGGTTGTAAAACCGGCTGTGATTGATCAGCACCGAGATCAAAATGGATCCGATGAAAATGGCTGCCGATACGCCGATAGCCAGCGCATCCTGCCGGTTGAGCTTGCGCGAGGTATACCAGGTGCGCGTTTTGCTCTTTGAGAAGCCGCGCAGATCCATGGCGTTACTGATCGATTCCACCCGGTCGAGCGTGGAAAAGATGAGCGGAATGACGATCAACAGCGAGTTCTTGAAACGATCGAAAAATTTGGCCCTCTTCGACATTTCCAAGCCACGCGCCTGCTGGGCCAGGTTGATATCTCGGTAGTCGCGCTGGATATCCGGGAAGTACCGCAGGGTCAGCGCCACCGCAAAAGCGGCCTTGTACGGGATGCCGATCCCATTCAGCGAAGAAGCAAACTCACTGGGATTGGTGGTGAGTAAAAAGATCATGCCTAGCGGCACGACGGAAGCGTATTTGAAAAACTTGGTCACCTGGTAAAACAACTGTTCATAGGTAAGCGACACGCCCCAGATATGCGCAAACTCGTGGTGAGTGCCGTAAATCTCCGTTCCGTATTCAGGTGAGAAGAAAAAGCCCAGCACCGCATTGGTGAGCAGAAAGATCAGCACATAAATGACCATCACCTTGATCTGCGACCAGCGGATGAGCGCCGACCGCATCAGAATGAGTGAAAAGACCATCACCGCCAGGATAAAGCGGATGTCATACGAGTACATCACCGCAAAGGTGAGCAGCAGAAAGCAGATCAGCTTGGTCAGCCCCGACAGGCGGTGGATAAACGTATCGGCTATAGTGTAGGAGAACAGCTTCATCTTGGTATTCATCGGTTTTTCAACCTCCGTTCGTAATCGATGAAGCTCTGCACAAACTGGGTGCCATCCCGTATGCCTGCCTTGTGGGCCAGCGCGTACAGTGAGGTCTCCTTGAGGTTGGCTTCCCGGATCACCTCGGCATCCGTGAGCACCACCGAGGCGGCCGTATCGGCGATCTTGCGTCCGCCGGCCAGCACCACTGCGCGCGGGGTGTATTCCAACATCAGGTGCATATCATGTGTGATTAAAATGACCGTCACACCCAGGCGGTTGATTTCCACCAGGAACTCCATGATCTCGGTGTAATGGCGGTAATCCTGCCCGGCGGTGGGCTCATCCAAAATGATGATTTTTGGATCCAGCACCAGGATGGAGGCGATGGTGACACGCTTCTTCTGCCCGTAACTGAGCGCCGAGATGGGCCATTCAATGAACGGGGACAGACCGCAGGTCTTGAGCACTCGCTCCACCCGTGAAGCAATTTCCTCTTCAGGCACACCGCGCAGACGCAGCCCCAGAGCCACCTCGTCGAAAATGAGCGGTTTGGAGATCATCTGATTGGGGTTCTGCATCACCAACCCGATGATTTCAGCCCGCTCCTTGATCGATTTATCTTTGATATCCTGCCCTGCATACAGGATTTGCCCGCCGTCAGGCTTTTCAAAAGCGCACAGCAGTTTGGACAGGGTGGATTTTCCTGCCCCATTCTTGCCGACGATCGAGATCATTTCGCCTTCATCAATATCCACATCGATATCGGACAGCACCGGATGGATGCCATCGTAGGAAAACGAAATATCCTTCATTTGCAGAATGGGATGGTGTTGTATGCGGGTCGGCCCTTCGTTGATGCGCCAGAACCAGGTCTGCAGCGCATCACAGAACAAATCGGTTTTCAACGTTTCAATATGCCCGGCCTGTAATTCTTCCGTCACCGGAATGCCGGCATATTTGAGTGCGGTCACATACAGCGGCTCGCGGATGCCGGTGAGCTCCAGGATGGGCGAAGCCACCAGCGCGTGAGCATTCATGTCCGCCGTGATGCGCCCTTCATCGATCACCAGAATGCGATCCACCCCCCGGTGCAGTACATCTTCCAGCCGGTGCTCGATAATGACAATGGTCTTTTGAGAATTTTTGTGGATCTCATCGATGATTTCGATGGCGGATTTCCCGGTAGCCGGGTCAAGGTTGGCCAGCGGTTCATCGAACAGCAGGATCTCCACATCATCCACCAGCACGCCGGCCAGCGAGGTGCGCTGCTTTTGCCCGCCCGAGAGCTCAAACGGCGACGAGCTGAGCCATTTATTCATATCCACCATCTCAGATACACGCTGCACACGCTCGTGCATCACCCGGGTGGGCACGTTGTCGTTTTCCAGCGCAAAGGCAATGTCTTCGCCCACCGTCAGCCCCACAAACTGGCCGTCCGAGTCCTGCAGCACCGTGCCCACCCGTTTGGAGAGTTGAAAAATATCGAGCTCGCGGGTCTCAACGCCGTTGATCTTCAGGCTGCCCTCGATCTGACCCTTGTAGGCAAACGGGATCAGTCCGTTCAGGCAGTGACCCAAGGTGCTCTTGCCGCTGCCGCTGGGACCCACAATGAGCACTTTCTCACCCGGGTAGATTTTCAGGTTGATGTCGTGCAGGGTGGGTTCAGCCTGGCTGTAGTATTGAAATGTAAAATGGGAAAACTCAATGACCGGTTGCAAATCCATACCTTATGTAATTCAAGAAAAAGCTCAGACTCCTGGATTGATCGCGAGTCTGAGCCTGACGGACGGGTTGTACTGGTGCGCTGAGCGCACGATCAAAACGGTTGGTTAGCCGGCTTTTTTGGCCAGACTGCCCTTTTTGGTGCGGGTGGCAGCATAGGCAACCAGCAGCAGTGTGCCGATCACGCCCACGCTGATGATGTTCATGATGGCGGCCGTGATGCCCTGGGTGAAGACCAGGTTAACCGGCTCCTGGTAGATGACGATATCCAGCACAGGCGCCACAATTACCCAGGCGATGATGTTGCCGACGATCTGGATGATGTTGAAGGTCAGGATGTCGCGGCCCTTGAATTCACCGTCTTCCACAGCCGTGCGGTTGAAGGCAAAGCCAAAAACGAAGCCGGATACACCGCTGGCGATTACCCAGCTCCACCACGGAGAACCGTACTGGATGGCATCGCTGAGAGCGTGCCCGATGAACTGGATCAGCATACCGGCGATGGGGCCGAACAAAGCCGCGAAGAAGGCGCCCACACCGTAAGCGGTCTGAAAACTGGTTTCAGGAACAGGAGACGGGATCTTGACATACATGAACAACAGGGTAAAAATTGCCGCGCCCAACCCGGTGGCCACGATGGTTCTCGTACTCACCTTGAATAGACCTTTCATCTAATTCCTCCTTGAAAGTATTCGAATGATATCGCAGATTGGATCCTCTCCATTGTAACCAAACGGAGGTCTGGCGTCAATTATGTCTGATGCTGATAATGTTCACTCGTCTGTCATAAACCACCGAACATGATTGATGTGCTATCGGTGGGTTCCGGGCGGATATGCAGTCTTTGCCATCGGCCAGATTGCCGCCCTCCACCCACCCTATGCCGGTTTTCGGGTGGATACCATCATAGGGTGGGTGGAGGGGCTCAACAAGACCTGTGATTCATTGGTTTTCCTGCCCCGGAACCCACCGAACATGATAAACGGGCTATCGGTGGGTTGCGGGCGGATTAATTATTTGGATCAACAGCAATAAATCTGCCCTCCACCCACCCTATGCCGGTTTTCGGGTCGGTACCATCATAGAGTGGATTACGGGACATCACATAAAAAAACGCTCCCCGTTTTCGGAGAGCGTTTTCTGTATACATTTTCCTTCCTCTTACTTCATCTCTACCAGAACCGCCCGCACCATGCGGCGATAGGCGTAAACATCCTCGTCAAATCGGTATCCCTCGCAGGTGAGCAGCGTCACCCAATCCAGTTCCTCAGATTTGAACACCCCGGACACATTGCCGCCCGAGACAATACTGCTCTCGCGTACCTCATAGGTGTACGTTTTACCAAAAGCATGGATGTGGAAGCGATCCCCGTAGCGCAAATTGCGGATATTCGCAAAAATACCCGGTGTGTTATCGGCGTCCCACACATGGCCGGTGAGTACGGTATTGCCTGCCCATGTGGGATAGGCGGACCCGTACAGATACCCGGCCTGATTGCCCAGCCAGCTCACATCCCAACTGTTATCCTGATTGGGCACACCCACGATGGTGGCGCTGATGCCCAGCGTGGGGATATCCAGCACGAGATCAGTGCCGTAATAGGCTTTTTCAGCCGATTGCGGCAGGAGCAGGGTGATTTGCCCGGGAGCAAAACCGGAGTTGGGCAGTGTGGTGGATGCAATAGGAGCATCATCGTCATCATGGCTCTCAGGTGAAACGGTGATGTTGTACACCAGGTCGATCCCCCCATTAAGCGGGTTGAAAGCCAGATCGACGATGGAGGTTGTGCCGCACACCAGCAATTTATATCGGCCCACCGGCAGCGATTCGTTGAGCAGGACGGTGGCGGTGTAGGTGAGCTCGTCGTATGTCACACTGGCAACCGGCACCTGCACATCATCATCCGCAAGCCCGAGCTCGCAGGAGACGGTATCAAACAGTTTATTCGCGCCCCGTTCGAACAGCAGGAAATTGGCCGGGTTGGTGACGTCATCCGGGTCCGTGTCATCCTCCGGGTTATAGACAGGTTTGCTGAAGGTGAGCGTGAAAGACCCCGGACCATTTTTGGTGTACTTCAATTTCAAACTGATTTCCGGAACACCCGGGCCGCTGGTTTCATAAGAGACGGCGTTATCGGTGCTGGTACTGGCCGTGTTGGTGTTCCCCGCCAGGTCTTCCACCAGATCCTCGAGGATGGAAACGCTCACCACACCGTCGGCGGTCATGCTGTCTACGGTGATGTCAAAGGTGGTGCCGTCATTCGGCTCAATCTCGGCAATTCCAGCCACCTCTGCTCCCGTTTCGCCGCTCAGGGTCACGTCTTCCGCTGTAAAGGTATCCGGATCAATCGGTTTGCTGAATACGGCGGTGAAATGAATGGGGGTCGAATTGGTGGGGTCAGCCTGATCACTGGCCTGGTTTACAGTCACCGAGGGAGCCGTACTATCATACTGGATGGTGAACTGATCTGCTGCATCATTCTCATTCCCCGCGGCATCCGTCACCACGTCTGCCGGTACATCCACCGTTACCTGACCATCCGCTGCCGGCGTGATTTCGGCGGTGTAAATACTGCCGGAGCCTGAAAAATTCTCCAGGGTACCGTTTTCCACTGAAATATCGCCCAGTACAAACCCGGTCACATCTTTGCTGAAAGTAAAAGTGAGCGGGATCGGCGATGCGTTGGTCGGGTCAGGCTCTGACGAAGTGATCACCACAGAGACATGGGTAGTATCATAGGTGACGGTATTGTCCACGCTGGTACTGGCGAAGTTGGAGTTCCAGGCTGCATCATAAACACAGTCCGCCTGAATGGACACACTCAGGGTGCCGTCTGAAAACATGCCGATTAAACTGATATCGTAGGCGGTTTGATCAAAAGGCGCGATCTCAGTGATCATCGGGATTGCCCCGATCGCTTCTGTTCCGCTCACCTGGATACATCCCGGGTGAAGGCTCATTCCATCAAGCGATTCGCTGAACACGGCGGTAAAGTGAATGGGAACCAGGTTGGTGGGGTCAGATTGACTGGACGCCTGCTCCACCGTTACCGATGGGCGAGTGGTGTCATAGGTAAACGAAACCGTATCTGATGCGACGTTGGGGTTGCCCGATGAATCAACGGCTACCCCTGCGGGCACACTGATCGTGACCAATCCTTCTGTCGTCGGGGTGATGGAAATATCGTACAGTGTAGTGAATCCGACAAAGTCGCTGACAGTGCCATTCCCCACCACGATATCGCTCGCTTCAAAACCTGTGACCACTTCGCTGAACTCAATATATACCGAAATCGGGCTCATACTGGTCGCAGAGTCGCCGATAGGCAGCGTCAGGTTGATCTCGACAGTCGGCGCAGAGCTGTCAAACGTGACGGTGTTGTCGGTGCTGGTGCTGGCTGTGTTTTTGTTATTTGCCCGATCAACCATCCAACCGGCCGGGATCGATACGCTTACATCACCGTTAGCGGTCATGCCATCCACCGTGATGGTGTACACGGTTCCGTCGTTGGGCGCAGCCTCGCTGACATCCGTCACATACGCTCCGGTTGTGTCGCTTACGGTAACATCCGGGCCGATTTCAGGGTAATCGACCGGCTCGCTGAACACGGCGGTGAAGTAAATCGGACCGATGTTGGTGGGATCTGACTGACCCGAAGCCTCATTCACGGTCACCGATGGGCGGGTGATATCATAAATAAAGCTTTCCGGGACCGCCACAGTATTCCCATTTCCGGCCGCATCGGCAGCCATTCCCGCGGCGAGCTGTACCTCAACCTCTCCTTCCGATGATGGCGTGATACTGGCAGTGTACACAGTGCCTGATCCGGAAAGGGCTGTTGCAGAACCATTTACAACGGTGATATCGGCGGTATCAAAACCGGTCACCGCCTCGCTGAAGGTGAAGATAAAGTCAACAGGCGAATAGCGGCTGTAATCGAGGACTGTCGAGGAAATGATTACTGTGGGAGCAGTTGTATCAAGAGTAATCATGTTATCGGTGGTGGTGGCGGCAGTATTGAGGTTGCCTACCGAGTCTGACACCACACCGGCCAAAATTGAAGCGGTCAGAAAGCCTTCGCCCGTCAGATTGCCGACTTCAATTCTGAAAGTGGTATTGTCATTGGGCGCAATTTGGGTGATGCCGGTGACCAAACCACCCACCTCACCACTCAGGGTCACATCGTCAGCCGTAAAAGTACCCGGATTGATCGGCTTGCTGAACACTGCTGTGAAGTAAACCGGGGATGTGTTGGTTGGGTCGGCCTGATCAGTGGCCTGGTTAATGGTTACATTCGGCACCGCACCCTCAAAAGCGACCTGGTTATCGGTACTGGTGCTGGCGTTGAAAATGGTTCCTGCCGGGTTCTGCACCTTACCGGCCGGGATGGAGGCGCTCACCGTGCAGTTGCCTGACAGGCCGCTCACGGCGATGTTGAAATTTGTGAAATCATACGGCGCTATCGCCGTCACCTCAACGCTGGGTGTGCAGGTACCCGCGGAGATGGATACGTCGTCTGACGTAAAGCTGGAGGAGTTAATCGGCTTGCTGAAATCCACGGTGAAGTTGACCGGGTTCGCATTGGAGGGATCAGACTGCCCTGAAGCCTGGTTGACGGTGACGTCAAAATTGGTCAGGGTGGGGTACGAGCTGCCTTCAACGATATCCCAGGTGAAATCAAAATCCCAACCCGAAAATGAGGTCTGCTTTTTCATATCCGCGGTGATGAGAGGACTTCCATAGGGGATAGGATCCGTCACCCCGTAAACGGTCGAGTCATAATAGCCGTTGACCACCGTCCCGGAGGTGTTGTCGCCCACCAGCCCGCCGCTGATGCCGTTCACCTGAACGCGTGTTGCATTTGCTTCGGTAAAGGATCCATCCGGATCAGTATGCAGAAAACCATCATTGCCATACGCTGAATAATCATTAATTGTGGAACCCGAGGTTTCATCCAGCGGCCAGTAGCCCACCAGGCCGGTCTCCTCTCCGGTCAGGCGGGCGTTTTTATCGGCTGAAATCTCTTCAGGGGTGCGCACCCTGTTCCATAACCGCACATCCGAGATATTGCCCTGAAAATAATACCCGGGTACACCGGCGTTTTGATCGTTGCGCGCGCCAATGTACAAATCTTCTTCGTTCGCGGCCAGCGGGTTCGTCACAGCCGGATTGAGCGGAACGGTAGCGGTGGTACCCATGTTGATATTGTTCTGGAAAATATTCTGCGGGATACCGTTCAAATAGATACGGACCTGCCGGTTGATCAGATCCCAGATGACAGCCACGTGGTTCCAGCCGGGCTGCAGCACGTTGTGTGCGTCGTTGTAGGCGACACCGCTTTGGTTCAACACATCATCCATACGATTGATAGGGATATAGCGAATGCCGTTGGCTTTGATGGGTTCAAACCCGCCGGTGTGAATCTCAAATTCCTCCAACCCCTTCCCCACGATAAACTGAACCGCCTGCCGGTCCGTCACGGTCCAATTGAACCAGGCTTCCAGGGTGTAGCTGCCCGTCGTCACATAGGCAGCGTTGTGCGGGATGGATACGTAGTCATCCTCGCCGTCAAATCCAACATAGGTATTGGTGAGCGATTTTGAAACAGTTCCGACCGCATAAGTGTTGGTAAGCGTGCCGCTATTGCTGCCCACAAGCCCGCCGTTTTTATCTTTACCGGTCACCGCGGCGGTAGCGTATGAATCATTGATCAGCCCGCTGTTGGTGCCTACCAGGCCTCCCACCGCGTTGGCGCCGGTGATGGTGCCCTGCACCGATACGCGGCTGATGGCTCCCTGGTTGACGCCCGCCAGGATACCGGCGTTGTCGGCAGCGGTGACATAGGCGTTTTCAATACGCAGGTTCATTACCTCGCCAGTGGGGCCAATATAGCCAAACAACCCCTGGTTGCTCTGCTGGGTATTGGATACGGTCAGATTGCGGATCGTGTGACCGTTGCCGTCCAGAGTGCCCGTAAAGGGAGCTGCCTCAGTACCCAGGGGCGTCCAGGCGGAACTCAGGGTGATGTCGGCGGTCAGGCGGTAGCTGCCGCCCATGCTGATACCCTGCAGTTGAGCTGCGCTGGATATTTCAGTGGCGGCCTGAGCCTGTACCGGGGATGATGTTATGGGACTGAAGAGGAAAAAAAGCACAAAAACTATGGATAAAGTCTTTCGGAAAAACTTTCTCACGAGGTTCCACCTGTTCAATTACTAAAATGGACGTGCTGGACAGAGACAATCCTGACCTTCCCATTCTACAGGAAATGCCCGCTGAAAAAAAGGAAAAAATACATAAAAAAAGGGTGCGTAAAACCTTTTTACGCACCGCTGGCAGGAAGGGCAGAAAAGAACGCTTTACGCTTGAAAGGCTGCTGCCCGCCTTTGCAGCCAGGAACGCAGCGGCTCAAGTATGTCAATATCCTTCACCCGGTCAGGGACAAGCATGGTTTCCTCAATGGCAAACGTGACCAGTTCGTTGAGAGTCTGCGCGCGCCGGTCAACGAGCACCTGTTTCTGCAGGTGATAGGGGTAGTTATAAGCGGGCGGCAAAATGCGTATGCGCTGCGGCGGGATAAGCGCGCCAACCAGTGTGCTCAGCACTGCCTGGAACAGGAAAATACGGTGGAGTTCATCCTGGCAGGATGCTGTTTGAAAGGCTGCGTCTCGCACCAGGTTGGTGAACAGCTCAGCCCAGCGGTTGAAAATGCCCAGCCCGGCCCGTACGCTGAACCCGTGCGAGTTGAAGTAGGCCCGCAAGGTACCCGTGCCGATGAACGGCTGAACGGTCAGATCCATCTCCTGCACCCCGGCGCTGCGGTAGACCCCCTGCCAGAAGGCGTCCGGCGGTTCATTCACCGGCGAGCCCACATTGCGGATGTGCACCGGCCGGAAAGCCGCGTCAATGTCATCGTTCAGGTCATACAGCTCGGGCGGCTGCACCACCAGACAACCGCTGTCCAGCCAGATGAGCGAGCCGGCGCCAGCCGGAGCCAGTTCTTCGGCGCGCGCGCAGGCCAGCACCTTGCTGCTGAACGGGTAACCCTGCAGATCCGTCGGGATGGAGAGCGGGATCACCTGTACCTGTTCATCAGACAGATCGGCGCACCCGGGAGCCAGGTCATCCGTGGCGAAGATCCACACCGGGCAGCGGCTCATGCTCCCGCCAAAGGCTTGCAGGCTTTCAATCATCAGGTGGGTGAAGGGCTTTTCTTCCGCCGAGGAGATTTTGGTGAGGATAATGGGGGACGTGCTCATGGGGTGGTCTTTCAGGGGGGGATGGTCAGGGAGATATGAATATGATAGCAAAAAATGTGGGAGGGAGGGATGTAGGAAAGTGAATCAATTGAAAAGGGGTATTGACAAAAGGCTAGTATTTTGACAAAGTAATAAAGAAAGAATTTGGAAGGAAGATGACATTAATTGTTGACTATTCTCAAGCTCGTGATAATCTGGAGAAATTACTGGATCATGTGACCCACAACAGCGAAGTGGTGATTATTCAACGCCTCGATGAGGAAGATGTGGCGATGATTGCAGCTTCTGAGTTGAATAGCCTGACGGAAACCGCGTATTTATTGCGTTCGCCGTCCAATGCGGAACGCATAATAGCCGCTTTGGGTCGAGCAATGAAAAGCGAGCCACTCACTCAGCATCCAACAGACCCATTTGCCGGGCATCGCCCTCCCGCTGCTGACGTTTGGCCCCTTTGAACGTGCCATACTGCGGAGGCATCTGAACTTTCGCTCCATTCAACAGTTGTTCGATGGTCAAGATCTGAACACGCGGATATTCCTCGTTCCACAGTTCTGAACGGTAAAATCCCGCTCCGGCAGCCTCTTTGACCATCTCGCGCGATGGTTCTTCCAGCGTCAGGAACACCCCGATGGGCGATTTCTCCCGATCCAGCGTGCCGATCAAATCTCGTATGTGAGCACTCTGCACTTTGCCGCTCTTCACCTGCACAATCACCTGTTTGGCGGTCCCCTTCCGATCATTGATGAAGTTGATCACCCCGTCGATACCGTGATCAGCGCCCTTCTTGCCGGCTTTTCCGGAGGTTTCACCCACCGGCCGGGCGCGGATGAGCGACAGCGCCCACCACTGGAATTGATAACGGTCTGTCATCGCCAGGTGCCGGGCCGAGCTGATGGTTTCCGGTTCTCCCACGATGTTTACTTTAATACCTGGGAATGCGGTTTCCATGCGGTATTTGATCAACGATATAGCCAGATGGGTGATGTCAATGCCGATCCAGCGCCGCCCCAATGTTTCGGCCGCTGCCACCGCCGTCCCGCAGCCACAAAACGGGTCCAGTACCAAATCGCCTGGTTTCGATGAAGTTTGGATAATACGCTCTAGTAATTCTTGCGGTTTTTGAGTGGGATAACCAAGGCGTTCAGCACTAGTGGCTTGTAAAGGCGGTATGTCAGCCCAAACATCAGTAATTTTTGGGCCTTGTTGCTCGTGAAGATAAACCTTTCTGCGTATCCGTCCTTCGGTAGAAGGGGGGAAAATCAGTTTTCCTTCTTTATCGAGCTGTTCCATCACCCCACTACTGACTCTCCAACCTTTTACTGGAGGCGGAAAACCTTTATACGGATAAGTTAAGTTTGGGCGTGGATTTGGGCTATCAAGGGGTGCGCTTTGATAGGGGCCTCTTCCATCATTATCGTCGAACTTGAATCGTGAATAATACTCTGTATCTAGTCTTCCATAAGTTGACTGAAAGAAATACTCATTAGTTTTAAAGTACGTAAGGATGACATCATGGACTGATCCAAATTTTCTCCTAACATCACCTTTCACTGCCGTTCGTTGCCAAATAACTTCATTAAGAAACCTATCAGGGCCAAAAATCGTATCCAAAACAATTTTCAAGTAATGAACCGCCGTTGGATCACAATGTAAATATAAGCTCCCTGTCGGCTTTAACACCCGGTGTAGTTCCACCAGCCGGGCAGCCATCATCACCAAGTAGGCGCCCATCTGGTTCATGCCAATAAACTGCCGCAGAGCACCGATCATCGAAGATACGCGCTGCGTTCCTTCGGTCACCAATTCGGTGTAAATCCGCTCGGTTTCCATATTCCAGTGCCACGTATCGTCAAACGCCGTGATCTGGGCCTCGGAATCGTGACCGCTCTCATCCTTGAACAACACGTTGTAAGACCGGTTGCTGTTGAAAGGCGGATCCAGGTAAATCAAATCCACGCTTTCATCCGGGATGTAATCGCGCAGAATAGACAGATTATCGCCGTAATAGAGGGTGTTGGGCTGCATTGTGATTTCCTTGAAGAGGGATAGAGATATTATACAAAAAATATTTCGATATGTTGGAAATGATGAAAATTAAACCGCCCTCGTGATAAGGACGGTTATTACCTGATTTGGGGTCGAACATCAGGCTCACTTAGTAATTTAGAATAATGATTCTGAATACTCTGACTTCATTGTATATTGCCAATATTGAATTGCCAATGGTAACCGTGCACCAATTAATCATGTTATTACCATGACATTTATTAAAATTGAAAGAATGTATTCCCAAAAGCAGTTGCACAATTGGGATGGAAATTCAGCCTCAGGTTTTTACTCGCCCCACTTATACCTGACAAAACCCCAACTCACCCGTTAAGTACTGGCTCTCCCTTACCAAACAGTAGGTTGGGTTGAGCGTGTCTGGCTCAGCCAAACGCCTCGAAACCCAACACAATGCGGCCAGAAACGGTCATCTCAATCCACACGGTGCGTTCAAAAACCGAACGCACCCTAATAAATCCTGCATCGACTTTTAAGGCCCGCTTATCATGTAACTTCTTCTCTTCGATGTCTGTATATCATTAAAGGGAGTATAGCTTGAGGGAAAAACTATTTTCCCCATAATATGATCGCGTCATAAACCTGGATTTCAAGTCCTGTGTACAGGTACAATTATTTAAGAATAATCAATATCACCATGCTCAATTCTTCAAGGGTGTCCAGTAAAATGATCCCAGACGACTCACCCGGAGAAGACACCATGTCGGATCTCGAACGACAAATACAGGCAATCGAACACGGTTTGCTGAACGCCTCCCGCAACACAGAACACCCGACGAAGAAAATGGAGCTGATCCAGCGGATGGCATATTACAAGGTGCCCGGTATCAGCCTGGCTCTGATCGATCAGGAGCAACTGGCTTGGACAAAGGGATATGGCCTGATGGAAGCCGGTGGTGACAGGCCTATTACCTCTAAGACCATCTTTCAGGCTGCTTCCATCAGCAAACCGGTCACCGGTATGGTGGCGCTGCATCTGGTGGAATCCGGGCTGCTGGATCTGGACGCCGACGCCAACGACTTTCTGCGTTCCTGGAAGATTCCCGCGAGCAAATACACCCGGGTGCGCCCGGATGGTACGCAGCCGCTGGTCACCCTGCGGGGATTGCTCTCACATACCGCCGGGATGGGGTTGCATGGCTACCGGGGATACCCTGCCGGCAGTCCGCTGCCCAGCCTGCTGCAGATCCTCGACGGACTGCCGCCGGCCAACTCGAAGCCCGTGAGGATGGCGCAGGAACCGGAGAAGGGATTTCTGTATTCAGGCGGCGGGTATCTGGTGATCCAGCAGATGATGGAGGATGTGACCGGTATACCGCTGGCAGTCCTTGCGAAAGAAATTCTCTTCGACAAGCTGGGGATGACACACAGCACCTTCGATCCCACACCGCCGCAGGAGTTCACATCACAAGCAGCCAGCGCTCACCTGAAAACCGGCGAGCCGCTGCCCGGCAAATGGCATACTTATCCTGAACAGGCCGCTGCCAGCTTGTGGACTACGCCGTCCGATCTGGCTTGTCTGATCGTGGAAGTGCTCAAATCGCTGAAAAGTGAGTCGAACCGGGTGCTCTCGGCAGAGACGATCCGCCGCATGATGGTTCCGCAAATCAGCATGGGCGGGCTGAGTTTCAATATCGTCATCCAGGACGGGCTGACCCGCTTTGGGCATCCGGGTTGGAACGAAGGCATTCACAACATGATGATCGCCTGCCCGGAGACCGGACAGGGCATCATCTGGATGACCAACGGCGAAAACGGACGGCAGCTTGGCAGGGAGGTATCCCGCGGCCTGGCAGAGATCGTCAAATATTCCTGGTGGTAAACCCTTCTACTAAGGAATTTCATGCCTGCATGGTTAGCAGGTTGGTCTATCTCCTAATCAGAGAACCCACCTGTACAGGCAGTATTCGGCTGTGCTCTCGTACATGATATCAAATAGCGCCTTCCTCACGGAAGGCGCCATCTTGTTATACACCCAATCCCTCTATCCCTCCAGGGATTTCTTCACCCTCGCCAATCTGGCCGCCGCGTCTTCCGCAGCCGCCTTCACTTCGGCGTTATCAAACACACTCAGGCGGGCTACTGCGTCCACCAGCCCCACCTCAATGCGACCGTCTTCCGCCTGGCGGATGGTCACATTGCAGGGCAGCAGCCAGCCCGCGTTCGGGTCAGCCGAGAGCGCCCGGTGCGAGAGCGGCGGGTTGCAGGCCCCCAAAATCTTGTAAGGCGGAAACTCCACCCCCAGTTTATCCTTAAACACCTGTCGGGCGTCGATCTCCGTCAGGATGCCGAACCCTTCTGCTTTTAAGGCTTCCACCGTACGCGCGTAAGCGCTCACAAAGTCCGTATCCAAATGAATAATTTCACCCACTGATTGTTTCGTTTTTTCGGTCATATCTCTCCTGGTTCCTGTCATCCAATAATTGCGTCGCTTCGTTGTTTATACTCTATTGGATCGATCCGACCGAAAATGGTTACAGCCTAACCAAAACACTCATGCATGTTTAATGAAACAGCGCCCTTCGGGGTGAAGGGCGCCTTGTATTGTCAATTCGCGAACTCAGCGTTTGAGCAGTGAGCCCATGCGGCTGTAGATCAGATGCGCGGCGCGTTTGGGCGCCAACCAGGCCATGAAATCTATCATTTTCGCGTCGCTGCCCACCAGCACGTGGTACCGGTTCTGCTCCACGGCTTTTACGATCATCTCGGCGGCGTCATGCGCGTTTGCCGGTTCCATTTGGCTGCTTTATGCTGTTTCGTGCATTTCACGGGCGGGTTGATTGCCGGTGCGTTTTACCACGACCAGCAGCAAGACCAGCCCGACTACCGAGATGAGGATGCCCACCGTCAGCATAAACGGTACCCCGCCGCGCGAATCCA
>CAZHMZ010000026.1:0-22220 GCA_964532655.1 uncultured Anaerolineaceae bacterium
CGTACACCACCAGCAATGTCAACCAGGGTTGAATCTCCGCCCAGGCGGCTGCCTGCATAAATGCGCTGCTGGCCTTCACCGCCGCCACCAGTACCGGCAGGATCACAGGGAACAACAGAACCGGCAGCAGGATATCGCGCGTGCGGGCCTGCACCGCCATAGCGGAGAGCAGCGTACCGGTTGCCACATACCCCAGCGATCCCAGCAGAATCACCAGCCCCAGACCGGGGTTGAACAGGTTCTGGTTATAGAACAGGCTGTACAGCGGCAGCACAATCACCGCCATGATCAGCATGAACAGCAAATTGGCGATCATCTTGCCAAAATAAATGGCGCTGCGATCCACCGGGGCCAGCAATAATCCGTCCAGACAGCCGCGGTCTTTCTCCACCGCCATAGAACGATTGAGACCCAGCGTGCCGGCAAAAACCAGCGTGGCCCACACAATCCCCGAGGTCACCTCAGCGCGTACCTGGGTGTTGAGTTCCAGCGCAAAATTGAAAATGAAGATCACCAGCAGGGCGAAAACCAGCATGGCCGAAAGAATTTCACGGCTGCGCATTTCAGCCGCCAGATCCTTCCAGATGACCGCCAGAACGGCTCGTAAAAATCCGCGCGGGCTACTCATGCGGATACTCCTCTGGTTCAGGCATGGCCGATTGCTCAAGGGTTTGCCGGTAGAAAGCCAGCAGCCCATCGGTGGGGATCTGTGAGCGGTCCGCGCTGGCCTGAATGCGTCCGCGCGTGAGGACATCAAAACGGGTGGCCAGCGCTTCTGCGCGGGCCAGATCATGCGAAGTCATCACCACTGTGCGGCCGCGGGAAGCCACCTGCCGTAAAACGCCATCCAGCATATCGGCGGCATCCTGGTCCAGACCGGTGTGAGGTTCATCCAGCAGCAGCACTTCGGGATCATGCAAAACCGCCCGGCCAATCGCCAGCCGCTGTTGCATACCGCGTGAAAAGGTGCGTACCAGATCAGCCCGACGGGGATACAACCCCACCAGTTCCAGCACCTGCCGGATACGGTCAGGCATGTTCTGCATGTTGTACAGGCGCCCAAAAAATTGGAGATTTTCCTGGGCGGTCAGATCGCCATACAGAAGTGGCTGGTGTGAGACTACCCCCAACCGGCTGCGGATTTGAACCGCCTCGCCAGGCAGCGAATAGCCGGCGATCTGCACCAACCCCTGGGTAGGGCGGGCAAGGGAGGAGAGAATCCGTAAAAAGGTAGATTTTCCAGCCCCATTGGGACCCAGCAGTGCCACAAATTCGCCTTCACGCACATCAAAATCGAACCTGCGCAGCACAGTTTTCTCGCCAAAACGTTTGAGCAGGTTCTGTACGTGGATTAACATGGTGAGAATGGGTTCCTTAATGAGCGCGGATCTGACGAAGCCGGTCTTTCAACTGCTCACGGCGCTGCCGGTATTCACTTTCAGCCAGGCGGCCTTCCTCAAATTCATGATCGAGCGCTATGATCGCGTCCAAGAGGCCGTTCTCGTCCAGGAGGCCGTTCTCATCCAGGAGGCTGTTTGCGTCCAGGAGGCCGTCCGGATCCAATGAGCCTTCAGCGGAATGTTCCTTGTTCTGTTCCAGCGGGGTTAAGTCTGTTATCCCAGCTGTCGGCCCAACGGCGGTTTCGGAGGTTTTCCTTCTCAGCCACAGCCAACTGATGAGAAGAACAAGCGCAAATGCGCTCACCCCGATCACGGTCAGCGCACCGGTGCTCAGGCCAGCGGTGCGTGCCCTTCCGGATACCGCAAAATCCAATGGCTGGCCCGCGTCGAGTGGTTCAATATCGTACAGTCGAACCGTACCGGTGCTCATTTCACGTTCGCCGGTATACTTCAGCTCGTTCCCGCGCAAAGTGAACCCCACCGGCAGAATCACCGTACCGCCCTGTACAGGCAGGGGGAAATCCAATTTTAGCGTCTGGCTGCGGGTATACGGCACCTCAAACGAATACAGGACCTCATGCTTCTGCACGCCCGGGTAGATATCGAGCGTATCGCCAAATCCGTTGTTTGAGAACAGAAATCGCGAGGTCATTCCCCCATCATCTGCCTGCAGATTAACAGCGTTTTCAGGTACGCTGAAATTGAGCACCGCCCCGCCCTCTTCACCCGTCACCACAAAGTTGGTGGGATTGGTCACCAGCAAAAAGACCACCACCTGCAGGGAGTCATCGGCAGGCGAGGTCACAAAGAGGTGCGCACGGTCAATCACCAGACCCTCGGTTGAGGTGGTTTTATCGTAAATCAGAAAATCCAGCCGGTATTCGCCGAAAAGCCCCTCGCTGAACGGATCGATGATATCTGTGGAAGAAACCAGGCCGTCATATTCAATGAACAGGCGGAACAGGCGGTCTTCTTCAACCGGCTGTGGTTCAAAACGGTAACGCCCGTCTGTCTGTAAATCGGTGGTTTCCGTAGAAGACAGTTCCATCTCTTTGAAAACCTGCAGAGTCACCACAAGACCATCAGGCACCTGGCCGCCGGATTCATTAGCCACCTCACCGGTGAAGATCACCTCGGCATTCTCTACAGAATCGGATGGTTGAACGGTGACTTCAGCAGCCGGCTGCGTGATCGCAGGCACAGGCTGATTGTCCATTTCCACGCGTACAGTCGGAGCAACTGTATCGGACTGACCGCCGACAGGAATCACGGTCGTTTGCCCGGGCGGTGGTGTCACATCGCCGGTGGTGGAGAAACGGCATCCAGAACCAATCAATACACATAGAACAACCGTCAGTACGGCCGTACGGATTTTCGATACACTTTTCAATAAAGACATGTGCCTCAGCGTTTCTTTTTCTCGGGCGCCCATACCAGTGCCCTGTTTCCCCCTGCCTGCAAAGCAGTATACAATGCCTGGTTCGCCCGGTCGATAAAGCGTTCCAGATCCAGCACCTCATTATTCACCAGGCCGGCAATTCCCAGGCTGATCGTAAAATGAACGGTTCCTTCCGAGGTTCCCAACCGCCAGCCCTCCGCCTTCATGCGCAGCCGCTCTGCCACATCTCTTGCACCCACTTCATCGGTCTCGGGCAAAAGAATGATGAAATTACTGCCGGTGTACCGGCCAATCACATCCACCTTCCGCAAGCTTTCGGTGCAAATCTGCCCCAAAATCTGCATGATCCGGTCACCAATTTCACGACCGTACTGATCATTCAGCGAGCGAATATCGTCAATTACAACCGAAAGGATGGAGAGCGGGCGTTTGTAGCGCCAGGCACGCTCCATCTCGCGTACAGCCTGGGTGATGAAGCTCTTCTGATTGTGCAATCCGGTGAGCGGGTCGGTGACGGTGAGTTGCTGCACTTCCAGAAACTGGTGCGCGTTTTGAACCGCCATACCGGCCTGCTTGCCCAGCGATTCGGCGATGGCGCGGTTAAAGTCATTCAACGGGCGTTCCTCTTGCAGTGAGTACAGCGCCAGCACACCCAACACCTTGCTGCCCAGACTGACCGGAACCAGGATGACGCTCTTTGCGCTGGCGGTGAAAAACATGGGCAGTTTTTCTGCCAGTGCTTCACCTGTCAGTAGGGCTGTGGTGCCATTGTCGATGACATCCCACAGCAGATCATCAGAACGGGTAAATACCTGTTGCGGCAGGGTTTCGGGTAGCATGGCCTGGAAGGTGAGGTTCATTCGGTTAGCGTTCACCAGACCCAATGTGCCGGCTTCCGCGCCGGTGATCTCAACGGCCAGTTTGAGCACATTTTTGGTGACCGCTACCAGATCCAGTTCGCTGCCCGTCATCCGATCGGTGAGATCAGCCGCCGCATAATAGTTTGTGCGGCTGACAGCCAGCATGGGCGGCAGGGCACGTTGAATGGCAAAGGTGAATTGTTGCCCGATTGTTTTCAGAGTTTTAAATTCTTCAAAATCGAGTTCTTTCTCGCTGGAAGGAACCAGATTGAGCAAACCCATCGGTTTCCCATTCACATACAGCGGAATGGAATAATTAACCACAGGGATGGAAGTGGAAAACCCGATTTGAGCCATGCAATCTTTCAGGTTCAGCATGCAGGGTTCGGCCAGCTCGCCTTTGAGAACTTTTTCTATCCACATACACTGAATGTCGCCTTTGAGCATGCGCTTTTCGCTCAGCACCGGTGAAGGGGTGCTGTAAGCGGCGTACATTTGATAGCTATCGTGCTCGGCGGGGAGCAGTACCCATACCATTTCTGATGGATACAGAGCCAGAACCGTCTGCAGACCGGCCTGGATGGTATCATCTCGTAAAACGATCTGGTTCAGTTGATCCGCCACAAACTTGAGCGCTTCCAGTTCCATCGCACGGGTTTCTGCCGCACTGGCAGCCACGCTTAGACGGTTTTCTTCGCGTTTATGATCGGTGATTTCACGAACCTGAACCAGGTAGCTCTTTCTTCCTTTCCAGATTGTTTCACTGGTGCTGAGCCGAACCCAGCGTTCCGGGTCGCTGGAGATGCTCAGATCCTGCCGTACATTGGCCGCTACCGCAAACGGAAAAGAGGATCCCAGACTGTCCGACCAGGAGAGATTAAGCATCTGAGCAGCCGGTTGGTTGAGATATTGAACGGAATATCCTTCATCCAGAATGACAATCCCATCCTGCTGCAGTTCCAAAATGGATCGAAAATCAGTGTCTTCGACCACCTTCTGACTGCTTTCTTTCTCCGGATTGTCCATAATGCCCTCCTACCGAAATGTTATGATCCAACAAAAAAGCGAAAATCAATGTGTTCAACGAGCAATAATCAGAATTACTTCTGACGCTGTCAGGCTTCGTTTTGGACGCACGGTTGACCGTTTCGTCTTCTCATACAGAGAAAACCCAACGATTCGTCTGGTGCTTCCCATTTGCCCTATGATTTTGTATATACAGGACTGGCATCATAATTTTACCTGAAAACGGACCGGTCCGGTTCAGGTAAATTACGCAAAACACCGCATCCAACGGTTTTGCAATGTTTGCTAACCAAAATATTACCGAATATGAACAGTGAGGGAGCCGTTTTCTCAGGAGGGGATCTTTGAACCGCAGGCCGGGCAGTATCGGTCACCGGCCATCAGGGGGTTCCCGCAATGCGTACAGTAAGCCTGATATGCGGTGATATGGTCAGATAAAGCAATCTGGTCAGGTAAAGAATTCTGGTCAGATAAAGTATTCTGGTCGGGTAAAGTATTCCGGTCAGGTAAAGTAGCCTGGTCAGGCAAATTGGGGGTCTCTTCCTGCCCTGCGTGCTTTACGGATAACTCCCGTTTGCGCAACTCAATCAACTCTTCCAGATCGGCCTGATCGTCAGGTTTTGCATCGGTCCCGATAGCAGACGGGCGTTTTCCGGACAGATTGATCTCATCCAGGTTACGCAAAGTCAGCGCTGCCTCGTGAACCAGTTTTTCGCGCAGTGGCGCGTATTCACCGGCCGGAATTTTGCTCAGTTCGTAGTCCGCGTCCAGTTCCAGCAAAGCGCTCAACAGACGGTCGCGATCCGCCAGCAGGGTGGAGCGTCGGTATTCGCTCTGCAAAACTTCTTTGCGGGGTACCAGCTCATCCGAACCGCGGTTTTCCCACAGCGGGAGGATGATATACATTGTGGCTGCCACTGCCACGGCCAGAGTTAAAAAGAGGGCTCCTACCAGCATGGTTTACTCCGCATCTCCCTCCAGCACCGCATCCACAGCCGAGAAAATTTCATCTGTACTGGCAAAGGGGCCTTTCTTCATGAAAGCCAGGTTTCCATCCGCACCGATGATATAGGTTTCGGGCACACCCCGAATGCGGAAGATACTCGAAATACTGCTGCCCAGATCAGGTCCGTTGGGGTAGGTGACGTCATACCGCTCCAAAAACGCCAGAGCGGGTGTCTCGGTATCCACATAATCCACGCCCAGGAATATCACCTCACCGTCCGGTTGATAAGCGCGCCAGGCTTCTTCCAGATCGGCGGCTTCGCTCTCACAGGGCTGGCACCAGGAGGCCCAAAAATTGATCACCACTACTTTACCCGCCGCGTCGGCGGTGTTGATCACCTGCCCGTCAAAGGTGGTCAGCTCAAACGGCTGGACTTTTTCGCCCATGCGGATCGGGCGGTCATTGACATTCAGAACGCCCGCAGCCAGCAAACCCAAAAAGGCGAACAGGATGACAAACGCCGCGATGATCGCCCAATATGGCACGGACTTCTTCTCGTTGATTTTTTCAGATGCGGCTTGATTTTTCGGCAATTCCATATCGGTTACTTTCGCCTTTCGCGCAACGCTTCTTCCACGCGATTTTCATATGGATCACGGTGGATTCTGCTGACCTCATCCGCCCCATCATTGTTCGAGGTCTTGCGCACTTTACTGAAGATCCTCACCAGCACAAACACGCCGGCTAAAAAGAACCCTGCCGGAAGCAAATACACCAACCAGTTCAACCCGCTGGCAGGCGGAGCCGCCAACACACGGTCGCCATATTGGAGGACAAAATAATCCTTGATCTGTTGATCGGTCCAGCCTGCCGCCAGTTTTTCGCGGATCAATTCACGCCACTGCACACACGCGGTGGTGTCACACACATCCAGCGGGATATTCTCGCACACCGGGCAGTACATCTGGGCGGCCACACGGTTGATATCATCATCCGAGGGCGTGGGGATTTGCTCCTGGGCATACACCGTCTGCGTGATCAGCAATGACAGCAGGAGTGCCAGAAAGTAAGGTAGAAAACGCGGGTTTCCCTTCATCATATTACCCTCAGCGAGTTCTCCCCTTTGTTGCAGTCAGGTTCCGAACCGGCCAGGCAGCTACAATGGCGCCGACCATGAAAACGATGCTTCCAATCCACAGCCAGTTGACCAGCGGATTGTAATACACCTTAAAGGTGGCTGTGGGCTGCGATTCAACCTGCCATTCCATCAACAGCACATACAGATCATCTTTCAGGCTGGAAAGCACGCCCGGTACGGTGACCTGCTGTTCCGAAGCGTAGTAATAATCCTGGCGCGGGTAGATTTCACCGACCACCTGCCCATCCTGCGCCACCTGAAGAGCCGCTCGAGCCACATTGCGTCCGTCGGTAGTATCGAAGACGGAAACCGACTGGAACGTGAGCTGATATTCATTCAGCGTCACACTCTGTCCCTGAGATACGGTGGTTTGGGTGGTTTCCTGGAATAACTCAATCCCCAGAATACCAATACCCATCAGCAGCAACCCGATATGGATGATATACCCACCGTAGCGGCGGCGATTCTTGCCGCCAATCTTCCACAACGATACCGCCAGATTTTCACCGGTACTGTGGCAGCGTGCCGCGGCGCCGCGAAAATATTCATACACCGTCACCAGAATGGCAAAAGAGATCAGCCACAAACCCAGTAGGGCCACCCACTGGCGCATGCCGGTAATGTAGAGCGTGATCAGGATCACTACCGAGACAGCCAGTGGTTTCCAGACCGCCTGTCCCAACGTTTTGATGGTCGAGTGCCCCCAGGCCGATAACGGAGCCAGCCCCATCAACAGGATCAACCCGCCAAACAGAGGCGATGTGGCTCGTTCATAAAACGGAGGTCCCACCGTCACTTTCTGGCCGCTGATCAGTTCAGAGATGAGCGGAAAAACCACGCCCCAGAAGGTGACCGCCAGAATGCCGATAAACAGCAGGTTGTTCACCAGGAACAGCGCCTCGCGTGATAGCAATGAGGTCATCTGTCCTTCGCCGGCCAGATCCTGCCAACGGTACAACAGCAGGGCCAGTGAAGCCACCAGCGTAATGGCAATAAATGTGAAAAACAGCGGACCCACGGCACTCTCGCTGAAGGAATGCACCGATGAAAACACACCCGAGCGGGTTAAGAAGGTGCCGAAAATGACCAGTGAGTAGGTCAGCACAATCAGGATGATGTTCCAGCGCTTGAACAGGCCGCGTTTCTCCTGGATCATCACCGAATGGAGAAAAGCGGTTCCGGTCAGCCAGGGCATTAACGCCGAGTTTTCGACCGCATCCCAGGCCCAATACCCACCCCAGCCCAGCACATCGTAAGCCCAACGGCTGCCCAGCACCAAACCCAACGAAAGGAATAGCCAGGCTACCAATGTCCACCGCCGGGTGATACGGATCCAACGGTCGTCGGTGCGGTTGGTCACCAGCGCGGCCACGGCAAAGGCAAACGGGATCACAAAGGCAGCGAAGCCAAAGTACAGCGCGGGCGGATGAATGATCATGCCAATGTGACGTAAAAGGGGATTGAGCCCATACCCGCGTGAGGGAATGATCTGGGTGGTGCCCTGCGGCTGGAACATGGCAATCAACTGCTGCCCAGAACCGTCCAGCCAGATACGCCGGAAAGGATTCTCGACGAAGATGATCATGCCCACAAAGAAAGCGAGCGTGATGGCGGTGACGATAACCACCCACGGCAGGAATTCGCGGTCGCGGTCCCATTTACGCAGCATGACAGCGGCCGAGAAAAGTGCCAGTGTCCAGGCCCAGAACAGCAGGGATCCGGCCTGTCCGCCCCACAGGGCAGCGATTTTCATGTAGAGCGGCATATCGCGGCTGATGACGTTATAGACGTACAACACCTCAAAGCGATCGTCCACCAGAAGCCAGATCAGGCACAAGCTCGCCAGACTCAGCAAGGGGAAGGCCGCCAGAATAGCATTGCGGGCGCTTTGCGTCCAAGCCAGTGAATTTTTTCGGATACCCAGTACAGCCGCTGCAATGGCTGCGATGCAGACAGCCAGCGTGATCAGCAAGATCCCATAACCAAAATAAATCAGCATAATGGTTTATAAAAACAGGTCACAATCAATACGGTTACGATATCAACAATTTTGCCAAAGGGGGGAACTAGTCTGAAACGGAGGCCTGGTCGGGAACAGCTTCTTCGTAACGGGTGGGGCATTTTAACAGCAGTTCGTTGGCTGTAAACGTCCCATCCGCGTTCAGGTGACCAGTCATAATGGCCTGGGCTTCGTTTGTCAGAAGATCCGGTTTGACATTGTTGTAAACGATATCGAGACGAGGCAGATTCTCATTTTGAGCAGCCTCGTGCAGCACAGCAGCGATCCCGCCCCTCCGGTCGATCTCATCCTGATCACCGGGGATGTTCGCTACTGTAAACCGCAAAATATGGTTCTCGATATCATACTGGATCGTATCGCCAAGGACGACGCCTGAAATTCGGACATCGCGACCGGTAAATTCCGTGCGCCGTGCGTTCAGTTCATCGATGGTCAGGAAATACTGTGCATTGGCCTGTGCTGATGAGACAATCAAATAAATAATTGCTGCGGCGATCAGGCTTCCCCCAATAATAAATTTCCACTTCACCGGCGATTTTTTGGAAGCCGCGGTTTCAACCACTCTCTTTTCCTCGTGATACGATTTTGCTCCCAGGGGAGGAGCAGATTATATTTTAATATACTTCTGTTCTCCATGATTAAAAGGGGATGAGAAACTTTTCTCCGGACCCTACAACATTATCAGGCTTGAGGTGAATTAATCAAGCGCAGCCGCGGTTTGGGTCAGATCGTTCATCCAGCGTTTGGACGCAAAGCGCCACAGCATGACGATCATCTTGATCAATTCTTCCGATATGACCATGAGATAAACCCAGTAAACCGGCAGATGCAGCACAAACGCTCCCAACAACGCCATGGGGATGCCCACCAGCCAGATGGATAGAACATCCACCAGGAAGGAAAAACGTGTATCACCGCCGCTGCGCAGGATGCCGATAATGATGACGATATTGATGATGCGCACCCACAGAGTGAACGAGAAAATGCGCAGGATGTTTCGGGCATAAAAGTGCGCGTTATCCGAGATGGCATACAGGTTCAGCAAAGCAGGTGACACGAGCAGCAGGATCAACCCAAGCAGCAGGCTGCCTGCCAGGCAGATGGCGATAAACCGTTTGGAGTATTCAAAGGCGCGGCCGCTCTCACCTGCCCCAATGCGGTTGCCCACCATAATGGCGCATGCATTGGCCAGCCCGATGAAGGTGACATACCCCATCTGCTCGATGGAGGATGAAATGTTCACCGCGGCGATCGACTCGGTTCCGATGCGGGCATAGATACCGGCGTATACCGTGGTTGCCAGCGCCCACAAAAATTCGTTGAGCACCACGGGAGCCGTGGTAACCAGATAACGACCGAAGAAACCCCAATCCAGCGTAAAAATTTCCGACAGGCGCCCTGCCAGCGGTGAACCAGCCCGGCACACCAGCAGCACCAGAACCAGGAATTCCAGGGTGTAAGCAATCGTCGTACCGGTTGCAGCACCACGGATGCCCAACTGCGGTAAACCCAGATGCCCAAAGATGAGCAGATACCCCAGCAGCGTATTCAGGCTTAGCGCGCCGATGGTGACAAGTATGGGAATGCGGATCTGCTCCATGCTGCGCAACACCGCGATCAGACTGAAACTGCACGAGGAAAAGATAAAGCACAGCCCAACAATGCGAAGAAAACCCGCCCCGGCTTCCACTACGGCCGGATCACTGGTATACAGCCCCAGAATCCGCTGTGGAGCCAGTACAGCCAGCAGCGAAAAAATCAGGCTGATAAACAAGCTGACCAGCAAGCTGAAACCCAGCGTTTTACGAATACCAGCCAGATCGTGTTTCCCCCAGAACTGGGCTGTAAAAATGGCCGTTCCACTGCCGAGCCCAAAGGTAACCAGGTTCAATAAAAAGAAAAACTGGTTGCTCAAACCCACCGCGGCCACCGCCACATCGCCCAGTTGACCCACCATCAGCAGATCGACAAAACCTAAAGACGCCTGGATCCACTGCTGAACAATCAGGGGCAGAGCCAGGCGGAACAGAAGCCGTAAAAAGTCTTTGTCGGCGATGATGGCTTTGAGGACGGACATTTACACGTTGATCACGGTATCGCAAAACGGGCAACGGGCAGTATGCTCGCCCATCCAGACTACCTTGTGTGCATTCTCCCCAATAGGGCCGCCGCAGGCGGGGCATTTTTCAGGCAGAACGGCCGGGTTCCCTTTCAACTGATCCTTTTCGATAAACGAAGGCGTTTCGGCTTTTTCGTCTGCCCACACATCCGGGTTGGCCGGTTCGGCGGGTGCTTTAGGCTCATCGGAAAGCGGAGCAGTGGTGGTGGTGATGACTTCCGGTTCATCGCCGGCCTGGTTGCGCACCAGCGCCTGCACCAGCATGCTGACGCCCACCAGGATGAGGATGCCAGGCCACCATAAGCCCGTCAACCAGAGTATTCCAAGACCAATCAGCCAGATGGCGGCATTCAGGTTGGATGCCCGGCTGCTAAATTTTCGGTTCATTCGCTACCTCCATAAATTACCCTGTTGGGTGATTATATCTTACAGACTGTATACGTAAGATGGGGTCATTTCCTCTCACGCATCAATCACCCCATCCAACAACCCCTCCTAAGATACGTGCCGCCTGCCCTCCTCTATTCCGTCGTCAAAAAAGCTGCTGTTGTTCGGATCCCAATCCGCCAGGTGGATGGGCGGAGATGGTTTTACATGGTATCGGTCCAAGAAATACCTCTTAATCGATTGAAAGAAACATGGGGGAAGACATTTCGGTAGTCTGTTCAATCAGATTGTACAGCAATCTGATCCGGCCACCAACCGCTTTTGATCTGATCGCGTTATAATCTCCCCGCAGGAGCATCCCATGCAGACAACTGAAAACGAAAAAATGAATAAAGTGATCCGGTTCGCCCTGATTTCGATCGCCTGGTCATGGGTATGGTGGATCCCGCGCATCCTGTCCACCTACGAGGTCATCACCCTTGGGCCGGTACCGGACCTGCTGCTGGGGTTGATCGGCGCGCTAGGGCCCGGGTTGGCAGCCGTGTATATGCTCAACCGCACTGAAGGCCGCGCGAGCCTGGGTGCCTTTTTCAAACAGGGCTGGAGTCTGAGGTTCAATGCGCTGCTGCTGGCGCCCGCGGTGATGATTATGCCGGTCATCGGCGTGCTCGCCGGTCTGTTCTTGCAGGTGACGGGAACTGAAAACCCGTGGCAGTACAGTCTACTGGCGCTCACCGGGTACCCAACGGTTCTCACCGTCGCTGCCCTGCTGACGGGTGCGATCGGTCAGGAAATCGGCTGGCGCGGTTTTCTGCAGCAACATTTACAGGGTTTTTTGAACCCTTTACGCACCAGCCTGGTTCTGGGCGTGATCTGGGCCGCGTGGCAGCTTCCGCTTCACTTCGTGTACGGCACACTCCAATCGGTGATGCCGGTTTCCCACATCGTTTTGCAATCTGTAGCCCTTTCCATCCTGTTCACATGGCTGTTCAACAAATCAGGCGGAAGCACACTGGTGGCCGCGCTGTTTCAGTTCAGCATCAGCCTGTGCGGGGTGCTCTTCCCGGTGTGGGCCGGCATTCTGACCATCTGGATTTATCTGATCCTGATTGTGCTTGCGATTGTGGGTTTGGGGATGGCGGTAGGGGTTTACAACTACCGCCAGAAGAGTCAGTTATAACGGACGTCTGCCAGAATTTCGGAGAGCTTTCCCCACTCATCCATCAGTTTTTCCAGCTCCGCCAGAATCAACTGGTACGATTCACCCAGCCGCTGCACTTCGGCGGGATCCTGGGGCGGGCGTTCCAATCGTCGTTCAATGGCAGCCTGGCGGCCTTCAAGTTCGATAATTTTCATCTCCACCAGGGTAAGTCGTTCACGGTGCTGTTTCACTTCCCACTTGCTGAGCGCCTGCGCGCTTTTTGGCTGTGATGGCTTACCGCCCCCACTCTGATGGGCAGGCAAAGCGTTTTTACCTGGCCGGGTAGTCTCGGTAGGCTGTGACGCAGCGGGTTTTTCCTGTTCGGCCTGACGCTCGGCGCGGTATTCGCTGTACGTTCCGCCAAACACGCGCAGTGATTTGGCTCCCGTTTCGATCTCCCAGATCACCGTAGCCAGCGCGTCGATTAAGAAGCGATCGTGCGAGACCAGCAGGATGGTGCCGCCAAATTCAGACAGCACTGTCTGCAAAATTTCCTGCGAGGTGATATCCAGGTTGTTGGTAGGCTCATCCAGCAGCAGCAGATTGGCTCCCTGAAGCGCCAGAATAGCCAAAGCCAGCCGGCCGCGTTCACCGCCCGAGAGCACATTCACCTCTTTAAACACATCATCTTCGGTGAAGAGGAAGCGAGCCAGGTAATTGCGGATCTCCGCCGGCAGCATGTTGGGCGCGGCGTTGCTGATCTCCTCCATGAGTGTCCAATCCAGGTGCAAACCTTCATGCGCCTGGGCAAAATAGCCGATCTTCAGGCTTGAACCCAGGATGGTCTCACCGGTCAGGGGCGGGATCTGTTCCAAGATGGTTTTCAGGAAGGTTGTTTTACCGGCTCCATTGGGACCAATCAGCGCCGCGCAATCACCGCGTTTGAGCAGCAGGTCAGGCACATTAAAAAGCGGTTGCTGATCATCCTGATAGCCGATCACCAGATCACGGGTACGCAGAACCAAATCGCCGGAACGAGCGGCTTCGCCCAGGTTCAGGCTCAGGTGACGGGCGTTGATGTCCAGCGGGCGCACCACCAGCGAGTCTTCGAGCATGCGTTCCAGCCGTTTACGGCGTCCCTGTGCCTGGCGGGTGTTCTGACCGGCGATATTGCGCTTGATATACTCTTCTTCTTTGTCGATAAACTCCTGCTGGCGTTGATAATCAAGCAGGCGACGTTTGTAGCGTTCGGTGCGCTGCTGGGTATAGGCGCTGTAATTGCCGCGGTACACCTCGATGGACGGCGTCATCTCCCATACCGTATCGACCACCTGATTGAGGAAGTAACGGTCGTGCGAGACAATCAGCGTGGCCCCGGGCCAATCGCGGAAATAGGCTTCCAGCCACTCAATGGCGGAGATATCCAGATGGTTGGTGGGCTCATCAAGCAGCAGCACATCCGGCTCGCTTAGCAGCAGCTTGACGAAATAGGCGCGGGTTCGCTCGCCGCCTGAAAGCTGTGACAGCGGGCGGTGCATATCTTCCTCGTTGAAACCCATCCCGTTCAGCGTGAAACGCATACGGTTTTCAAAGGTATAGCCGCCCTGGTGCTCAAACTCAGACTGGAGTTTGCCGTAGCTTTCCAGGATGGCTTCATCGTGTGATTCGGCCATCAATTTTTCCAGCCGGATCAGTTCGGCCTGCATATCCAGAAGGCCTGAAAAAACCGTGAGACTCTCATCCCACAGTGATTTATCGGAATTAAGGATGGCGTTTTGGGGCAGATATCCAATTTTCAGATTGCGCGCATACGATACCGTGCCGCCGCTGGAGTCTTCCAGCCCGGCCAGAATACGCATCAATGTGGTTTTCCCCACCCCGTTGGGGCCAACCAGCCCTACCCGCGCGCGGTGCGGCAAACTGAACGATATTCCACTGAAAATATCGTCCGGTCCGAATGATTTGGATAACGCTCCCGCGGTAATCAAAGCCATACGTCTGTGCCCTTACAGAAAGGGGTAGTATACCATTTTTGGCGGCTGGAAATTATGCCGTTGCTTCGCAGAATCTATCCGCCCGGAACCCACCAATCCACCCCATATGAATAAATCGTTTCGGTGGGTTTGGTAGGGTGGGTGGAGGGCGGAACAAATGCCGTTGCTTCGCAAAATCCAGCCGCCCAGAACCCACCAAAACAACAAGCCGCCAGGAAGGACTAATTTTCCCCAACCAACCCAGCCTGTTTGTCATCCCGAGGGGTCGGCGTCCGCGCCGCCACGAGGGATCGAACAGGAGGACATCCTACCGGTTCCAGATGGGAAAACGAGGGAGATTTTTCCCTGGCCGATCCCTCACTGTCGTTCGGGATGACAGGATTTGTATTCTTTCACATTCATGGCGATATGTGTAGCACACCGTTGATTCGTTACTCCGTCCACCCGCATCCAACCTAGCGATCGCTAAGAAAGGCAAATTTTTCCACCAACCCAGCTTTTTTTGTCATCCCGAGGGGTCGGCGTCCGCGCCGCCCCGAGGGATCGGATAGGAGGTCATCTTACCATTTCCAGATACGAATACGAGTGAGATTTTTCCCTGGCCGATCCCTCACTATCGTTCGGGATGACAGGGTTGGCAATCTTTTACATACGCGGCGAGATTTGTATGCACACAAATCTCTCCAGGAGACATGCCGTTGATTCGTTACTCCGTCCGCCCGGAACCCACCAACCCACATTCCGATGAACACATTATTTCGGCGGGGTGCGTTTGAATTGTTGTTGGCTGGCGGACGTACATTCTACCGGCAAATTTAGCCACGTTGCAGCCGGAAACAGGTTATACTATTCATTACGGTCAGGTGATGGATCTACCTGGCGCAGTCCGAATGTATCTCACAGGGCAGGTGAAGAGATGGCGTCAAAAACAAAAGCGGCTTTGTTTTGTTGTGGGATTTTTCTGTGTCTGGCTATCTTTACGGCCGGCTGCAATTACGGCCGGGTGCAGGTACCCACCCCTACCGTCAACGCGGAAGCCACCCGTGTGGAAGCGCTTGCCCAGACACAGGCTGCTGAGACCCTTTCGGCGGCTCTCACCCAATCGGCGCAGGGCGCCACGCTCACCGCATCCGCCCCAACCGTCACCAACACGTCACAGCCTACCCGTACAGCCAGCGCCACTATCACCCCCACCCCCTTCCTGTTCACCGCCATCCCCACCGACGGCACACTGACCCCCGAAGCCAGCCGAATCATTCTGCCATCCGTCACCACCGCCGTTCCGATGTGGAGCTGCAACATCATCAGCACCGATCCCTATTACAAGACCTCCCTCAGAAAGGGACAGGCTTTTGAGGCGCGTTGGGAACTGCTGAACAGCGGGGAAAATACCTGGTTTGGTAAAAAAGTGCATATCCTGTATCGCAACG
This sequence comes from uncultured Anaerolineaceae bacterium, assembly GCA_964532655.1. Taxonomy (GTDB): domain Bacteria; phylum Chloroflexota; class Anaerolineae; order Anaerolineales; family Anaerolineaceae; genus JAJFTV01. Next base: position 15,861 of record CAZHMZ010000026.1, read on the forward strand.
GATACCCCATGCATACCACCGACGGAAAATCCACCATTTCAGGTTCGGTGGATACCGGAGAGATCTATGAGGTGGTGGTGCCGATGAAGGCCCCGCTGGAGAGCGGAGCCTATTCAACGGTGTGGATTCTGACTGACGATAAGGATGAGGCTTTCTGTTGGTTCACCATCGATATCGTGGTGGAATAAACGCGCGCAGGAGATCAGCCCATCCGCATGGATTGATCCAGATCTGCCAGAATATCCTCTACATTTTCAATACCCACTGAAAAACGCACCAGACCGGGTGTGATGCCTGCCTTGGCTTTCACTTCCGGGGATACTTTGGAGTGGGTCATGCTGGCCGGGTGTTCGATGAGCGTATCCAGGTGCCCAAGGCTGACCGCCAGACGGCACAGGCGCACATGGTTCATCATATACTCGCCGGCTTCATATCCGCCTTTCAGCTCAAAAGACATCATCCCGCCGTAAGCCAGCATCTGCTTTTTGGCGATCGGGTGGTATTCAAAAGATTCCAGACCCGGGTAGTTCACCTTTGCCACAGCCGGGTGCTCTTCGAGGAAATCTGCGATCTGGCCGGCGTTCTTGCAATGCCGCTCCATGCGGATCTCAAAGGTCTTCAATCCGTTGTTGAGCAGCCAGGTATCAAATGGGCTGGAGGTGGGGCCGAAAGTTTGCTGAACCTCGTAGACCTCGTTCTGCATGAACTCGGGATGCCTGCTGATGAGCGCTCCCCCAATCAGCAGACCGTGTCCGTTGAGGTATTTGGTGGTCGAGTGAACCACCAGATCGGCGCCCAGGGTGAGCGGTCGCTGGCAGTACGGGGTGGCAAACGTGTTATCCACCATCACCCAGGCGTTATGGCGATGGGCAATCTCCACCACCGCGGCGATATCCATCACCGCCATGCCGGGGTTGACGGGTGTTTCCACATACGCCAGGCAGGCCGTCGGTTCAGATGCGAAGGCGGCTTCCCAATCCTCCAGGCCGGGGTTGGTCAACCATACCACCCGGAACCCATACCGCTCCGCTTCATGCAAAAAGGTATGCGTGCGCGAGTAGAGCGCTTCCTGGGCGATCACCACACCACCGCGGGGTACCTTTGCCAGGATGGCGGTGGTGATGGCAGCCATGCCCGATGCAAATACCCGTCCGCGTACAACTTCCTCCACCGGCCGGTCTGGTGCCTTGCGCAGCAGGTCGATCCCTTCCAGGACAGCCAGCTTGGCGGCAACCTGATCAAGGGTGGGGTTGCTCAAACGGGTGTACACATAACCGGGGTCTTCGCGCTGGAAAATAGCCGCTCCGGTAGCTACATCGGGGATACGATAAATGGCCGACTGGTAAATGGGGGTAACGTTGGTGTTATAGGGGTTATCGCCTTCGGTGGCGTGGATGGCGAGGGTGCCCAGACCGTGAGATGGATCAATTTTTTCCATGAAAGCTCCTGCTGAAAACCTTGGTTGGTATTGTTTTTATTGTAATCTTGAACCGGACGCTGACATAGATCATCTGGCTCATCCAAAAAGAAACGGACGTCTGCACGTCCGTTTCCATATTGTGTTTCGTAAAACCTGAACCGGCGAGTGGTTGACTCTGCCAGAATCCCCCCCGCCAGAGTCAGGCAGCTTAGAACGGCGCGTTGTTATTCTCCGGTCGGCCAGTCTCGTACATCCGCTGTTCGGGCGAGATGTGCATTTTGCCGTGTTTGCGCAAATAGGCATACATGGCATCCCAGAAGCGGATCTGCGTGTTCTTCCAGGTGAGTTGTTTGGCGATCAGCGAGGTATCATTCCCACCGGATGACATGTATTCCGAGCTGGCTACCGTGTATTTACGATTCAGATCCAGCGGGGTTCCGTCGCGCAGGGTGATGGCCTGTATTTTGTGAAAAGCTGGTTGGGTATGATCCGCGTGGATGATAAAACCCGAATACAGGATACCGGCATTATTTCCATACCGCTCGGGCACAAACACCAGTTCACACAAATCCCGTAACTGTTTGCCGGTGATTTCCGAGGTATAGATGGGGTCATTGAACCCGCATACCGAGGTGAGATCTTCAGCGGTGACCGGTCCAGGTTCGATGGAGCCGCCCGCGCTGGTGGCGTTCATGTAAGCCAGCTCGGTGCCGGCTGTGTCCAGCATGCAATCGGCCAGCCAGTTGCCCAGTTTGGTCTCTTCGGAGAGATGCAGAACCCATTTTTCATCCGCCACGCCCAGCACCATATCAAACATCTCGCGGAACGGCGCAATGACCTGATCGGCATAGGCGCGGTAGACCTCTTTGACCTCGCCGTCCATCGGTGTGTGATGGACAAAGCATTCCTTGCGAACTACCTCATTGCGGTCAGGATCGAACCACAAACGCGCGTGCGGCAAACTGACCCCCGCGAACCCGCCTTTCAGCACCGCGGTGTTCAGCACCGTGTCGGCATAGTCGCCGGGGATATGCCCGCCGATGAATACATCCACCGGGGGGATATTGGCCAGCACATCATACAGCTCCCCGCTGATGTTGCCATTCTCGTCGATATAAAACGGGAAATGCGCCAGCACGATCACAATTTGTGCACCGGCAGCCCGCATCTCAGGGATGTATTTGCGCGTCAGAGGTACGCATTCATGTACCTGAAACGGAGCGAACATGGGAGCGGTCACCATAAAGGGCGTATATTCGGTGGTGAGCCCCAGAATGCCGATCTTGATGCCTCGCTTTTCGAGCATCACCCAGGGTTTGACGCCTTTCACCAGGTTGCCGGTTGCTTTTTCGGTGATGTTGGCGCACAGAATGGGGTAATCGGCGTGGGCGATCCACTTTTCCAGCAAAGCCTGTCCGTCATCAAATTCATGGTTCCCCAGCGTCATCACATCCGTTTTCAATACCGATAAAGCTTCCACCACGGGGATCCCGGGCCAATATTTGGCGGAAAACTCGTCGCCTGAATCAAGCAAAAGTGTACCGTCAGGGTTCGCATCTCTGATCCGGTCGATCTGCGTACCAAACTGAGCCATTCCGGGGCTGGTTCTGCTCCGGTTCAGACGTCCACCGTAATCAGCATGGCCCAACACATCAATGGGAATTAAATTCGACATACTTTCAACCTCCAATTCGTACTGCAATATGGGTCATCCTGAAATTTTAACCTTTGAGACCGCCGCGCGAAACACCCGTAACGATATTTTTGCGGAAAAGGATGAACAGGACGATCATGGGAATGATCACAATGGTGGCGGCGGCCATCAACCGCTCATAGCGGATACCGGCGGATGTCATGAACGCGTACAGACCAAACGGCAGAGTGCGGGTTTCCGGGGTGTTGGTGATCATCATGGTCCACAGGAAGGAGTTCCAGCAGATGATGGCGTTCAGCAGGGCGATGGTGGCCAGCGCCGGTTTGGCGATAGGCACCATGATTCTCCACAGGTACTGCCAGTTCGAGGCTCCATCCACTCGCGCCGAATAATACAGGCTGTCCGGGATGGAGAGGAAGAAATTGCGCAGCACAAAGGTGTAGAAAATGCTGGATGTAAAGGGAATGATCAGCGCCACAATTTTGTCAATCATGTCCCATTTCACCATAGTCTGGTAATTGGTGATGATCAGCATCTCAAAAGGGATCATCATCAACGCCAGCAGCGCCGAGAAGAACAGGTCCCGGCCGGGGAATTTAAGCCGTGAGAAGGCAAATGCCGCCAGGATGGTGGTCAGCAAGGTCAGGCTGACACAGGCGATCGTCACAATCACCGAGTTGCGGAAGTAAATGGGGAACGGGGTTTTTGAAAAGGCATAGGTGTAATTTTCAAAAACCGGATTGGCCGGCAGGAAGGTGGGCGGCGTGGTATTCACTTCGGCGGGCGTCTTGAGCGAGGAAACCACCATCCAGAAAAACGGGAAAACCATGATGATCGCGCCGATGGCCAGAACCAGATAGGGAATGAATTGTTTGACAGTCTTCATGGTTTAGTAATTCCTCCACTTGCGCTGCATAAACAACTGGATTGCCGTCAGCACAAACACAATCAGAAACAGAATCACAGCGCTGGCTGCCGCGATGCCCAGCTTCCATTTGACATAGAATGCGTCAAACAGATAGTACACCACGGTGTAAAGCGAGTAGGCGGAACCCGGTTTGCCGTTAAACAGCGGGAACAGTTCGGTGAACACCTGGGAGGCGGAGATCATATTGATGATGAGCGTGAGCCCGATGGTAGGCGCAAGCAACGGCAGGGTGATGCGGAAAAAAATGGTAAGGGGTTTGGCCCCATCCGCGCGGGCGGTGGTGTAATACAGCGGGTTCACATTCTGCAAACCGGCCAGCAGCAAGATAATGGTGAACGGGAGCATGCTCCACACACCGTATATGATCAGCGCCGGCAGATTGTAGGTGGGGTCGTTCAGCCAGTTGACCGGTGCAGCGCCCAGCAGGGAGAGACCGTAATTGACCAACCCGTAATCAAAGTTGAACAACCACTTCCAAACCAGGCCGATCGCCGTCACCGATGTGACCATCGGCAAAAAGTAGGTGGTCTGAAAAAAGCCTTTGAACTTTTTCACATTGTTGAGCAGGTTGGCAAACAGCAGCGAGATCACGGTGGCGATGGGCACCACGGCTAGCACATACATACCCGTATTCTTCAGCCCGTTCAGGAAGTAGGGGTCGCTGATTACTTTGGCGTAATTCTGGATCCCATAGCCCGAGAACGTTCCGTTGAGCTTGTATGCTTCTTTAAACGAGATCAGCATGACATTGAGGAATGGATACAGAGTAAAAATGAAAATCCCCGCCAAAAACGGCGCCAGGTAGATCGCAGGCTCCAAAAAAGTCTTGAGCGTCACCCTGGGCCGGTCCACAGCGGCTTTCCTGGGATGTGGCAGCGCGGTTGCCTTTTTGATGATGCTCATGACAACCTCTCGCCAGTACGGGCATCAAACAGGAATACGCCTTTCCCCTTCAGACTGAATTCGAGCGGATCGCCAACGCGGATGGGGTAGTCGCCGCTGATATAGGCGCGAAAACGCTGGCCTTCAATGCTCAGCAGGGATAATTCGTCTTTGCCGATGGAATAACGTTCCACCACCGTCGAATTCAGCTTACGATCTCCAGCCGGAACCACAATGCTCTCCGGCCGGACAGCCAGGATGAGTTCGGTTCCATTTTCAACCGGTCGGCGCAGCGGGATTTCGTAACAAACCTGTGAATCCCTGAAACAGAAACGACCGTCCAGCATGGTTCCGTACAGCTTATTGATGGGCGGAGCGCCCAAAAAATCGGCCACGAAATAATTGACCGGTTCATCATATAGTTTTCTGGCCGAATCCACCTGCTGAAGCACTCCGAGCTTCATCAAAACCACCTGATCCGCGATAGAGGAAGCCTCCTCCTGATCATGGGTGACAAACACGGTGGTGATTTTTGAAGCGCGCTGGATGCGCAGGATTTCTTCGCGCATTTCTACACGCAGTTTGGCATCCAGGTTGGAGAGGGGCTCATCCAGCAGCAGCAATTGCGGTTCTTTGGCCAGTGCGCGGGCGGTGGCCACACGCTGCTGCTGCCCGCCCGAAAGCTCGCTGGGTTTACGCTGCAGCAGATCGGATACGTGCACCAGCTCTGCCAGTTCCATGGCTTTTTCCAGCCGCTCTTTGCGGGGCATGCGTTTGATTTCGAGCGGAAAACAAATGTTGCCGAGCACGGTCATGTGCGGGTAGAGGGCGTAATTCTGAAAAACCAGACCCACATTTCGTTTCTCGGGCGGTAAAGCTGTCACATCTTTCTGATCGAACAGGACGCGGCCGGAGCTCACCGGCAGGATGCCGGACAGAACATTGAGCACAGTCGTTTTGCCGCATCCCGAAGGGCCCAGCAGCGCGATCAGCTTGCCGCTTTCCAGGGTGATGGAAAGATCGTCCACCGCCGTCACATCATTAAATCTTTTGGTCAAATGATCTACTGTTACCTGCATATTTTCACCTTAACAATTCTTCGATTGGCATACCATCCATATCAGGCATATCAAAGCCGAGCATTCTTGCCAGGGTCGGCGCTTCGTCCACCATGGAACGCCGTTCCACCACCACACCGGTCTGCACAGCCGGACCGCTGGCGATAAAGGTAGTCAGTTCCGTGCGTTTGGGACCGCCGCCGTGGGTTGCCGCGCCGATCTTGTGATCACCCGGAACCTGGCTGCCCCAAATGGTATCGCCGTCAAGCCGCTCACCAAATGAGATGGGCAGCCGGCTTTCCAGAATGAAATCAAACGGGCCGGTCAGGCGGAAAGCCTGCGCAGCTTCTTCCGCGTCCATCACATAATCCAGCCGGATGTCAGGGCGTTCGATCAATGTTTCCAGAAAGGCGCGTAC
>CAZHMZ010000026.1:22320-25524 GCA_964532655.1 uncultured Anaerolineaceae bacterium
ATGGAGCCAAATTCTTCGTCATGCTTGCGCAGTTGATCGGTCACTTTTGGATGGTTCACGCCATATGTATGGCGGGCGGAGTCCAGGTCGCACATTTTGACCAGCATGATATCCGGTTGATCGTAATCTTCCAGAATATCCAGCGCCAGCGCCATGGTCAGCAGATCCAGGCTTCTGTCGGGGCCCATGATATAACGGCCGTGCTTGTGAAAGTAGCGCTCCATCAGGTTGCGGGTGGCGGTGTTTTCCAGCCAGGGTTCGGGTTCCCAGCCTTTATAGGAATAGGGAACGATCATGGGCATGTTCATGTCATACGCGGCGGCGCCCGAAACCGGCCAGGAAAGCGAGCAGGTGGTCAGGCCCTGTTCTCGGGCTATATCCAGCAAAGTGGGAACCTTTACATCCTTTTTCATGTTGAACCACGGTTCGGAAAGATATCCGCCGCGGCGAATTTTCTCATTGTGAAAAATGCCATGCCGGTCGGTATAACAACCGGTCAGGATGGCGGTATGACCGGTATACGTCAGGGCAGGCCAGACCGGTTCAATGTTTTTAACATACGAGCCGGTTTTCAAAAGCGGGCCGAAGTGGGGCATGGAACGCATTTCTTCCACATCGCCCGTGCAAAGCGCATCGATGCAAAAAACCAGTACTTCACTCATTAAGACTCCTGTCCATTTTCCGGATGAAACTGATGATCCTTGAGAATATAGGTTTGATTCAGTTCAGGCAGCAGTTGCCGTCCGGTATGGGGCAGCAGCCGTTCCGGATTGTAGGAATGACAGGGGATCAGCACTTTGGGATCGATTTGATCGACAAAGTATTTGACCTGACCGGGATACGCGTGTCCAAAATAGTTGTCGTCAGAGGTGACGTACTTAAAACCGGCGATATCGAGAATACGACGCATATTGGCAAAGGCTGGGTCATAATCACCCAGCGGCTCACCGCCCTCATGCAGATAGATCGCATCCTCAGCCGGCAGACTGAGCAATTCCATGATGTGCCGGTAGCTGTTTTGCAGCAGATAACCGGCCGGGTTGGCCCTGATCTCATCGGCAGTCACCACCCTGGCGTTCGCCAACAGCTCCTTCAGCCACTGCGGGGCAGTTTGCGCCGCGAAACGGTTTGCATCGGGGATATAAACATTTGGCTTCATTCCGAAGAATTTGTACACCAGATAGGCTGCATCCGGCTCAAACACGCACTGCCGGCCGCACTGCTGAGCCCACTGCATATAATCACCGGCCTCATCCATTTCGCGCTGGTAGTAATTGAAGACACACAGCCCTCTACAATCGCGAATGCGCTCGTACAGCGCAGTCTTGTATTGCTGTTCGGTGAGCATGCCGTTGGGGATGTTCCTGTCCGGAACGATCACTTTGGGATCCGCGGAATGATAGACCCGTTTCAGACCGGAGTCGATCAACGCGGTGGCGTCGCACAGCATCACATCGACATTCTGTGACTTGAGAAAGTCCATCTGCGCCCAGGTTAGTTCACCCTGCATGCCGTGCAGGCACAGATCGCCGGTCCAGTGGATGGTTCCATCCGGCGTGGTGATAAAAAAGGAAAAATCGCAATGACCGGTATCCTTGCAGAGCATGGGCAGTACCTGAAGCTGTCCCACCTGAACCGGCGCATTGGGGATCAGATCGGTATAACCCCGTTCCAGTGTCGGCACGCCTTTGCCTGTGGCTTCCAGCGCCCGCTCGATGACCTGCGCGTTGTGATGCATATAGACGGGGATTTCCGGCGCCACCGTACCGATCAGGGCCATGTGATCCAGATGCAGATGGGTGATGAATACCGCGGTGTTCAAATCACTCTCCTCGGCGCTGATAAGAGGATACCCGCCCAGATCTTGCCTGCGGTACATCCCGTCAATTCTTGGCAGAATACCAATCTTCAACAGATCGCGCACCCGATTTTCGGTACGGGGTTCCACAATGGCGTCAAAAACTGCGGTTGAGGGTTCATACGCGGAGCCAAATTCAAAGATGACGCGGTCCTTCCCATAAGTCACCGAGGCAACCACACCACCAATGGTGCGCAATCCTGAGTACATCACAAACTTCGTCACGGGTTTTTCCATATTGTTTTCCTGTCTGACAAAACATAAAGAGCCGCCCATCTTCGCCACCCAAACCATCGGTTTTTCGGGTGAACAGGGCGGCTCTTTCTACATCACGAAATTAAAACGATACTTACTGAGCGCTTTGCAGTGCGGCGTTGCTGGCTTCGATGAATGCGTCAAAAGCGGTCTCGGCGTCGGTAACACCCAGGGCAACAGACTGCACCATCTTGTCGATCTCGGTGCGGACAGTGTCGGTACCGTAAATGCTGGGCAGGAAGCCGGCGTACTGCAGTTCCTCGGTCAGCGCCTTGAGGGCGATGTTGGTGGAGGCAAATTCAACAAATTCCGGAGATTCAACTGCAGCCTTGAAGGCGGGGGCGCTGCCGAAGGCTTTGGCCCATTCAACGGAAACCTCGGGGGAGGTGAAGTACTTCAGGAATTCATAAACACCGCGGGCGTGTTCTTCGTCCTTGGACAGGCAGACTTCGCCGTTGCTCCAGTTGGAGATGTACTGCACGGGGCCTTCCTGCGGAACAGTGGTGGCGCCTACTTCAAAGTAGCCAGCTTCGCCTTCAGCCGGGATGGCTGCATACACATAGTCAACACCGGCGGAAGAGCCAATGTACATACCCACTGCCTGGCTGCCGAAGGGGTTGGAGAAATACATATCTTCGCCCACCAGCCGGAAGTAACCTTCCTTGACGCCGTTGGCGAACCAGTTCAGTTTTTCGATACCGATCGCGCGATCGATGGACATTGTTTTATTCTCAGCATCGATGTATGAGCTGCCAGCCTGCATGACCAGAGTCTGATAGGTATCGGTAATTGAGTCGGTGCCAAAGCCGGGGATGCCATAAGCTTCATAAATCGCTTTGGAAACGGTTTCTACCTCGGTCCAGGTGGTGGGCGGGGTGAGACCCAGTTCATCGAGCATGGTCTTGTTGTAGAACAGCACTTCGCCGGTCATGCCGGAGGGGATCAGGTAGATCTGATCCATGCCCCACTGCTTGATGCCCTGCAGAACACCAGGAGCCAGTTCGGTTTCCAGGTTGGGCATACCAATTTCGGGGTCATTGATGAACACAGACATATCAAACGCATAGCCGTCCTCAATGAAGTTGATGGCT
>CAZHMZ010000026.1:25534-33190 GCA_964532655.1 uncultured Anaerolineaceae bacterium
TTTCACGCCTCAACGTGTTCAGAGCATGCTGACGCAGCTTAGAAAACGACTGCGAGATGCAGCGAACAGCCATCAGCAACGCACTGCCGAACTAAACAGACAGATCAAACAGATAGCCGTCTTCAATGAAGTTGATGGCTTCGGAGGGGAACATGCCTACGAAGTCGGGGGCGGTTCCGGTGCTGACAGCCTGAAGCAGCTTGGCGTCATATTCGCCCCAGGGCTGCTGCTGGGCAACCACTTCGTATTTGTCCTGGGAGGCATTGAAGGCGTCGATAATCGCCTGGTAGGCTTCCTGGTGATGATCGGTCAGGGTATGCCAGGTGACGATTTGAATCTTTTCTGCGGGGGCGGCTTCCGTTGCAACGGCAGTTTCTTCCACAGCGGCTGTTGCTTCAACGGCAACAGTTTCTTCTGCGGCGACAGTCGCTGCAGCGGTTTCCTCGGCAGGGGCTTCGGTGGGTGCTGCAGCAGGGCTGCAGGCGGCCAGCAAAGCGATAATGCAAACGACTGCCAGGATAGCGAAAATGTTTCGTTTCATCTTTCTACTCCTCTAAACTGATATAAAAATAAATCTTTTCTTGCCGGGTGAATCCAAAGAATTATACAACACATCATTATTCGCAACGTTAACTGATGAAACAGATTCAGGTTGTCCAGTTTTCATGAGGCTGCTGGTTTTCACAAGATTTGTGTTTCGGATCGGGGAAACTTGCATCAACGAAAAAACCACCCGTAAAGGTGGTTTTGCTGGTGCCCTCGGAGGAACTCGAATCCCCAACCTGTTGCTCCGCAAGCAAACGCTCTGTCCAATTGAGCTACGAGGGCTTGGTGCCAAGAATAATACACCACCCCGCCCAATACGTCAAGTAACAGCATGGGGTATCAGACCTCACTCTTTAAATCCTGAACAGGAAAAAGGGCATTTTGGACCGTTTCCTTCCCTTGCATTCTGACCGGAATCGATTAAACTATCAAATTTTGTAAGCACATATCATTTTTTATAATCGATGTGTGCTTCTTTCTCTCTATTCAACAAAACCGAGGGTACTTCCATATGAGAATTGCCGTTCTCGCCAACCTTAAGAAAGATGTTCCGTTTGATACCGAACATCCACCGGATCATGATTACTGGGATGATTTGGATGACCCGCGTACGGTGCGCGCCGTGGTACAGGCGCTGCGCAAAAAGGGTCATGAAGTCAGGTATATTGCCCCGCGGCTCAGTATTATCCGGCGCCTGATGACCTATCAGCCGGATATTTGTTTTAATTTTTGTGAAGGGCATTTTGGGGTCTCTCGTGAAGCCCAGATACCGGCCGTGCTGGATATGCTGCGCCTGCCGTATACCGGATCAGGGGTGCTGGGCATGTCGCTTTCCCATAACAAATTCATGGCCAAAAAGGTTTTCCGCTGGGTGGGCCTGCCCACTGCCGATTTTGTGGTGGTGGAAAACCCGGATGAGATTCCGCCCATTGAGTTGGAGTATCCGCTGTTTGTAAAACCCACGCATGAGGGCACGTCCATCGGTATCGATCAGAACGCCCTGGTGCGTGATTACGACAGCCTGGTGAAACAAGTGAAATGGGCCTGGAACGAGGTCAAAACGCCCATCCTGATTGAGAAGTATATTGAGGGGCGCGAGTTTACCGTGAGTGTGATGGGCGACCGGGTTCTTCCCATTATTGAGATCTGTTCCCCCACCGGCTATTATTCTCACGGGCAAAAAGAAGACGAACACAGCCAGGTTTATCGTGTCTGCCCGGCCGAGCTTTCTCCGGAAAAGCAAACCGAGATGGAGCAAACCGCTCTGGCTGCCATGAAGGCGCTGGATGTGGTGGATTTCTGCCGCATGGATTTACGCATGGATGCCCAGCAGAATATCTATATTCTGGAAGTCAATCCGCTTCCGCTCCTGTTTCCAGACCCGCTGCAGGCTTCGTATGTATACTCGGCCCAAGCCGCCGGGATGAGTTACACCGAGATGATCGACAACCTGCTGCAGATTGCGGTGAAGCGGCTGGGGCTGCCGGGATAAAGTTAGCAAAATACAAAACGGGTTTCTCTTTTTCTAAACTGAAAAGCGAAACCCGTTTTTTATCAGTAAATCGACGACTTTATTCGGCGCGGTGTAAACCCGCCAGGATCTGGCGATGAATATCCGAATTGGCGGCAATCAAGCGGTAAGGCGGTTTGAAGAAATCGGGTTGTCCGTCCAGATCCGTCACCATCCCACCCGCCTCCTGTACGATCAACGAACCGGCAGCTACATCCCATGCCTGCACCACCAGTTCCCAGTAACCTTCCAGGCGACCGGCAGCCACGTAGCACAGATCCAGGGCTGCTGATCCAAACCGGCGAACAGCCATGGCATGCGTGGAAAACCAGGCGTAGTGATCCAGGTTGTTGTGATGGTTGGTTCGAATATCGTATGGAAAACCGGTGACCAGCAGGCTTTTATTCAGATCCGTTTCTGGGGATACATGAATGCGTTTACCGTTCAACCATGCTCCCTGGCCGAGTTCAGCACTGAAGCATTCATCCTGCATGGGGTCATACACCACTCCCAGCGTCATTATCCCATCCACCGCATAACCGATGGAAACCGAATAGATCGGCACGCCGTGGGCAAAGTTGGTAGTTCCATCCAGGGGGTCCGTGTACCAGGTGTGCCGACTTGATCCGTTCACCTGCCCGCTTTCCTCGCTGACAATGGTGTGATCCGGGAAATCCTGCTGGATCTGGCCAATCAGGCAGCGCTCCGATTCCTTGTCGGCTTCGGTGACGATATCGATTACTCCTTTGTACTCGATTTGATGAGGTTCGGCGAACCGCTGGCGGAGGATTCCACCCGCCTTACGCGCCAGGTCAATCACATAATTCAGTGTTGGTGTCATTCCATTTTCCCATGATGTTTTTCTACTTCACGCAAACCTGTATTATAACCCCGCGCGGGTGAAGGCTTGATTTTGCTATAATGATGTCATGAAGACCAAATGGCCCTACGAACGCGAGCGGCATCTGATGGTTTCCAGCCAGGTGGAGCGGCGCGGCGTGAAAGATGCGCGTCTGCTGGAAGCCATGCGCGTGGTACCCAGGCACGCCTTTGTTCCCGCCGAAAAGCAATCACTGGCGTATGAAGATTTTCCACTGCCCATCGGAAAGGGACAGACCATTTCACAGCCGTTCATCGTGGCATTGATGACCGAACTATTGGAGCTGACCGGTTCTGATAATGTACTGGAAGTGGGTACCGGATCAGGCTACCAGGCCGCGGTGCTGGCTCAACTGGCAGCATCCGTACACAGCGTGGAACGCTACGGCGAACTGGCCCGGCATGCCATGGAGGTGTTGAAGAACCTGGATATCCATAACGTGTTCGTACACGAGAGTGACGGTTCTGAAGGTTGGCCGGATGCCGCTCCGTATGACGCCATTGTGGTGACGGCCGCCGCCCCCCATACCCCGCAGACGTTGCTGGATCAACTGGCGGAGGGCGGACGGCTGGTGATCCCCGTGGGTGACCGGTTCAATCAAAGCCTGCAGGTGTGGAGACGGCATGAGGGCGAATTCACCAACCGCAAGAACATCCCGGTAGCGTTTGTGCCTTTACGCGGCAAACACGGCTGGGATTCAAAAGACTGGCCATAAAAATCCAACACGGATTGGGTATTTGGGTAATTTGCCAGGATCTGTAAGCGAGTCATCCACGAATGGGATGGATGATTCAGCGGAGAACCTACGGCAAACATATTCCCCGGATAGCGAGTATACGAATATCGGGCCAGAGCGGGTTTCTCTGGCCCATCTATTTCAAAGAGTATTACTGTAGTTTAAGCTTCCGGTGTGAGCTTTAAAACTGCGATTTCTGCCGGGCAATTGAACCGGATGGGCGCGGTGGAACCGATCCCGCGTGATATAAACACATCGGTATGATCGGAGCGTATAAATCCGCTGGAATAGCGGCGGTTGTGCACCGGCAGCACCGGCGGCCCCAGAAACGGTAGAACCACTTGCCCTCCGTGCGTGTGCCCGCTGAGCACCAGTTGAACTGAGGTATTAAAAGGTAAATCGGCGGTATCGGGGTTGTGCGCCAGCAGGATCTTGCATTCCTCGTCTGGCACCCCGGCAAAGGCGGCATCGATCCCTGGCTCGTCTGCCCGAAAATCACCCGCCCCGCCCAGCCAGATCCGGCTGCCGTGTTTCTCAATCGCCACCGAGCGGTGACGCAGGTTCTGCCCGCTTTTATCCATCCAGGCCAGTGAGCGGCCTGCGCCGCCCCAATGATCGTGGTTGCCCAGCACCGAATACACCCCGCGCGGAGCGCTCAACTGCGCCAGCACCCGCCAGACCTCATCCACCGCCTGCGGATTGCCATGATGAACCAGGTTGTCACCGGTATTCACCACAATATCCCGTTCCATGCGGTTCACCTGATCCACCACCTGCTGAACGCCGGTGAGGGATAACAGCGGGCCATAATGGAGATCGGCCAGATGGATGATGGTGAACCCGTCAAAAGCCTGTGGCAAACGGCGAACCGGGATGCGATAGGTATTGATCTGTAGCGAAAGCCGCTCGATAACGAGAGGATAACTGGCGGCGAGGAGAGCCCCGCCGCCAAGATATAACCGGCTGAGAAAACTGCGCATGTTCATGCTTCAATGTTCCGTTTCATCATGAAACAGATTGTATCCGGCACAGGTTAAAACCCGTTAAGCTTATTTACCGGCCGGGTTCTCCAGAATCCCGTTCACTTCATTGAATTCGGCTTCGCTCAGATGCCAATCGGCGGCGCGCACATTGCTGTACAGTTGATCCAGGCGGGTGACGCCGCTGATGACGGAGGAGATATGCGGGCGAGCCAGCAGCCAGGCCAGGGCCAGTTCGGTGAGGGTATGCCCGCGCTCCACCGCCCATTTTTCCAGCGCCTCAATCCGGTCAAAGTGCCAGTCGGTGTTATAGGGGATATCGCGTCCGGCTTTTACAAAGTCTTCGGCGCGCGAACCCTGCGGGTAGGCCTGACTGCGTTTGTATTTGCCGGTCAGAAAACCACTCGCCAAGGGGAAGTACGGGATGTACCCCACATTGTGTTCTTTACAGAAAGGCAGTACCTCGCGCTCGTCCAGCCGGTCAAACATGTTGTACTCGTTCTGCACGGCGATGAAAGGCGTCCACCCGCGCACCTCCGCCAGCAGATTGGCGTGCGCCAACTGCCAGGAGAAAAAGTTGGAGGCAGCGATGTAACGCACCTTGCCGGCGCGTACCAGGTCATCCAGCGCCCGCAGAGTTTCTTCAATAGGGGTGGTGTCATCCCAGGCATGCTGATAATACACATCAATGTGATCGCGTTCCAGGCGGCGCAGGCTGCCTTCAATGGCGTCCATCAGATGATAGCGCGATGCTCCGCAGTGGTTGGGGATTTTGATGGAGTGATCCATCTGCACTAAAAACTTGGTGGCCACAATAAACCGGTTGGTACGGCCCTTCAGCGCTTTGGCCAGCGTCATTTCCGAGTTGCCGCCGGTGTAAACATTGGCTGTGTCGATAAAGTTGATGCCCAGTTCTTCCGCGGCGTCGATCACGCGGTTGACTTCTTCCTGGGGCATCTTCTCATGCCCAAAGCGGTTGCCGCCAATGCCAATAACAGAAACCTGTAAACCTGATTTACCAAGATTACGATATTCCATGATTCTTTTCTCCCGTTGTGATGGGGAAATGTTAACACAGATTCCAGCAGTGATACTCGCACGCAAGTAAAGTTCATTACTTTTTACAAATATTGACATGGCTTACCCATGGCATGGTATGGTCAAAATCCGTATAGGTTGGGTTGAGATCGTTTGGCGAAGCCAAACGCCACAAAACCCAACATTCGTAACATGCTGTTGGGTTGAATACGACAGATCACGCAGTAATCTGTCGTATTCAACCCAACCTACGCCTTCCATATCTGGAACCGGTATTACAGGCATGGCAGAACATGACCTGAAAGGGTAAAATATTAATGAATCTTAATCATTTATTCTGCCAAAGCATACGCAAAGTCTGGGGGAAAGGAGCATCATGCCCACCAATCGAAAGATCAAAATGCTTTTAAAGAGCCAGCCAACGCTGGAAGGCGCCGGAGTGCATCTGCACCGGGCGTTTGGGTTTGGAAAAACACGCGTCTTTGATCCGTTTCTGTTGCTCGACGATTTCGGAGGAGATTCGCCCGATCTGTATGAGAAAGGTTTTCCGTGGCATCCGCACCGCGGCATCGAGACCATCACCTATGTGCTGGCGGGCCGGGTGGAACATTCTGACAGTCTGGGCAACAAGGGCGTGATTGGACCGGGCGATGTGCAGTGGATGACCGCCGGCAGCGGCATCATGCACCAGGAGATGCCTGAGGGCGACCCGCAGGGCCGCATGTACGGATTTCAACTTTGGGCCAACCTGCCGAGCGCGCTGAAAATGAGCCCGCCGCGCTATCAGGATATTCTGGATGCCGATATTCCGGCCGTGGAGCCTGAGAAAGGCGTTTTTGTGCGCGTCATTTGCGGCGATTATGCCGGCGTTCACGGCCCGGCGGAAAACGTGGCAATCCAGCCGCGCTACCTGGATGTGAGCCTGGCGCCGGGAACCGAGTACGCCATCCCTACTCCGCCGGATCACACCGCGTTCGCGTATGTGTTCAAGGGCAACGGTGTTTTCTGCCATGAGGAAAACCCTTTTTCCTATGACGCCGAGGGGAGCAATTATTTCGATCTGGAGCGTTCCAGCGAGCTGGGCAATCACGCGCTGGTGGTGTTCGATGAAGGCGAGCAGGTGCAGGTGAGGGCAGGCGATGAAGGGGTACGCTTTCTGTTCATCTCTGGTCGGCCGCTCAAAGAACCGGTGGCCTGGTACGGGCCGATTGTGATGAACACCAACGAAGAACTGCAAACCGCTTTCAGGGATTTACGCAACAATACCTTTATCAAATGAGAAGTTGAGCACCAATCGGTGTTCTTACACACAACGGCCGGCTGAAACAGCCGGCCGTTGTGTGTAAGTAATTTGTATTGCCGTCTATTCGCGGATGGGCAAGTAGAGCAGGAAATGCAGCGCCTCATCTACCTGGTCAGGCATGGAAGCCGGTTCAAACAGGTACTCGGGCGTCAGGCATTCCTCCAGACAGGGACGGTTTTCCATTTCATACGGACCGTCCTGCACCCACTGCACCAGCTTCGCCCATTTGTCGGGCATGGGCAGACCCATGCAGTCCATCACCGCGTAACGCCCGCCGGTGAACGGTTTCACCGTCACCAGGTTGCTGCCCAGTGTGCCGGGTTCCACCGTCACCCACTGCTCGTAGCCGTAGTTCGGGCTGGCCGGGGTGGGATCGGGGTTGTTGAAACCGAAGTAACGGCGTTCGTTCAACCCGGTCAGGCCGGTCATATTTGCCCAGTCCAGCAGGATTTTCCAGGCTTCGTTTTCAGGTTGCGTACCGAACCCTAAACTGCTGGCCACGGTCATGGATGGTAAATCTACAACTGCAAAATCTTTATCGTTCATTTTTCCCTCTCTTATTGAGTTTATAGTATCATCATAAGAACAATACCTGACATCCTGTGTCAGCTTTTATGTATACAATTGAATCAAATTCGAAAACAGGATTCTGTATGCGCGCTG
>CAZHMZ010000027.1:0-7284 GCA_964532655.1 uncultured Anaerolineaceae bacterium
TGCCAGCAGCCGTTTGATATTCTTCTGCGTAAGAGCCAGATAGTTGCCTATAATCATGCTCAAGGTAGCCACCGCTGCAAGGATCCAACCCCAAATATTGGCGATATCCGGAAAAACCACCAGCATGAAGCGCATCAGCACCGCAAAACCGGCCGCCTTGGAGGCCGTGGAGAGGAAACCAGCCACCGGCGTGGGCGCGCCTTCGTATACATCCGGCGCCCAAAAGTGCAGCGGAGCGGCTGAGATCTTGAAGGCAAACCCCACCAGGATCATCATCACGGCGGTTCCAAGCGCCACCAGCGGAACCGATCCAGCCGTGAGCGCCGCGGAAATCTCATAGAGCTGCGTGGTGCCGGTAAACCCGAACAGCCACGAAAAACCGAACAACATCACCGCCGAAGACATGGCTCCGAACAGCAGATATTTGACGCCCGCTTCCACCGATTTTGGCTCGTTGATTAAAAAGCCGGCCAATATATACAGCGGCAGCGAGGTGGTTTCAATAGCCAGGTACAGCATGATCAGATCAGCCGCGGATGCCATGAAGCACATCCCCAGGATGCTGACCAGCAAAAGCAGATAAAACTCGCCGCGGCGAGCCAGGTTTTCATGATCCATGGCAAACAGGACGGTAATCGCGCCGCCGATCAAAGCCAGAAGTCTGAAGATGTAATTGGTGCCGTCCAACCTCAGCATACCGCCCCAGGTCAGTGACCCGCCTTCCGGCTGCTTTACAAACACGAGAGAGGCCGCCAGAATCACCAGCAAACCGATAAAGACCAGCATCCCCAGATTGCCCTGCCGTTTGCGGCTCCAGGCCAGATCCACCCCCAAAACAACCAGGATTAGGATCAGCAACCCGATTTCAGGGAGGATCGAAAGGGTGAGAGCGGTGAAATCAGTAATCATCTATGCGCCTCCCAACAACGCCAGCACCCGGTCGACGCCGGATTGTAAAATGGGCTCCAGGATGGATGGAAACAGACCGACCGTGATCATGATGAACGCCAGCATACCAATGACAAGTTTATCCAGGCGATTGATGCCAGGCACATCACTGTACTCGGCCGGCAGATCCCCAAAGAAAACCCGCCGGATGACCAGCAGAATATAGGCCGCGGTAATCAGTACGCCAATGATCGCGATGATGGCCACCCACGGCGCCTTTGCCCAGGCGCCCATAAATATGGGGAACTCTGCCACAAAACCTGAAAATCCCGGCATCCCCATGGATACCAGCCCGGCCACGATAAACCCGATCGCCGCCCAGGGGATTTTGCGGATAAAGCCGCCCAGTTTTGAAATCTCACGGGTATGCGCGCGGCCATATACCATACCGACGATCGCAAAGAACATAGCCGTCATCACGCCGTGCGAGAACATCTGATACCCCGCCCCCAGCAGTCCTTTCTCATTCAGGGTGGCAAAGCCAATCAGCACAAGCCCCATGTGGGATACTGAGGAAAAGCCGATCACATATTTGAAATCGGTCTGTACCAGTGCGATAAATGCCCCGTACACCACATTCACGGTTGCCAGGATCAGAATAGCCGGAGACCAGAACTCAGCTCCCTGCGGCATCAATTCGATAGCTACACGCAGCGCTGCGAAGGCGCCTACCTTCATCTCCACCCCGGCCAACATCATCGAGATGGCGGTGGGAGCGGCTACGTGACCGTCAGGCGCCCAACTGTGAAACGGGAAGATGCCCCCCAGAATGGCGAAGCCCAGAAACACCACCGGGAACCAGATGCGCTGGAATTCGATTGAAAAACCGGCTTTTTCCAGTTCCAGCAGGTTGAACGTATTCAGACCCGAACTGCTGTAAATGGCCAATGCGCCTACCAGCGCCAGCATGGAACCGACAAACAGGAAAATGGTCAGCTTCATGCCACCGTATTCGCGGGTTTTTTGAGAACCCCACACCACAATCATCAGGTATTTGGGGAAAATCGCAATTTCAAAGAAAAAGAACAGTTGAAACAGATCCAACGAAGCGAACACACCCAGAATGCTGGTGCCGAGAAACATCATGAACGAGAAGAATTCACGCGGTCTGTCTTCCACATTCCAGGAGATCAGCACACCGGAAAAGAGAACGACACCGGTTAGCAAAAAGAGCGGCAGGCTGATACCATCCAACCCCAGGTGATACGAGATGCCGAGCGCGGGTACCCAGTCGAGTTTTTCAATAAACTGGTATCCGGCCTTCGCCGCGTCGTAGCTGAAGAACGTGATGACCGTAAAGAGCAGGGTCAGCGATGCGGCTGCCAGAGCGATGCGCCGGATGGTCTCCCGTTTTTCAGATGGCAGAAACAGGATGATCAGACCGGCGAGTGCAGGGATAAAAATGCTGATGCTCAGTATCGGAAAACCCATCCATCACCTCTCAGTACCACATTTGGACCGCGCGGTTAATCAAATCAACCAGCCAACCTGGCCATACTCCAATCAATGCCATGAGGGCCATCAGCGGAGCAATCACAAATAGTTCACGGGTTGATATTTCCGTCAGCTTGCCGGCCCATTTTTCGTTCAACGGACCATGCAGAACCATCTTAATCGCTTTCAAAATATAGGCGCCGGTAAACAGCAACCCGATCATGCTGAACGCGGTGGCAACCATCATCACAGGCCAGGCGCCCCGCACCACCATAAACTCAGACACAAACCCAGCCAGTCCGGGCAACCCCAGCGATGCCATGGAGGTAAAGACCAAAATGGAACCGTATACCGGCAGGATGGCGTATAACCCGCCAAAATCATTCAGATCGCGCGTATGAGCGCGGTCATACACCACGCCCACCAGAAAGAACATACCGGCCGCGGAAAGGCCATGCGTTACCATCTGCAACACGGCGCCATTCATGGCGATATGAGCGTTCTGGGTCCCGGCGGCGGCTGCCGCGGCAGCGATCCCCAGGATCACAAAGCCCATATGGTTGATGGAGCTGTAAGCTACCAGGCGCTTGAAGTCAGACTGCCCATATGCACTCAGGGCGCCGAAAATGATCGCCAAAGCTGCCAGCAGCGCCAGCCAACCGGCGTACTGCTGACTTTCCGCCGGGTACAGCGGCAGCACCAGCCGTAAAAACCCGTACGCGCCCAGCTTGAGCAGCACACCCGCCAGAATCATGGAGCCGGCGGTCGGAGCTTCGGTATGGGCATCCGGGAGCCAGGTGTGAAAAGGCCATACCGGTACTTTGACCGCAAACGCGATCACAAAGGCCCAGAACGCGATGGCTTTGATGGTGGCCATGGGCAAACCGAATAATGTTTCGCCGGTCAATAAATTCGGCCAGATCTCAAACAATCGCGGCAGGTCAAAGGTCCCCGCCATCACGCCAATCAACTGGATGGCCAGCAGCAGCCCCAGCGATCCACCCATGGTATACAGCATGAACTTCAAGGAGGCATAATTACGATTCTTACCGCCCCACTGGTTGATTAAGAAGTACATCGGCACCAGGCCAATCTCCCAGAAGACGAAGAAAATCAGAAGATCCAGCGAGAGGAAGACGCCCAGCATGCCCGTTTCGAGAAGCAGAAACAGGATCATGTAAGCTTTGACTTTTTCTTTGATACTGTGCGATGCCAGAATTGCCAGCGGGGTGAGCAGCGTGGTCAGCAGCATCATGGTCAGCGAAATGCCATCGATCCCCACATGAAAGGTGGAGTTCAGAGCGGCATACCAGATAAATTGTTCTTCAAACTGAAACCCGCCGTTCGGATCAAACCGGGCCCACACCACGATTGCCAGAATAAACGAAAGAATGCTGGCTGCCAGGGCCGCAACCCGGAAAACACGGGTGTAACGCGCAGGCACAAGTACCAGTATCAGGGCAGTGACAGCCGGTAAAAACAGGATCATCGTGAGCAGGTGATTGGCGATAAAATCCATGATGCCTTCCTACAGAAAGATGTAATAGAAGAAGATGGCTGCCACACTGATCACTGAAAGACCAATGAGCATGTATTGTTGCACCTTGCCGGTTTGCATCCGCTTCATCGAACCGCCCAGATCGCGGGTGGCTTTGCCCAGCGCATCACCGGCCCCGTTGACCACGGGAAGATCGAACTGATTGCGAAATACCTTGCCCAACCAGAGTCCCAGCCCCGCAATTCCGTGCAGTGCGCCGTCGATCAGTTTTTGATCCAGCCAGATGGCCGAGAATGTGTCCGATATCCAACGCGCGGGGTTGATGAACAGGAACTGGTAGATTTCATCGAAATAGTATTTATTCTTCAATACTTTATGCAGGCCGCCCAACGGCTTTTGCAGCAGATCGGGTTGACCGGCTGGCTGTTTGCGGTAAACCAACCACCCCGCCAGCAGACCACCCAGCGCCACCACCACCGAGGTGAGCAGCGGTACGGCGTTGAAGGCTGCTTCGTGTTCGGCTTCACCCAGCATGGAGCCCACAAACTCCACCATCACATCCGGCACCAGACCGCCCAGGACGGGGAAGTTACCCTCAATCCCAATCCAGCCAATAGCCAGCGCAAAAACAGCCAGTACCACCAGCGGGAGCGTCATGGTCCATTTATTTTCAGAGGCGTGTTCCGCAGCACGGGTACGAGGCTTTCCCAGGAATGTGAGCGTGATCTGGCGCATGGTGTAAAAGGCGGTCAGCAGCGCGGAGAGAGCCAACACAATAAAAACGATCAGGTATCCGCCGTTGAAAGCGCCGGCCAGGATGGCGTCTTTTGACCAGAAACCGGCTGTGATCAACGGAAAGCCTGACAGTGCAAACCCGCCGATGAGGAATGTCCAGAAGGTAACCGGCATCTTTTTGGATAAACCGCCCATGTTCAGCATATCCTGCGGGTCGATGTGTTCGCCGGTGTGCAAAACGCCATGCTCCATACCGTGGATCACCGAACCGGATCCCAGGAACAGCAACGCCTTGAAAAAGGCGTGCGTCATCAAATGAAAAGCGGCCGCCACATACGCACCGATCCCGATGGCAGCCACCATGTAACCCAATTGCGAGATGGTTGAATACGCCAGCACACGTTTGACGTCATTCTGCGCTACCGCGATGGTGGCGGCGAAAAACGCGGTAAACGAACCCACAGCCGCGATCACCATCATGGTGGTGTTCAGCAGCTCACCGGGGTGCCATCCGGCACTGATGAGCGGGAAAAAGCGGATGGAAAGATAAACGCCAGCCGAAACCATGGTGGCGGCATGGATCATCGCCGAGACCGGTGTGGGGCCTTCCATGGCATCCGGCAGCCAGATGTGCAGCGGGAACTGCGCCGATTTGCCCACGGTACCGATGAAGATGAGCAGCCCGATCAGCCCCGCCCACGACATGCCAAATACCGGTGAAATGGAGCTGGCCAGGGTGTTTAGCACATCAGGGTTGGATAAGATGGCGTGATAATCAAGCGTGCCGGTGAGGGCGTACAGCGCCACCATACCCAGCATCATAAACATATCGCCCACGCGCGTGGTCATAAAGGCTTTGATAGCCGCGTCGCGGGCGGAAGTCTTGCCGTACCAGAAACCGATCAACAGGTAAGAACACAGCCCCATTACTTCCCAGGCCATGTACAGGGTGAGCAGATTGTTGGAAACCACCAGCGCGAACATGCCAAACGCAAACAGGCCAATGAAGGCGAAGAAACGGCTGTACATGGGCTCCACCGATGGAACCGTGTGAGAATGCCCATGTTGATCGGTGACAGTTGCGCCATGCGGCGGAAGCCCCGGCCGGTCATGCTCGCCTTTAGGCTGGCCGTAATTGTGATAACCAATGCTGTAGATGAAGATCATCAATACGGTCCAGGCCACGAAAAAAAGCGTCAACGCGGAAAGCGGATCGATCTGCACACCGATTTGCAGCCAGGTATCCCCGGTAGGCAGCCAGTTGATGACGGAACGGAATGGCTCCTCTGCCAGGTTATGAACACCCAGCGCCCTGAATACCACCACCATACTCATCAGCCAGGACAAGCCGGCAGAGATCACCGCCACAGTATGGCTGACACCTTTGGAGCGGTTGGTGAACAGCGAAATCAAAACAAACGCCAGCAGCGGGGGTAAAGGGATCAACCAGATAAGCGATTCAGTCGTGAGCATGGTGTTCAGTTTTTCCTTCCAACCTATCCCTTCAACATATCCAGATCTTCTGCGATCACGGTGGTTTGGCGGCGGTAAGCCGATATGATCAGCGCCAGGCCCACAGCCGTTTCAGCAGCCGCAGCGGCAAACACGATGGCCACAAACACCAGTGCGTTTACTTCAAGGCCGTACAGGTAACTCCAAAACGCCAGCAGGTTGACGTTCACCGCGTTCAGCATCAGTTCAACCCCCATTAGGATGGCAATGGCGTTGCGGCGAGCCATCACACCAAACAACCCGATGGCGAATAATGCAGTTGAAAATACCAGGAACCAGGCTAAAGGAATCAACGGTTCCCTCCTTTTCTTTCCATGGCAAGGAATACAGCCCCAATCAGCGCGGCTAGCAGCAGCAGGGAGGCCACCTCAAAGGGGATCATGTAAGCAGAAGGATCTACCAGAGCCTGACCCAACTGCACCATATTTTCGCCGCCTGGCGGTACGGTACGCCCGGTAGTCATAAAGCGGTCCCAGTTGTTCATGGTGAGTAAAACGAACAAGGAGAAAAAGCCGGATACCAGCGCCGCCACCCACCAGTTTTTCGTGAGCTGCATTTTCTCATCCTGCATGACATTACGGGTGAGCATGACGGCGAAAATCACCAGGATGGCAATGGCCCCAATATAGACAATCACCTGTACCACCACGAAAAAGCGCGCCTCAAGCAGCGCAAAGATGACTGCTACACCCATCAGGGTGAGAATCAACCATAATGCGGCGTGCATCAATTTGCGGCTGGTAACAACCAGGATGGCAGCCGAAAGGGTTACCACAGCAGTGATCAAAAAAACGACTTGGATGGGTGTGACCATGCATCGACTCCAGACGGCCTATCTTGTTACATCTCTGATATCGGTGTTCTGTACCGGGTAGGGCTGCGGGGCCACAACCGGGCGGATGGGCTTTCTTTTCTGTCTGCGGCTGATGAGCGTATTGATCACCACCAGAATGACGCCGTTCAGGATCAACATCGCGATAATCCGCACCAGTGATCCTCCGGTGGGCAGAAGTTTATCCAACAGAGCTGTGAGCGCCACCAGAGCCAGGGAGGCCGGGGTGAGGATCTTCCAGTTAAAATTCAGCATCTGGTCGATGCGGATTCTGGGCATGGAACCGCGGATCCACACCCCCACAAACCAGACCACCACCGTTTTG
>CAZHMZ010000027.1:7294-15644 GCA_964532655.1 uncultured Anaerolineaceae bacterium
TTGATCAGGAGATACACAAGGCCCAGAATGGGGTACTGCTCTGAACCTGGTCCGCGCCATCCGCCCAGGAAAATGGTTACAAAAACCATCGAGAGCGTGAACGCATGCAGAAAATCGGCAACGTAGAACATGCCAAATTTCAGGCCCGAATATTCGGTATTGAAGCCGGCTACCAGTTCGGAATCGGCCTCCAAAAGATCAAACGGTGAGCGCCCTATCTCGGCGATGGTGGTGATATAAAAAATCAGGGCTGCCAGCGGACTCACCAGGATATACCAGACGTTCTGGCGTTCCACAATGGCTGACACATCCAGCGAACCCGAAAACATGACCGGGATCAGTAGCGTCAGGGTCATGGGCACTTCGTAGGAAATCAACTGCGCCACAGCTCTGAAAGCGGCCAGGGTTGAATACTTATTATTGGAGCCCCAACCGGCCATCAGAAAAGCCAGCGTACCAAAACCGCCCACCGCGATGAGATAGAGCACACCAACATTCAACCTCACCCCCACCACGCTGATGGAAACCGGCACAACCGCCCAAACCAGCAGCACACCCGCCACTGCCAAAACAGGCGCCAGGTTATACGGGATGCGATCTGCGCGGGCAGGCGTGATCAACTCTTTGGTGAAGATCTTGATCATATCCGCTACGGTCTGGAAAATGCCCCATGGCCCCACCCGGTTTGGCCCGATACGATCGGCAATTCTGCCCAGGATCTTGCGTTCGGCCCAGATTAATCCCAGGGTCAAAAACATCGGCAGCATGCTCAACAGTCCTGCGCCGATAATGAACAGGATGATTTGTGTAAGGCTATCGGTTATCCCAATATTCGAAAGCAGACTTTGAATCCAATTGGTTATCGCAGTAATTGGGTCGATGAAAAAATCCATTGGTTTACCAGTTTCCTATCTTTTAATTTTCAGGACCACTCAAGTGCTCCCTTGCGCCACAAGTACACGAGGGCCGCGGCAAGGATGCCAATGAAGAGAATTGCTTCCAACACTCCAAACAAGGCAAGCTGCCCGTAAGCAGCCGCCCACGGAAACAGGAAAACAGTCTCCACGTCAAAAATCAGGAAAACAATGGCAAAAATGTAATATTGAGGTTTAAATTGAATCCAGCTCTCACCTACTGTCTCAATACCGCACTCATAGGTGGATTGCTTAATAGGATTGGGTTTCCTTGGAGAGAGCAAAGCTGCCAAACCGATAGCCACCGCAGGCAGCGCCAGGGCAATGACGAGGAAAATCCCAATGTAAAGCCAATCGCTTAACATGCCAGCTCCTCATATCTTACAGTAGGACTTTACCGAAATAGTGAAAAACTACAATTAGACGAGATTTTATCACATTTCAATGTTCTCGAATCAGATTTTAATCTGGCATTAAGAAATGAATATGAAGAAGGAATTGATGAAAAGGATGGTTGGAGATTGACCGAAAACGTCTCGTTTTCAGAGGAAAAGACTGTTTATGCGGACTTACTGGGAAATTTGAGATAATGGGTGATGGGAAAAACCAGCAAAGCTGCCAGCGTGAGACCGCACGCAACCCAGGTGAGAATTGGATCAGGCAGACCTGCCAGCGCGTTGATTTCTGTTTCAAACGGGACCGCCAGTAATGCCTGCCGTTCCGAGGCCCCGTCTTCACTGACGAGCAGCATATACAACCAGAACTGCCCGCTCAAACGGTCTGGCTGGCGGGCGGTCATCCGCCAGCGAAAAAGCGGCAGGTGACTGGCCGACAGCGTCTCAACGATGCTTCCCTGCGGGGTGAGCTGAGCCAGCGGCAGATCAATCCGCGCTTCCATCATCGCCTGGCTGTCACCGGCGGCTGCCCAACCATCTTGATTGTGATCTGCAATCTCCAGCGTCACCTGGATGACAGAGGTGTCACCGGCGTGCAGCCTGGAAGGATAGCGTAAATGTGCGCTGAGATCCAGCGCATCAAGCTGAGAGACCGTGTCAGAATATTTGGGATCCGAAAATGGTACTTCCGGGAGAGCGATTACCTTTTCTGTGTTCAGGGAGGGCCAGAGCACCCAACCCCAAAGAGATACGGCTGCAAGCAGCAGTAAGGCACCCAGGAGCAAACGTAACAACGGCAGAGGCTTCATTCCGGTGGGGAATTATAGCCTCTACTCCACTCCCCTGCCAATCCAAATCTCAACCTGCTGCTGCTCTTCCTCAGCCCATACATAAATTGGATTTTCCATGGTGACCGATTCCTCAATCGAATCGATCAGGTCGTCCAGATCGACCCCTCGGATCTCAGGCGGGAAATGCTGACCAAAGGTACGGTTGACCCACTTGACCAGCCCCAGCGGCAGCGGAATACTCAGGGTGAAATCTCGTTGCTTGCTGCCCGGTTTTTGGTTGATCTGAATATGAAGCCAATGTGAGGCACGCGCACGCCAGGAAAAAGCCATGACCATCACACCGATGATGAATGGCAGCCAGGCCAGCCAGAACCCAAACAACGGATCCCCCTGGTTCCATCCCAGGTACATCCAGAACGCTCCCATGGCGGTGATGAGAACACCAAAAACAAATGGCAGAACCCACCATCGGGTGAGATGCTCAAAACTGCGCACCTCGGATGTGCGGCTGCGGGTTGGAGCTTCCTCCACAATAGCCGGTTCAGCCACCGCTTCGCTGGCAAAAAGGTCCGCAGCCGAGTTTTGGATTTCCTCCAGTCGCCGGGCAGCTTCTTCGGCGGAGAGTTCACCGCGTTCCACCTTGAGGAATAATTCCATTTGATCGTTCATTCACTCACCTTACGAGATCAGTTTTTTACCCAAAAGTTGCAGGAACAGGAAAATTAAACCCCATCCGCCCGAACATGTCAACCAGTTTTGCTCAACCCGCGCTTGAGCCGGACTCGGATAGGACCTCCAGCAGGCGGTCGGCTTCTTCCACCGAGATCTTCTGCTCCTGCAGCAGGCGCATCACAATCAGGCGTTCCTCGTCGGTCACCTCGGATTTGGCATTCGATTTCGGATCGTCCGCTGGCTCCGGCTCGCTTTCCTCCACAATCGAAAGGTCGTAACCCAGATTGCGGATCTGCTCCTGGACCTGCTTCATAGCATCCTTCACACGCTGTTCTGCCAGGCGAACCGCCTCATCAGAGATCTTGATTTGATTCGCGATTTCTTCCACCTCGTCCAGCGCGCCATGGGCAACCTGCGCCACGCCTTCCACCATCTTGATTTCCCAGTGGACCTCTTTTTCGCGGGCCGCGCGCTTTAATTCACTCTCCTGTTTGAGATTTTGCCACAGGAGGTCCATATCGCTGAACAACCGTGCGATTTCTCGTTCATCCAGAATTTCACTGGTGACACGTACCCTGTCATCGGCTTCCAGAATGATTTTTTGCTCGCCGCTGCCCAGGCGGATTTCACTGCGCCCCTCATTCATCTTCTTTTTAACGGAGGCTGTTTCGAGCGAAATGCTTTCTCCGCCGCTGCGAATTTGCAGTGAGGCGTTGGGCTCCACCGGCAGATGCAGTTGAATGCTGTCAGAGCTGCGGATCTGGATTTTTTCGTGGTTGGTGTCCATCACGCTCACTTCCACGTTATCGTCCGCGCGAACTTCCAATGAGCCGCTGATCCCCTGCAGTTGTACACTGCCGGAAACCCGTTCAATGGACACGGACGATTTGAGATTCTTCCCGGTTAAGTTATCGCCAACCTTGCCAATTTTCAGCTTTCCGGCCACATTTTCGATCAGACAGCTTTCACTCACACGCCCAACCACCGCCGAATCGATATTCTGCAGAACCAGCCTGCCCCCCACCCTGTTGATGGTCAGAGGATTGGTTAAATCGCGTACCCGCGCGTTCTCACTTACGCGGTCAATGATCACCTCACGGTTTTTGGGCACACTCAGTTCGCAATCTTCCACAAACAGCATACGCAGCAGTTTGTTTTCATGTCGGATTTTTTGAACGTTGATATCGGTGATGATCCCCAGCTCTGCGCGATCCCACTGGTGAACATCAAGGTTACTGTGCGCCCGTACCACGATGGTCACATCCGGTTCGACCGCGATAATTTGCTGATATTTTTCCATCCATACCCTCCTGGAAAGTCTTTCTTTTAGCGTTCCAGTGCTTCTAACAGCCGGTCAGCTTCCTCGATGGAGATTTTCTTTTCACTGACCAGCCGCATGATAATCATCCGTTCGCCGGTTAAATCGACGGCGTTCCCGTTGGCTTGCGATTGTGAATCCGTTTTTGCTTCTGCCGGATCAAAGCCCATCGACTGCAGGGTGCTTTCCACCTGTTTGATGGCGGTCTGTACCCGCTGCTGAGCAGCCTGCATTTCTTCCTGCGAGAGATCAAACCCTTCTTCCGACCCTTCAGCGGCATCGGTGGCCTGGCGGGCCTCACGGCGGGCTTTGTTTTCCTTATCCAGTTCACTCCACAGGCTTTCCACCTCTTCAAACAGCTTGAGGATTTCTTTGTCCTCGATGCGTTCAGCTTCGATGCGAATCTTGCCGTTGGCTTCCAGGTCGAACTTACGCCGACCATCGCCAACCAGCAGCACATGCCTGCGGTGAGTGATCTTTTCCTTGCGCTCGCCGATGGTTAATTCAGTCAGATGGGCATCAGTCTTCACCCGCATCTCCGCATCCAGACCAAACGGGAGGTTGAGCGAGATATCGCCCGATGAGCGCAGTTTGACCGGCTCAAGGCTTTCAGACAGAAAACCGACATGAATATCGCCCATCGAACGGATATCAGCGCCGGCATGCAGACCGGAAAGATCCACCCCGCCCAGCACGCGTTCCGCCTGCACCAGACCGAAACAATCCTTGCCCTTCAGATTGCCGGCAATATTGTGGATTTCCAGCCGGCCGCGGATGTTCTGCACCAGGCAACTGCTATTCACCCGATCGATACGCACACGTTTAGCCTGTTGAATGGTCAGGTTCCCATCCATCGAGCGGATCTCCACATCGGCGGACATATTGCGGACACGAGCATTGCTGGATGCTTTTTCAATCACCAGCACGGATTGGGTGGGAACTTTCAAAACAGCATCATCGACAAACAAAAGGTGCAGCCCATCGCTTTCATGCTGGATACGCTGCACATTCAGGTCGGTTTCAATCCAGATCTCAGACTGATCCCACCCCTCCACATCCAGGGTGGCGTGCGCCTTGATAAAAATCCGTTCTCCGGGACGGAAAGGGATTGTTTGCTGAAACTTTTTCATGACTCACTCCTGATGACAGGCTCCAATTTCAAATCAAGTCAGAACAAAAAATTCGATCCGTGAACCCCGCAGCCGCACTGTTCGTGATTCTAAAACTATCATAGCATATCTATTAACTTTGTCAAGTCCTGTATCAAGAATATTAAGGTTTCGAACAAGATTATTTATTTTTGTATATACAAATTTATTTTTATTGTAAACCTTTTCCCACTTATTCTTCCAGCGCCTTGGCTTCATCCCAGAAACGGTCCATTTCCTTCAGGGTCATATCTGTCAACTGTTTCCCGCTTTCAGCGGCTCGTTTTTCGATATGTTCAAAGCGTTTTCGGAAACGCAGATTGGTCGATCGCAGCGCCGTTTCCGCATCCACCTTCAGCCAGCGCGAGAGGTTGACCACCGCAAAGAGCAGATCCCCTATCTCCGCATCGGTGCGCGGGCTTCCGGCTGCCTGTTTGACTTCTTCAAATTCCTCGGCTACCTTGCCGTATACGGGCTTGATATCGTCCCAATCAAATCCCACGCGGGCAGCCCGGGTCTGAACTTCCTGGGCCTGGTTTAAACCGGGCAACGCGGCTGGAATTCCGCTCAACAACCCCACCGTGCTGTTGGTTTCACTCTTCGCCTTGCGCTCTTGCGCCTTGATCTTTTCCCAGGCGACCACCACGCCCTCGGAATCGCTCACTTTGGCATCTCCAAACACATGCGGATGACGGCGAACCAGTTTGCGGTTGATGCCTGCCAGCACATCGTTGATACTGTACTCGCCCTCTTCCACGCCAATCTGGGCATGTAAGACCACCTGCAGCAGCAAGTCACCCAGCTCTTCACTGGTCTTTTGCGGGTCTTCATGATCCAGGGCATCCAGCAGTTCATAGGTTTCTTCAATCAGATACCGGCGCAGTGAGAGATGGGTCTGCTCGCGGTCCCATGGGCAGCCATCCGGTGCGCGCAGGCGGGCGATCACTTCCTGAAAATCTTCAAATGAAGTATCCGCCGGCAGCGGGGGGATATACAAAACAGTGCGCAGGCCAATCTCGTTCTGCCGGTCGATCTCGTACAACGGTAAAGTTTGCACCTGGCACGCAGCGGTACCGGCGTCATGCACCAGTCGCACCATCATTTCATCCGGGTAGGTATTGGTCAGCGCCATCTTCACCTCAGAGGCGATCATGCGCGAGTAGATCTGCGTGATGAGCAGCGGGGAGGAAGGCGGAAACTTGGGCTGCAGACGCTGACCCAATTCCAGCGCATCCATCAACGTCATAAACGGAAATGGATCCAGCTCCAGCGCCGTGAAGACAGGTTCGAGAAAACTTAGCCCCTCAATGACCCTCACCGGGATGCCATTTTCTTTTGCCCGGCGGATGATCTCGGGAGAAGTCGCTTCGGCTACAAACGGGTGCCCGGGAACGCCATAGGTCACCCCCTGCGGACGGCTGCCCAGTTCAAGCACCCGTTCGATGATGCTCTCATATACCTCCTCAAACGAAGCGTGTTCCTCGTAAAAGGAATCAAAACTGTGCACCTGCATACCCGCCGGAAAGGTTTCCAGCGTGGGATGCTGCCGGGTGCGCACGTAAATTTCATCGATTTGCTCCAGCCATTGGCGCGCCTGCAGGGTGAGTAAATTACCGTCTCCCGGGCCTAAACCAAGGATGGTGATACCGGTTTTAGTTTGTGTGGTCATACCTGCTTCCTGATAAAAAATGGTGTATTCCAGAAACCTGGAATACACCTGTTATTCTAACAAAGAAACCGAATTTTATCAGCGCGTCTGAAACACAACGCTTCGAGGCCGTCTGTTCAGCAAGCGAATTAACGTTTGGTGTAGGTTGGGGCCTTGCGGGCGCGTTTGAGACCGGGTTTCTTTCGTTCCTTGACGCGGGGATCACGGGTGAGGAAACCGCCTTTACGCAGGGCAGCGATATCATTGGGATTCATTTTGACCAATGCACGCGCCAGACCCAGACGAACGGCTTCTGTCTGACCGGTAACGCCGCCGCCATTTACCTTGGCGGTGATATCAAAGGAGCGGGGATCCACACCAATGGCAGAGAGAGGAGCCATGATGGCTTCCACATCACCAAAGCGGGTGAAGAACTCGTCCAGCCCTTTTTCGTTTACCAGGAAGTTCCCTGATCCGCTCATCACACGTACACGGGCGGTACTCAGTTTTCGACGGCCAACAGCTTCGTAATACTGGTTTGCCATTCTTTTCTACTCCTTATGATAGAGGCTGAGGGTTCTGGGCTTCATGCGAGTGTTCACTTCCCACGAAGATTTTCAGCCGCTTTAACAATTTCCGGCCAAGGCGGTTGTGCGGGAGCATTCCCCAGACGGCCCGCCGAATAATGCGATCCGGATGAGTTCTGAGCATCTCATCCATGGTTGCTTCTTTCAAGCCGCCCGGATATCCCGAATGCCGGTAGTACATCTTCGCGGTCAATTGTTTTTGCGCGATCTGTAATTTCTCGGCATTGGTCACGACGACGAAATCACCCATATCGACACCAGGGGTGAAGGTGGGTTTATGTTTTCCAAGCAGGATTTCAGCAATCCGGGTGGAAAGACGCCCAAGGCTCTGCTGACTGGCATCAAACAGAACCCAATTCGATTCCGGTTTCCCTTTAATCACGTATGACTTTTGCACTGTCATTTTCTCCAAACATCAATTTCATCGGTCGATGTTTCATTACTAATTTGTTGCTTTTTCCAGCTTTTCCATTCTTCCCGTGCGGCATCGCCATATTCAACCGAGTACAAATTCAGGCCATTGGCAGGAGCCATCCCCGGCAGGGATGGCGCGGCTTCTTCCACGCACCTTCGCAAGTCATTCAGATCAAACTTTTGCATCGCAGTTTGAATCTGCATAAACACACTCCGGCGCACCATGTGGTACAGAAACGCATTGGCGCTGATCTCGTACGTCCAACCCTCGGGTGTCTCGGACCAGTGGGAGGCGGTCACAACCCGAACGGTATTTCCACCCGGTTTCATCGGGCTGCCAAATGACTGGAAATCATGCTGTCCTAAAAACAGGGCAGCGGCCTCATTTGGCAGACCGGGTTGCGGCTTGGGCCACAACCTCCAGGCGAAGCGGTCTCGTAACGGATCACGGAACGGCTGGAAG
>CAZHMZ010000027.1:15654-31518 GCA_964532655.1 uncultured Anaerolineaceae bacterium
TACCGGTATGAGCGCTGCGTGGCATCAAAACGCGGGTGAAAATCATCCCGGGTGATGCTGGCGCCTCTCACACCAATATCGGCGGGCAGGTGAGCCGACAGGGCCTTTTGCAGTGTTTCCACTGAATGGGCCCAGTCGAGGTCAAAAGTGATCACCTGACCGCTGGCATGCACTCCGCTGTCGGTTCTGCCTGAGGCCAGGATAAATCGCCCTTCCCAGCCCAGTTTCCGCAGGGCATGCTCAACTTCCAACTGCACCGTTCTTTCGTTCCCCTGGCGTTGAAAGCCATGGAACTCAGTACCGTCGTAAGAAAGGATAACTTGGTAACGTGCCATTCCAAACCGGCAATCCGGTTGGATTATTCTTCAACCAGTTCCAATACCACCATTTCGGCAGCATCGCCCTTGCGTGGACCCAAATTGAACACGCGGGTGTAACCACCGTTGCGATTGGCGAAGCGAGGGCTGATATCATCAAACAGTTTTTTGACCACTTCGGGGGCTCCACCCAAACGGGCGGCCACCAGACGGCGGGCATGCACTTTGGCAGCATCATCACCGGAAGCCGATTTCTTGGCGATGGTGATCAAATGCTCGGCCTCTCCGCGGATGAATGCAGCCTTGGCCTGAGTTGTTTGCATTCTGCCGTTGGTGAAGAACTGCTTAATCATTGTGCGGCGAAGCCCGGTGCGCTGACCGGTGCTGCGGCCTAATTTTTTTCCTGAAACGCGATGTCGCATTTTATGACTCCAAATCCAAATTTTCCTCTACGGTGAGGAAGCCTTTTTCAATCATTTTGAGACGCAATTCATCCAGGCTCTTCTCACCGAAATTACGAATGCTCATGACGGCTTCTTCGCCTTTGTCAAGCAGTTCAAGCACATCACCCACGGTGGTAATGCCGGTGCGTTTCAACGAATTGAAGACGCGCACTGACAGATCCAGGTTTTCGATGGGGGTTTCTGCTGCTTCACTGGTCAGATGGCTGCCGGTGATCTCTTCTTCGACCCGGGTCACAATGGTGTCCTCGCTGATGCCTGAGATCAAGCGCAGATGATCAATCATGATCTTGGAGGCTCTGCCCAGGGCAAATTCGGGGGTAATTGTTCCATCGGTCCAGATTTCGAGTTCAAGCCGGTCGTAATCGGTGCTCTGCCCAACGCGGGAGGAGCCGACGACCCAATTGACTCTTTTTACCGGGCTGTAGATGGCGTCAACGGGCAGCTCACCAATGGGCATATTTTCGATACGCTCGTTTGCAGGTGAATAGCCGCGTCCGCGTTCCACAGTCATGTCGATTTCAAGGTGAACATTGCCTTCATCCACGGTGAACAACGACAAATCCGGATTAATAATTTCAACTTCAGCAGGAGCCTGAATATCCGCCGCAGTCACCTCACCTGCGCCATGAATCTCAAGGTGCAGATTGGCGATATCCTGGTCATGAAGGATCATTCGAAGTTGTTTGATGTGCAGCATGACCTGAATGACATCTTCCTTGACGCCCGGGATCTCGCTGAATTCATGCATGACGTCTGAAATTCGGATCGAAGTAACAGCAGCGCCGTCAAGCGAGGACAAAAGGATGCGGCGAAGGGCATTGCCAATTGTTACGCCAAAACCTCTTTCCAGCGGGCTGATGATAAACTTTCCATAATTTCGGGCTTCAGCTTCCCGTTCGATTTTTGGAGTAACCATGTTCATAATTGCAGCCAATTTTCACCTCTCTCCGGTAAGGAAATCCTTTTTCAACGACAAAAGATCCAGCTTACCTCGAATAATACTCAACGATCAACTGTTCGTTGAGATTTCCGTCAATTTCACCCCGCTCCGGAAGGCGAATAACACGGCCTGACATTTGGTTCAGATTGCGTTCAACCCAGATGGCCACAGGAAGTTTTTCCGCGAATTCAGGCAGTTCCTTAAAGAAAGTTGTGCTGCGGGAACCTTCACAAACAGTCACCTCGTCACCGGGGTTCAACAGCATGGAAGGGATATCAGCACGGCGGCCGTTGACCAAAAAATGGCCGTGGCTGACAAGCTGACGGGCCTGAACCCGGTTGACGGCATACCCCATTCGGAATACAACGTTATCCAGGCGGCGTTCCAAATACTGCAGTAAAGCGGTACCGGTTTTGCCACGGGTTTTCTCTGCCGCAGCAAAGTAACGGCGGAACTGGCGTTCCAAAATACCATACACGCGGCGGGCTTTCTGTTTTGCGCGCAACTGTTTGCCGTAATCGGATTCGCGCGAACCATGCGCAGACTGGGTGCGGCCATGCTCTCCCGGTGCATAGGCTCGTTTGTCAACCGAGCACTTGGGGGTGAAGCATCGCTCACCTTTTAAAAATAGTTTCTCACCTTCACGGCGGCATAATCTGCACACCGGGCCTGTATATCTTGCCATATTTTCCCTCTCTTAATTACACGCGACGTTTCTTAGGAGGCCGGCAGCCATTATGCGGTACCGGGGTAACATCTGAAATCGAACGTACCCGAATTCCAATTGACTGCATTGAACGAATTGCCGATTCTCTGCCAGGACCAGGTCCTTTAACAATCAGATCGACTTCCTGAACACCAAGAGCCATGGCGGCTTTCAGAGCCTGCTCGGCTGCCAGACGTGCGGCAAACGGGGTGCTTTTCCGTGAGCCTTTGAAACCGGCTGAACCTGAGCTGCCCCAGCATACTGTATTTCCCTGGGCGTCAGTAATGGTAACGATCGTGTTATTGAACGAGGCGTAAATGTGGACCTGAGCAGAGGAAAGCGATCGTTTCGCCTTCTTTGCTACTGCGCCACGTCGCGCTGAGCGTACATTTTGTGCCATATCACCTCACAACCAATTTGTAAACTGATTCAAAGAGCGTGCAAATCCGTTTCCATGGGAAAGGCCGCGAGAGGGAAGTACTCTCTTTCCCAGGGGGCTGGATTTGCTGTACTCGATTATTTCTTCGCAGCTCCACGGCGGCGTCCGCGACCGGCAACCGTCTTCTTGGGGCCTTTCATTGTGCGTGCGTTCGTCCGGGTCCGCTGTCCGCGCAGGGGCAGGTTACGGCGGTGACGCATACCACGATAACACCCGATCTCGATCAGGCGTTTAATATTCATCTGGACTTCGCGTCGTAAATCGCCCTCAACCTTGTAGGTCTGGGCAATGTACTCACGCATGGAGTTGACATCGGTCTCAGTCAGATCTTTCACGCGGATGTCTCCATTGACACCGGTGGCAGCCAAAATATTCTTGGCTCGGGTAGGGCCAATTCCAAAAATGTACTGCAGCGCGATCTCAGTTCGCTTGTCCCGTGGGAGGTCTACACCTTCAATTCTCGCCATTTTTTATCATCCCTGTCGTTGCTTATGGTTCGGATTTTCACAAATAATGAACAAAATGCCCTTGCGTTTTACCACTTTGCACTTTGCACACCGTTTTTTAATGGATGCAGTTACTTTCATCTCGTCTCTCCTTCAAGTCCTTCTGGCATAGCCAAAGCGTTGATTATAATCGTTCCAACCCAAGTTGTCCAGCAATTTTCGCCGGGCTCTCGCCGTTTGGCAACCTGGTCAATATGACAGGATCGTTCTCTGTAATTGCTACTGAGTGTTCCCAATGACAGCACAATGAGCCATCGGCAGAAACCACGGTCCACTCGTCCGGGGCGGTACGGGTGCGTTCGGTGCCCACCAACAACATGGGCTCCAGCGCGATGACCATACCCGGCTGTAATTCAATCCCGCGTCCGGTGGTACCGTAGTTGGGCACCTGGGGTCCTTCATGCATGGCCCGCCCCACCCCGTGACCGGTGTATTCACGGGTCACATAATAACCGTGGCTTTCAGCATACTGCTGAACGGCGGCTGAGACATCACCCACCCGGTTACCCGCACGCATCATGCTGATGCCGGTATACAGGGCCTGCTCGGTCACTTTCAGCAAGCGCAGCGCCTCGGCCGAAATCTCACCGGCCCCGGCAGTAAATGCTGAATCTGCTACAAAGCCATTGAAGGTGGTGCCGCAGTCAACCGATACGATGTCGCCATTTTTGATCTTACGCTTGCCGGGAATTCCATGCACCAGTTCGTCGTTGACGCTCACATTGGTGCTGGCCGGGTAAGGGTAAGGTCCTGGATAATTCTTAAAGGGTGATGTGACGCCGTGCTTTTTCAACACTTCTTCAGCAGCCGCGTTGATGTCAGCGGTGGTCACACCGGGTCGAATCATCTCATAAGCCGCCTGCAGGGCTTCGGCGTTGATCTTGCCGGCTTCCCGCATGACCGATAATTCTTCGGGCGTCTTGATGGTGATTTTTCGGTACCAGGCCATGATTAGATCTCTTTTACTTTTTCGATTAATGCTGCAGTGACGCTGTCGATATCCTGACTGCCGTCCACTTCCACCAGGAGTCCGCGCTGGCTGAAATACTCAATCAGCGGGCTGGTCTGCTGCAGATAAACTTTAATACGATTCTTGACGGTTTCCGGCATATCATCCGGGCGCTGGATCAGCGCGGTACCGTCATCATCACAGATACCAGGCTGGCGGGGCGGATTGTTAATTTCATGGTACACCCGTCCGCACAGGGGGCAGCTCCAACGGCCGCCCAGCCGGTCTACCAGGATTTCGGCGGGCACATTGATGTATGCCACGGTGCTGAGCTGACCGCCGATTTCTTTAAGGAAGGCCATCAGGGCGTCTGCCTGAAATGGGGTGCGGGGAAAGCCGTCCAGGATGGCGCCATTGGAACAATCCGGGCACGACAGGCGTTCCTGGATCATTCCAATGGTGACATCATCCGGGACGAGCTGGCCTTTGTCCATATAGGTCTGAGCCAGTTTCCCAAGATCAGTCTGTTTCTTCAGGTGCTCCCGGAAAATATCGCCGGAAGAAATATGGGGAACTTTCAACTCTGCGGATAACCGCACAGCCTGTGTTCCTTTTCCCGCGCCGGGTGCACCCAAAAGTACAACAAACTTACCCATGCTGATTATCCTTTGATCAGACTCTCGTCGTAGCCGTGAACTTTGAGTTCGGTTTCCACGATGGTGAAGGTATCACGAACCACACCCACCACAATCAGCAAACCGGCAGATGAAACCAGGAACAGGTTGTTGCCGATGGGCAGTACCAGACTGACGACGAACGGCAGTGCAGCCACCACGCCCAGGAAAAGGGCGCCGGGCAAAGTGATACGCCGCTGTACTTTGGTGAGGTATTTTTGCGTAGGGGTTCCGCGCACCACACCCGGGATCTGGGCACCCTGCTTCTTCAGGTTGTCACCGTAATTCTGCTGAGTGAACAACACATCGGTATAGAAGAAGGTGAAGATCACGATGGTGACGAAGTAGATGATGGCATACCAAACGTTACCGCCGCCAAAGGTAGCCTGAATACCGGTTGCCATGCTGGCAACCCAGGCAGTCTTTGAATTAATAAAGTAACTGGCGATGATAGCCGGGAAGGACAGAAACGCCTGCGCAAAGATGAGCGGGATCATGCCTGCCATATTGACCATCAGGGGCAGGTTGCTGCGCACCGGCATGGACATGCGGTTTCCGATACGGCGACCGGGGAACAACACCGGCACATTGCGGCGGCCCTGCTGAACATAAATGATGGCGAAGATGGTGACAGCCAGGATGGCCAGCACGATGATGAGCATCCACCACCCGCTCTGCTGATCAACCAGCAAATTCAGCAGGTTGCCTGGCAGTTGGGCGATAATGCCGGAGAAGATGATCAACGACAACCCCTGATTGGGGATACCGTATTCAGAGATCAATTGCCCCAGCCAGATACCAAACATGGTGCCCGCCACCATACTGAGCAGCGTGGTGACCGTTGGCAGCAGTTGCGCGCCGGTAAAACCAAAAGCCATCAATGAACTGGCGCCCATCTGAGCGGCCATGGAGTTGAAAATATTGATTTGCCCAATTGCTGATAAAAGCGCCATCGGGATGGTCAGGATGACGGTCCATTTTTCCATCCATTTACGTCCTTCGCGCTGGTTTTCTTTTAACTTGCGCTCAAGAGCAGGGATGATGGGGGTCAGCAGTTGGATGATGATCTGCGCGGTAATGTAGGGATACACACCCATGGCCAGGATGGAAAAATTGGACACCGTTCCACCCGAGAGCATATCAAGGAGGTTAAAGAGCTGCCCACCAGCCCCTCCGGCAGCAGAAAGGCCCTGTAACACCTCTCGGTTAATACCTGGTACCGGGATATTGGCTGCCAACCGGTACAGAATTAATATACCGATTGTCAGCAGAAGTTTCGTTCGAATATCCTCTGATTTCCACAAGTAACGCCAAGCTGACCGCCTCATAATCGGGTCTCCTTATCCAAGATACTACTCGGCTTCTTTGACAATTAGCTCTACACTGCCGCCGGCAGCCTCGATCTTCTCGCGGGCGCCCTTGGTGATGCGATGCACACGCAGCTTCAGCGGTACGGTGATGTTTCCATTTCCCAAAATGGCGATCGGATTGGATACCTTGCTGAGAAGTTTTGCTTCATGCAGGGTTTCAATATTTACTTCGCTGTTGGCAGCGAACTTTGAAAGCTGGGAAAGGTTAATCTCATTATATTCGACCTGATTCGGCGGGGTGAAGCCTTCACCGCGCTGGAATGGCAGACGGCGGTAGAAAGGCAGGTTACCGCCTTGCCGGTACAGGTGTCCACCCGCACCCTGGCGTGAGTTTTGGCCCTTGGTGCCTTTACCGGCGGTTTTACCCTGACCGGCAGCGGGGCCGCGACCTACACGTTTGCGTTTCTTTGTGGCGCCTTCATTTGGTCTTAGATCATTTAATTCCATTTTTTCCTACTCTTCTACGGCAACCAAATGCACAACTTTAGCGATCATCCCGCGCAGAGCGGAATTATCGGGATGTTCTACCGTTTGATTAATCCGGCGCAGGCCCAGGGCATGTACGGTGTCCTTCTGGCGCTGCGGATATCCGATCAGGCTCTTGACAAGCGTGACCTTGACCATTTTCGGTTCAACGGTTTTCTTAGGCATTTTTTCTTCGCTCCCAGAAGGGCATCAGCTCTTTGACGGGTTTGCCGCGTTTGCGAGCCTCTTCTTCAGGTGTTTTGAGCTGAGACAGCGCATCGAAGGTGGCTTTCACCACGTTCAGTGTGTTGGAACTGCCCAAAGACTTGGTCAAAATGTCGCGGACACCGGCAGCTTCAAGCACTGCACGCACGCCACCGGCAGCGATAACGCCGGTACCGGCAGATGCGGGCTTGAGTAAAACTTTGGATCCGCTCAACCGGCCGAGTACCTCATGCGGGATGGTGGTACCCGACAGGGGGATTTTTACCATGGATTTATGGGCGTGTTCAGTGGCCACGCGCATGGCATCGGGCACAGCATTGGCTTTGCCAATTCCCAATCCCACACGGCCATTATTATCACCCACCACCAGAGTCACACGGAATTTAAAGCGCCGACCGCCTTTCAACACTTTTGCCACACGAGCGATATCAATAACACGCTCGTCAAATTGTGCTTCAATAGGTTGGTATTCCATTCGTTCCATTAGAGCTCCTCTACCTTCCTAAAAATCCATCCCGCCCTCACGGGCAGCATCGGCCAGGGCTTTAATCCGTCCGATATAGCGATATCCGCCACGGTCAAAAACCACGGTCTTTACGCCTTTTTCCAGCGCCCGGCGGGCCAGCAATGCACCCACCAGTTTGGCCTGTTCGGTTTTTGTTTTGCCGTCAGCTTCGCTGCGCAGTTCATGATCGATGCTCGAAGCGGCCACCAAAGTGTTCTTCGCATCATCATCGATGACCTGTGCATAGATCTCAGCGTCGCTGCGGTACACATTCAAACGCGGCCGTTCCGGGGTACCGTATACGGTCTTGCGAACGCGGCGGTGCCGTTTTAATCGTGCTTCATTTCTCGACTTGTTAGCCATGCGTCATTCCCTCAATTATGCCCGAGCCGTCTTTCCGGCTTTGCGGCGTACTTTCTCTCCCAGATAGCGGATCCCTTTACCTTTGTAAGGTTCGGGGGGTCGGACCTCGCGGATATTGGCTGCGGTTTGCCCGACTGTTTCCTTATCGTAACCCATCACCTTGAATTGACGGGTTTTGGCATCCACTTCAAACGAAATTCCTTCCGGTGGCTCGATGACGACAGGATGAGAGTACCCAACGTGGAGGGTGATGTTATTACCGGTTTGTTCTACACGATAACCCACACCCTGAACCTCAAGTACCTTGGTAAAGCCGGTGCTCACACCCGTAATCATATTATTGATCAAGGCCCGCGTTGTGCCGTGCAAAGACCGCGCAATTGCTTCGTCGGATGAGCGTTTCACAAGAACGCTGGTTCCTTCGATCTCAACCGAAATACGGGGTGAGATTTCGCGGGTCAAAGAACCTTTGGGTCCTTTAACATGCACTTCACTGCCATTAATCTTTACTTCCACACCGGCCGGGATGGTCATCGGCAAACGACCTATTCTAGACACGGTTCACCTCCTATATGACTACCAGACCTTGCAAATAATCTCGCCGCCGACACCCAGTTGGCGAGCACGTTGACCCGTCATCACACCTTTTGAGGTGGAGACAATCATGACACCCATACCGGAAAGCACGTAGGGGATATCCTGTTTATGCGTATATACTCGTCTTCCCGGGCGGCTGACGCGCGTCAGACCGGTGATAACCGATGTACGCTGTCTTCGCTCGCCGACATATTTCAGCCAGATGCGCAATACCCGTTGTGAAGGTTTTGTGCCTTCTACAACTTCGTATCCCTCAATGAAGCCTTCTTCTTTCAGGATGCGAGTGACTTCAGATTTCATTTTCGATGCAGGCATTGCCACAACGGTTTGACCAGTAATTACCGCATTACGAACACGGGTTAACAAGTCTGCAATCGGATCGTTAACACTCATCTCATTCCTCCAGCAGATTACCAGGATGCTTTGCGGACGCCCGGAATCTGGCCCTTCAAAGCTATTTCGCGGAAACAAATTCGGCATAAGCCAAACCGTCGAATATACCCACGGGGGCGTCCACAGATCTTGCAGCGATTTCTGACCTGGTTGGGGTATTTCCTATGCATTTCACGATTAATCATGGATAACTTTGCCATATTAGTCCTTTCTGAACGGCATACCAAGCATTTGCAGCAATTCATGG
This sequence comes from uncultured Anaerolineaceae bacterium, assembly GCA_964532655.1. Taxonomy (GTDB): domain Bacteria; phylum Chloroflexota; class Anaerolineae; order Anaerolineales; family Anaerolineaceae; genus JAJFTV01. The sequence continues at coordinate 24,815 of CAZHMZ010000027.1, forward strand.
GCATGACCATCATTTGTGGCTGTCGTCACAATGGTCATTTCCATCCCGCGGATCTTGTCGATTTTGTCATAGACGATCTCGGGGAAAATCAACTGCTCGCGAATGCCCAGTGTGTAATTTCCTCGACCATCAAATGAATTGCCATCAATACCCCGAAAGTCACGTACGCGGGGGAGCGCAATATTAATCAGCCGATCCAGAAATGCCCACATCTTGTTACCGCGCAGTGTCACTTTAACACCAATGGTGCGGCCCTCGCGCAGTTTGAAGTTGGCGATACTCTTGCGAGCCTTGGTCACAACAGGCTGCTGGCCGGTGATGGCTCGCAGGTCTGCCACGGCGGCTTCCAGCGATTTGGGATTATCCAGCGCTTCGCCCATACCGATGTTGATGACCACTTTCTCGATTCTGGGCACCTGCATGACGTTGTCCATACTGAGCGACTTCATCAAGGCTGGGACTAATTCCTTTTGATATTTTTCCTTCAACCTATTCATTCATGTTCTCCCGGGTGACCTGTTAGTCGATCACTTCTTCACATTGCTTGCAAACACGCTGCACATCATCACCGGCTCGAGAGAGGCCGACACGGGTGGGTTTCCCGCACTTTGGACATACCAACATCACATTTGAAATGTGAATGGGGGCTTCAAAACGCACTTTGCCCGGAGCTACAGACCGTCCACGTGCCTGCACCTGCGACTGGTGTTTGACGCGCACGTTGACACCCTGTACCACCACACGTCCAGTTACGGGCAGTACCTTGATCACTTCACCTTTTTTGCCTTTGTCCTCTTCCTGGCCACTGATGATCATTACCTGATCACCTTTGCGGATCTTAGCTTTCATTATTTACTCCTGTCCACTTCAACCTAGATGACTTCCGGGGCAAGTGAAACGATCTTCATAAACCCTTTTTCGCGAAGTTCGCGTGCAACCGGCCCAAAAATACGAGTGCCTCTTGGGTTGGAACCATCACTATCCAGAATCACGGCTGCATTGTCATCGAACCGGATGGTTGAGCCATCCTCGCGACGCCATTCTTTGGAGCAGCGTACAATGACAGCCTTGACAACTTCTGATTTCTTTACTGTCGCCTGCGGTGAGGCCGATTTGACAGTACCGACAACAATATCACCTACGGCGCCGTATCTACGAACTGACCCACCGATGATGTGGATGACGAGCAGCTCACGCGCACCGGTATTATCAGCAATATTAAGACGACTCTCCTTTTGGATCATGACCTATTCTCCTTCGATGGGTTCGCCGGCAGCTTCCTCGCGTCGCAGGATCGCTTCGATGACCCACATCTTTTCTTTGGAGATGGGCATGCTCTCGATAATGCGCACATGGTCGCCAATCTGGCAGCCTAATTCGTCGTGGGCTTTGACACGTTTCTTGTCATGAACCACCTTGCCATACAGCGGGTGGCGATATGTACGTGAGATCTCCACGATCGCTGTTTTCATCATTTTGTTGCTTGTCACAACACCTTCTAATCGCCTTCGTTTGCTGTTCATAACGCACCTTCCGTCGAGGCTTTTATTTCACGTTCGCGCAATACAGTCTCAAATTGAGCGATGGTGCGACGAACTTTTTTCAACCGGCTCGTATCGGTCAGTTGACCGCTCACAATCTGGAAGCGCAGGTTCATATACTCCTGGCGGGTATCTTCCAGTTTGTTGGCAAGCTCGGAATCAGACAAAATTTTGATTTCTGACATTTTCATAGTGCTTCTCCCATCAAATGCTCCCGGGTAATAACCTTGGTCCGGATCGAAAACTTGAAAGAAGCCTGGTTCAGCGCCTCGATGGCAACCTGTTCGGGCAGGCCGCTGATTTCAAACATGATTCTTCCCGGTTTGATCACAGCCACCCAGTACTCCACATTGCCTTTACCCTTACCCATACGGGTTTCCTGTGCACGTTTTGTGTACGGTTTATCAGGGAAAATGCGGATCCACATCTTACCGCGGCGTTTCATCACTCTGACCATGGCGCGGCGGGCAGCTTCAATCTGTCGTGCTGAAACCCAACCCGGTTCGAGCGCCTGCAAACCCACCTCACCGAAGCTGATTTCGGCTCCGCGCAGAGCTTTGCCGGTCATTCTTCCGCGATGCTGCTTGCGATATTTCACACGTTTTGGCATTAACATAATCAAAACCTCTCTTCAACCAACCCGGCCTCAAGGCCAGAGTATTATTCGCTGACGTAAACGCCCTCAGTGGTCTCGACCTTTTCTTCGCGGTCTTTCAACACTGTGCCTTTATAGACCCATACCTTGATGCCGATGATGCCATACTGGGTATTGGCAACCGTTTGGGCAAAATCGATATCGGCGCGCAGAGTCTGCAGAGGAACCTGTCCTTCGCGCATCCACACACTGCGGGCCATTTCGGCGCCGCTCAGACGGCCGGCAACCTCAACCTTGATACCCTTTGCGCCCTGGCGGGTGGCCTGCTGCAAAGCACGCTTCAGTGCTCTACGGTAACTCACACGGCGCTGGATCTGCCCGGCGATATTTTCGGCAACCAGAAAAGCGTCCACATCGGGGTTCTTGATCTCTTTGATCTCGAGGTCAATTTTCTTACCGGTCAGGTCTTCCAGTTTATGGCGGATCACTTTCACGTTTTCGCCCTTGCGGCCAATTAAAATGCCGGGTTTGGCGGTGTGCATGACGATCTTCACCTTGCCGGGGAAGCGTTCAACTTCTACATTGGAGATACCCGAGCGATCATCAAACCCACGGATCAACTTGCGAATGGCGAGGTCCTGTTGAAGCTGTTCAACATACTGATCACCAGAGGCAAACCAACGCCCAAGCCACGGCCTGTTGATGTTTAATCGAAATCCAATCGGATGTACTTTACGACCCATATTTTCTCCGCTTTCTTATTTGCTTTGATCAAGAGTTATCCAGGCCTGGCCGGATTACTCTCGTTCCCTCAGCACGATTTTCACATGCGACGAGCGCCGCAAAACCGGTTTGAAGCGTCCGCGGGCTCCAAAGCGCCGCCATTTACGGGTGGGTGCTTCATCAGCCATAATCTGGTGGACGTATAAATCTTCACGACTGATGCCGAAGTTTTCCTCGGCATTCGATACGGCTGAAGCCAGCAGTTTGTACACGTGGCGGGCAGCCACTTTGGGGCTGTACTTCAGGGTATTCAAAGATTCAACAGCAGGCTTGCCCCGCACAAGGTCGATGACCAGGCGTACTTTCTGGGCAGAGACACCGCAATTGCTTAATTCTGCGCGAACATCGGTAGCCATCGCTTATCTCCTCGTGGATTTTTCGGATGCATGCCCACGAAAGCTTCTCGTAGGGGCAAACTCACCCAGACGATGACCGACCATGTTTTCGGTAATGTAGATCGGTACATGCCGGCGGCCATTGTGCACGGCCAGGGTGTGCCCAACCATCTGGGGGAAGATTGTGCTGGCCCTGCTCCAGGTACGCAATACTTTCTTCTCGCCGCGTGCATTCATCTCTTCAATTTTCTTCAGCAATTTCGGGCTAATGAACGGGCCCTTTTTTAATGAACGTCCCATAATCTCGTCCTCTTCCTATATCAGCTAGCGACCACTGGTCGTATTGCGACGTCGAACAATAAACTGATCGGTCTTCTTGTTCCGGCGGGTTTTATAACCACGGGTGGGTTTACCCCACGGGCTCTTGGGCCCGGGCATACCCACGGGCTGCCGGCCTTCACCACCACCATGCGGATGGTCGCGGGGGGACATCGCAGTTCCACGAACGGTCGGCCTGATTCCACGATGCCGTTTGGCGCCTGCTTTACCCAGTTTGATGTTGCCGTGTTCCAGATTGCCAACCTGTCCGATGGTAGCAAAGCACTGCTGCCGGATCAGGCGGACTTCGCCGGAGGGCATACGGATCTGGGCAAAATCACCTTCTTTTGCGATGAGCTGAGCAGAGGTACCGGCGGAACGAACCAGTTGGCCGCCGCGGCCTTCTTTCATCTCAATGTTGTGTACCTGGGTACCAACCGGAATGCTGGCAATCGGCAGACTGTTACCGGGCCGAATGTCAGAACCGGCGCCAGCCGAAACCTGATCGCCTACTTTTAATCCAACCGGGGCCAGGATGTAAGCTTTTTCGCCATCGGCATATACCAGCAGAGCCAGCCGAGCGGTACGATTGGGATCGTATTCAATGGCTGAAACTTTGGCAGGGATACCGCGTTTTTCACGTTTGAAATCGACCAGACGGATGAAGCGCTTGCTTCCGCCGCCGCGGTGCCGAACGGTTACACGACCATGAACATTGCGTCCGCTGTTACCTTTCCGCACAACCACCAGAGACCGCTCGGGTTTGGTTTTGGTGATTTCTTCAAATGAGTACCCGGTCATATTGCGCTGACCCGGGGTAATGGGTTTGTATACTTTGACTGCCATTATTCAACACCTTCAAAGAACGGGATTCGGTCTTCATCAGCCAGGGTAATGATGGCTTTCTTGTAACCCGGGCGGCGAATCATCAAACGGCGGCTGCGTGAGCGGCGGGATTGCTTGGCCGGGAGATTGACAATATTCACTTTGACGACGGTTACATTGAAGATGCTTTCAACGGCATCCTTCACCATCGAACGGGTGGCGGTATCTGCCACTTCGAAAACATACTGATGCAGACTGGTCATTTGATAATTCGATTTCTCTGTCACCAGCGGCCTGCGTAATACTTCGTAAAGATTGGTCATTTCAAAACTCCTTACTGGCCCAGGTGAGCAACAATTTTTTCCAGTGCGGCAGCGGGCAGGACAAGCTTCTTATAATTCAGGAGGTCGCGTACATTGAGGTAACCGGTTTGAAGGGTTTTGACATCCGGAAGGTTATTGGAAGACTTGATAACGCGGTCGTACTGTTCGTTTAATTCGGGGATCAAGACCAGGGCGCTTGCATCACCCACCAGCGCATTCAAAGCAGATGCCATCAAGCGGGTCTTCAGTTCTGGCAGAACCATATCATCGATCACAACGATATTCGCCTCAGAGGCTTTGACTGACAATGCAGATCGCATGGCAGCCTGGCGCATCTTGCGGGGCATATCCTTGATGTACTTGCGGGGATGCGGGGTATGAACACGTCCGCCACCCACCCATTGGGCAGCCCGGATGGAACCCTGACGGGCGCGACCGGTACCTTTTTGCTTCCAGGGCTTCTTTCCGCCGCCGGCAACCTCACCTCGGACCTTGGTATCGTGCGTTCCAAGATGCGCGTGGGCCATCTGGCGTACGAATGCCTGATGCATCAAATCGACAGATACTGGGGCTTCAAATACTGCGGCGGGCAGATCAATCTCGCCTACTTTCGCCCCGCTCATATTCATTAAGTCTACTTTCATCTTTGCACCTTTTTTAGCAGTGACAGGAACGAACCCTGTTACTGTTTTCGTCCTTCTTTGACCACTACGATGCTGCCGCGTGATCCGGGGACGGATCCACGTACACCGATAAGATTCCGTTCAACATCTACGAAAGCCACGACAAGGTTCTGCGAGGTAACACGGTCATTGCCCATATGACCGGGGCCACGTTTTCCTTTGAAAATACGACCTGGGGTGGTTGTTGAACCCTGTGAGCCGGGTGCACGCAGACGGTCAGATTGACCATGCGTTTTGGGTCCGCCGCGGAAACCGTGTCGTTTCACGGCTCCGGCAAACCCACGGCCTTTGCTGGTGCCCACCACATCGACATGATCATTCAGGCTGAACACATCAGCTTTGAGCACATCGCCGGCGGCAACTTCTGGATTTTTGGCACGAAATTCGCGGAGGAATTTTAATGGCGGCAAATTTGACTTTTTCAGATGCCCTAATTGCCCGCCTGTCAGGCGTTTCTGCTTGACTTCTTCGAAACCCAGTTGGATCGCCGAATAACCATCATTCTCGATCGACAATACCTGGGTAACAAAACAAGGCCCAGCTTCAATCAACGTAACAGGTACAGCCGCACCTTTTTCGTCGAAAATCTGGGTCATGCCGATTTTCTTCCCGATAAGCCCTTTGAACATATCAATTGTCTCCTTATAATTTTTGCATCGAGACTGTCAGCCTGGGCTTGGCTGCATCATCTCTCAGATCGCACAGTCAGTTTTTCTGTCGCCGCACCCTGTTTTGGTTGTGTGAGCGAACAGCAAAAACTCTTACACGATCAGTTTTTAAAGGAATTCTGCAATGGAGCTGTCAGATTTCCAAAACCGAACCAGTATACTATATAAGAATGTATTATGCAAGGGCGCGGCAGTGTGACCCCGCCTATCTGGTATCACGCTGCCCGCCGCTTCCATTTTCGCTTAGATCTTGATCTCGATATCAACGCCCGCAGGCAGGTTCAGCCGCATCAGCATATCAATCGTTTTGGAATCCGGTTCCAATACGTCAATCAATCGATTATGCGTGCGAATTTCAAAATGTTCATGCGAATCTTTATCGATGAATGTCGACCGTCGAACAGTGAACCGTTCGATCTTGGTTGGCAGCGGTACCGGCCCTACAACTCGGGCACCACTTCGTTCAGCAGTCTCGACAATCCGTTTTGCAGATTGATCCAAAACTCGATGATCGTATGCTTTCAAGCGAATCCGTATGCGTTGTTTTGCCATTATCTACCTGTACCTATTTAACAATTTCTGTAATCACGCCGGCGCCCACAGTCAGGCCGCCCTCGCGGATAGCGAACTGAG
>CAZHMZ010000028.1:0-5073 GCA_964532655.1 uncultured Anaerolineaceae bacterium
ATTCATGATCGTCTGGCAACTCCTCCGTGATGGTGGGTTTTCGCCGGGAACGGGTGACATTAAAGAACGAGTGAACATCTGCATAGTTGAGATACAGCACCAGAAAAATACCGGTTACCATCATGATCACAATGTGCGAAGGGCGATTAACAAAATACAACACCAGCGCGGTCAGTAAAGATCCGGCCTGAACCAGCAGCCCAACCGGCCAGGCGATGATCCACCGGCGAAAGAACCCGATCGCCGCCCACAGTGCTAAAATGGTCAACACGAACAAAACGGCGCTTTCAAATAATGCGGTGAGCAACTGGGCACTGGCAGCCGAATTGATCAGATCCACCGAAAAACGATAAATCTCATCATATGAAAATGGTGTATCGCCGCGGATCCAGCGCGCAAAAAGGCGCGAAAACAGGGTGGGGCCGTTGTTGAGCTGATAGTGGTACACCCCCAGCAGAAAGAACATGATCGATTCAAGGGTGAGCAGCCACCCGCAAATACGAACCATTCCGGGCACTTTAGTGCCCTGCCGCTCTGACCCCGGTAGTTGATTGATCATTTCACCCATGGTACTTAACCGCACACCCCATTTATTGTATACTGATTACAAACACGATCATGCAAGCGACTTTCCGTTATGATTATACGCAAATTACGCAAGAGGCGTACCGCTTTGTCTTATTACAGGAAACACCCGGTAGAATCTGAAACACACTGAAATCCATCAAATAGCCGGGCACACTTCCGGAAAACCAGGATGATCGATGAAAATGAAAAGGATTTTTCTCGGATTGGCCCTTTGCCTGACGGCGTTTTTGCTCAGCGCCGGGGCAATGCCGCAATTTCTATCCATTCAGGATGGTGGAACTCCGCTTGTGCTGGTTTTGAAAAGTGAAGGTCCGATCACACCGGTTCTGATTGAATATCTGGAGCGCGGGGTGCAGATGGCCGAAAACCGCGGAGCCGAAGCGATCATTTTTGAGCTCGATACTCCCGGCGGCAGCGTGGATATTATGAACAAAATCGTTCAGGTGATCCGCGGCAGTACGGTACCGGTGGTGGTGTACGTTTATCCACAAAACGCCATGGCCGGCAGCGCCGGTACGGTAATCACCCTGGCGGGGCACCTGGCAGCCATGGCTCCTGAAACCACCATTGGAGCAGCCAGCCCGGTGGGTTCGGAAGGCGAGGATATCGGCGAAACGATGGAGGCCAAGGTCAAAGAGATCCTTAAGGCATCGGTACGCGGGCTCACCAAAAACCGCAGTGAAGAAGCCTCCCGCCTGGCCGAAGAAACCATCGAAAATGCCCGCGCCGTCACAGTGGATGAAGCGCTTGAGGTCGGATTGGTAGATATCAAAGCGGCCAGCGTACAGGATCTTCTGGATCAACTGGATGGCCGCGAGGTCATCCTGAATGAGCAACCTCTCACGCTCTCCACCCGTAATGCGCAGGTGGTGAACGTGGGGAATACGCTCATCGAAGAATTGCTTCTGCTGCTGGTGAACCCCAACCTGGTCTTCCTGCTGCTGGCCATCGGCGTACAGGCTATTTTGATCGAAATTTCCAGCCCGGGCGGATGGGCAGCCGGGTTTATCGGCGTGGTGTGTGTGCTGCTGGCGGTGTATGGCATCGGGGTCCTGCCGGTGAACTGGTTTGGATTCACCTTTTTACTGGCGGCATTTGTGTTGTTTATCCTGGATATCAAAGCCCCCACGCACGGCGCGTTGACGATTGCGGGCGCGGCCTCCTTTATTGTGGGCGCGCTGGTCTTGTTCAATTCCACCACCCTGCCGGGTTTCCCCAAGGTTTCGGTACCCCTGGTGATTAGCACCGGTATCGCCATCGCGGCTATCTTCTTTGTCATCATGACCATCGCGGTTCGCGCACAGCGCCGCCCCATTTTGTTTGGGCGAGAGACGATGCCCGGCAAGCAGGGCCTGGTGGAACAGGAACTGAACCCGCGTGGAATGGTGCGTGTAAACGGCGAACTCTGGTCCGCCGAACTGGTGGATGGCATCGGTCCGCTGCCCGCGGGCGCGCGGATTGAAGTAGTGAGCATTTCAGGGTTGGTTCTGCGGGTACGAAAACTGGAAAATTCATAAATACTAGCCGGACTGGTAAAACTTTACCGTTGAGACGATATCCATTGGAGGGGTGTATGCAGTCTGTCTTACAGACAATCCGACCAGGCGAAAAATCCATTTCAGCAAACCTGGCAGCCAAGTTCAGGGAGGTGACGTGGAAGTATCGCGCATTCCCTCACTTTATCATCGCCGGCGCACAAAAATGCGGAACCAGCAGCCTGTTTTTTTATCTGACCCAGCACCCCCACCTGATCCCCTCCTGCGTAAAGGAAGTTCATTATTTTGATGGAGGATATCGTCAGAGGGAGAGAGACGGTCACAGGAGTTTTCTGCGTTATCAATCCCACTTTCCGTTAAAAATCATGCTGACAAAACATCACAGGGTGTTTGAAGCCACTCCCAGTTATATTTTCCATCCGCTGACGCCTCATCGCATTCACAATGTGTTGCCGAATGTGAAACTCATTATTCTGTTAAGAAATCCAGTCGATCGGGCTATCTCGCATTATTTGCATGAAAAAAGAAGCGGGCATGAACCTTTGGGGATCATGGACGCCCTGCTGGACGAAGAAGGACGTTTGAAGCAGATTGAGGAAACCGGCGATTTTGACAACATCCTGTACCGGAGATATTCCTACAAAAGCCGTGGAAAATATAAAGAACAACTGGAAAGGTATTTTAAGGTTTTTCCGCGCAATCACATCCTGGTATTGCAGAGTGAGAACTTTTTTTCGGATTTGCGAAAACACCTTAGAATGATTTTTGAATTCGTGGGAGTAGACCCCGCGTTTCAGATCGATGACCTGAAACCGAGGAATGTGGCTCCCAACCGGGTGGATGTTGGACAGGAAGTCTATGAGTACCTGACGCGTTTCTTCAAGCCGCATAACGAAGACCTCAGTGAATATCTGGGGCAGGATTTTAGCTGGTCATCCGGCGCGAACCGGAATGATTTCGATTAAAAAACCACCCGTCAAACGGGTGGTTTTAATGTATTGTCAGGGCAGTCTATCCGGCTGTTTTGACGGTTTTCTCAACCATCCCGGGCATATACATGTTTCGTACATACTCCTTGAGCATACGGGTGGTGCTGAACTGCGGCGCCAGGGTGCGGATGGATTCTTTCATCATGCGAATCCAGTCATCCGAAGGAGTTTCTCCGCGCCGGTTGCGGTAAAAGAGCGGAACAATCTGATCCTGGAGCGTTTCATAAATCTCACTGGCGTCATCGCGATCTTCCAGGCCGGCATCGGTGTATTCCTTTTCTGAGCCGATCTTCCAACCATTGGATCCGTTGTACCCCTCACACCACCAGCCGTCGCGCACCGAGAAGTTCAGCACCCCGTTCATGGCGGCCTTCATCCCGGATGTGCCCGATGCTTCGTTGGGGCGGCGCGGTGTGTTCAGCCAGATATCCACTCCCTGCACCAGATGGCGGGCCACGTTCATATCATAATCTTCCAGGAACATGATGCGTCCGGCCGTGCGCGCGTCTTTGGCAGCCCGGTATACCTGCTGGATGATCAACTTGCCCGGCTCATCGGCGGGATGCGCCTTGCCGGAGAAGATAATCTGCACCGGCATCTCCGGGTTGTTGATGATGCTCAGCAGCCGCTCGTAATCCTGCAAAATCAGGTATGCACGTTTGTAAGTGGCAAACCGGCGAGCCACTCCAATGGTCAGTAATTGACTGTTGAACAGCGCGCCGCCGGCAATAATCTGAACGGGGTGATGCTGGGTATCCATCCACTGTTTTCTGGCGCGCCGGATCATAAACCGGAACAGATCATCCTTCATATACTGGTGGACCTGCCAGAATTCGTGATCGGGGATGTTTTCCAGGTTTTCCCAGACTTCCGGATCATCGACGCGTTCTTTCCAGTCACTCGGGAAGTACCGGTCAAACAAAGCACGCTGCTGGCCTGACATCCAGCTCAACATGTGCACGCCGTTGGTCACCGAAGTAACCGGCACCTCCTCTTCAGACACACCCGGGAACAGTGAGTGCCACATGCGACGTGAAACCTTGCCATGAAGCTGCGATACCGCGTTGCGGTGATCGGAAAGTTTGAGCGCCAGCACTGGCATGCTGAAATTCTCACCCCACGGCTGCTGGTATTTTCCCAGATCGATAAACTGGTCGCGGGTCAATTTGAGATCTTCCCACATGTGAACCATGTATTTATCGATCATCCACAAAGGGAACTGATCCTGCCCGGCCGGGACGGGCGTATGGGTGGTGAAGATATCGGTACGCGCCACCAATTCGGCGGCTTCGTCAAACCCCACACCGTTCTGCATGGCCATGCGGATGCGCTGAAGCGTCAGGAAAGCGGAGTGTCCTTCGTTCATGTGCCAGACGGTCGGGTGAATGCCCAGCAAATCCAGCGCTTTCACCCCGCCGATCCCCAGCAGAATTTCCTGTGAGATACGCACATCCAGGTCACTGCTGTACAGGCGGGCGGTGAGCTGCCGGTCATTGGGCTGATTGGCATCTACATCGCTGTCCAGTAAATACAGCAACCTGCGCCCCACATGCAGTTCCCAGATGCGGGCGTATACCTTTCGCTCGGGAAGCTGCACCGAGATAAGCACCGGCGCTTTGTTTTCATCCAGCAGCGGGATCAACGGAAGCTCGTCCAGCGGCAGGGTATAGTTGCCGGTGTTTTGCCAGCCGTCTTCCGTAATATGTTGTTTGAAGTACCCCTGCCGGTAAATAAATCCGATGCCCACCAGCGGAATGCCCAGATCGCTGGATTCTTTAAGGTGATCGCCTGAGAGTACACCCAGGCCGCCGGCGTATACGGGCAGCGATTCGTGTAGGCCGAATTCAAACGAAAAATAGGCGATGCTTTTATCACGCAGGTCGGGATTGGTTTTGTTATACCAGGTATCATCGGCTGCCAGATACCGGTCGAACTGATCCAGCACCCGGTCGTACAAATCCAGATAATCGGGATGACAGGACATGGCATTCAGATCGGCG
>CAZHMZ010000028.1:5083-26488 GCA_964532655.1 uncultured Anaerolineaceae bacterium
GGTTGTGGTTGACCTCGTCCCACAGGCGGGCATCGATATTGGCGAAAAGCGCCCTGGCCTGTGGGTTCCACACCCACCACAGGTTGTAGACCAGGTCTTTCAACCGCTCAATTCGGGCGGGCAGTTCAAAATTGTTCGGGATGATCCGCTGTATGGTTGTCATTTCTCTTCTCCTGTTTCCATCCATCTTTCCAGTGACCGACAGCCGTTACTGGCAGCAGTAACTGTCTTACACTGGCTGGCAGAGAAAGGCTCCATTAATCATAACCGATCAGGCGGTCATCTTTCAACAAGGGATTTTCAAACAAAACGGTTGTTGTGATACAAAAGGTAAATCGCTAGATCACCTGCGCCCCACCGGCGATATGCACCGGAAAGATATCGACCTGCTGGCCGGTCTGCCGGTGATGCTCCTCTATCAGGCTGTGAATAAACGAAGCCGCGGCGTCTTCTCGAACCAGGTTGATGGTGCTGCCCCCAAAACCTGCGCCGGTCAGACGCGCTCCAAAACAGCCCGGCAGTGTGACGGCGATTTGCACCAGTCTGTCCAGCTCGGGACTGCTGACCTCGTATAAATCGCGCAGCGAGACATGCCCGGCGAACATCTGGCGGCCAAATTGCTCGTAATCCCGGATGCGCAGGCACTCCACAGCCGTCAGTACACGGCTGCATTCTTCGATGACATGCCGGGCCCGGCGCCTCAGCAGTTCCGGCAATTCTGTCTCCAGCCGGTTGAACTGATCCAGCGAAACATCGCGCAGGCTTTTGATACCTGGCAGACGATCTTTGAGCAGGCGAAAAGCCTGGTCGCTTTCTGAGCGGCGCTGATTGTACTGTGATTCCTGCGACGCACCCCCGGCTGGCAGGCCCAATTGATGCGATTTTCCGGTTCGAGCCACCACCAGCGTCACCCCGCTGAGCGGAATGGGCTCCCACTCCAGCGTCTGCGTATCCAGAAAGAGCACATGCCCGGCCTGCCCGTGCAAACAGGCAAATTGATCCATGATGCCGCAGTTCACGCCCACATAGTGGGTCTCCGCCATCAAACAGATCCGGGCAAGCTCCATCCGGTTCATCTGCCAGCCCCCCAACGTCTGCCAGAGCAGCCCAAAAGCGGTCTCCACCGCGGCAGAGGAGCTTAATCCTGCCCCGGCCGGGATGTGCGAACAGTACTCCGCCAGCACGGCCCGAGGGGTATACCCATGCCGGATCAGCGACCAGCACACGCCGGCCGGGTAAAGCGCCCAATCCGGTAGTGCGTTGCCGTCCAAGTCAATTTTTCTATCAAGGTTTTCAGCGCGAAAAGAGACCTGCTGGTTCAGGTCAAGCGCCCGCAGGGTAAAGACATCATCAGGGGCTGGATCGGCTTTCAGGGATAAAAAACGATCAATGGCGGCTGGTAACACAAAGCCGCCATTGTAATCAACATGTTCACCCAGCAAGTTCACGCGCCCGGGGGCGCACACTCGTACACTCACCGGTGGAATTCCTGCTTATTTCTTTTCTTCGCGCTTTTTGAACAGCCCGCCGGTAAAGAAGCGAGCTAGATTCTCGCCGGTGGAGGGGAGTTGAGGTTTATTGGGGTCCTTGTCCCAATCGCCGGCCATGCGTTGGTTGTACCACTCAGCCTGTGAGTCGCGAGCCTGCTTCACCAACGCGTCGAGTTTCTCGCGATCCTCGTCCTGGATGGCATCCCGGAAATCCATGATGGCGTACATCATATCGTTCAGCACGCGCACCACGTTGTCTTTGTCCATCATGGACAGTTTTTCGAGTGTCTCGCCTTCCGGCAGGAACATCATGGGAGAAGTGAGATGATGGAAGTATTTACCGGCCAATCGGCGGCCTTCGCGCCAGCCGGGTTTTCCGGTGGTCGAGTTGACAAAGGCGGCTGACAGCAGCATGGGCAGGACTTTCGACGAGGCGATCAGACCGTCGAATTCATACGGATCCGCGTAGAAGGGTTCGGCGCCCAGCAGGGCTGCCAGTTCAGAGGCCAGCCGGATGGCATCGGCGGGCATACCCACCGGCGAGGTGATCACCAGGGCGCTTTTCTTGAACAGATCGGCATGGGCTTCATCAGGGCCAAGCCGCAGTGTGTCCATATACACGGGGTTGATGGTGGGGCTGATGGTGGCAAAATACCGGTCGGGGGGCAGCAGTTCTTTCATCCACGAGCCCACCTTGATCATACTGGTGGAGGTATCCATCACCACAGCGCCTTCCTTGAGATCATCTTTGATCAGTTCAAGGGTGTTGCGGATCTGATCTTCGTGAAGGGCCAGAACCACGATATCGGCCTGTTCGACGGCGGCATGCAGGTTGTTGATGATCTTGTCGAAGGCGCCCATTTTTTCCACCTGGCGGGCGATATCTGACTTGCGATCGTGCCCCACTCGCAGGATACGCTCTTTTTGAGGCTCCAGCGCCAAACCTATGGATGTGCCTACCTGACCAAGGCCAATGACGGTAATTTGAACGGTCATACAGAAACTCCTATTAATAGACTGGAAATCGTCCGCAGCAGCGGGGTGAGGATCATGCCGAACAGGTCAAGACCCAGAATCGGCAGAACAAAGACAATGGCAAGCAGGATCATGGGACCATACGGTCGGATGCGATCCAAAAAGTTGACCCCGGCCGGCGGCAGAAAATACTCCAGCACCTTTTCGCCATCCAGAGGGGCCAGCGGGATGAGATTGAACAGCAGCAGCAGGATATTGATCAACATGAAGCTGAATAAAAACGATTGCGGTGTGGGCAGAAAACCCGGCCAATTGCTGACAAACGGGATCAGGTTAAACCGCAGCGGGATGGCTGCCAGCACGGCCATCACCAGATTGGAGGCCGGACCCGCCAGTGAAACCAGCATGACCGCTGCCGGTGAACGTCTGCGCAGTGCATACGGGTTGATGGGCACGGGTTTGGCCCATCCAAAGCCGGCCACCAGCAGCATCAGGGTGCCAATCAGATCAAGATGCACCGCCGGGTTGAGTGTGAGCCGGCCGTTTGCGCGCGGTGTGTTATCGCCAAAGCGATCCGCCACCCATGCATGCGAAAACTCATGCACGGTAAAGGCGATCACCAGTGTGATGATCCGTGTAATGATGGTTTCGGGAGAGAGATTTGTCATTGCTTATTTTTAGCTGACTCGTCGGGCGTCCGGTGACCAGGCAGCCGGTTAACCAGGCAGCTGATCTTCCGGGTATCCGGTCTACCGCTGCGTGGAACAGCCGGTAAATCCGCCGAGTCTTTTGATTATATCACGGGTGGTATAATCAAAAAGTGTTGACCGAGATCCACCTGAATGATATCGTGCGTCTGCGCAAACCTCATCCGTGTGGAAGTTACGACTGGCGGGTGGTGAGGTTGGGCGCGGATATCGGGTTGGAATGTGTGCAATGCAGCCGCCGGGTGATGTTGAGCCGGCGGGAACTCTCAAACAGGCTTAAGAAAATCATCTCCCAGGAGAGCCAGGATGACCCAACCCGGCCGAAAAAAGAAGATTAATTTTCTGTTCTCTGATACCGGCGGGGGTCATCGCAGTTCAGCTCAGGCCATCATTGAAGCGCTGGAACTTGAATTTCCGGGCTTTTTTGAAACCCAGTTGATCGATATTTTCCATGATTATGCCCCCATCCCGTTTCGGGATGCTTCACGCATCTACCCGCGCATCACACGCATGCCGCAAGTGTGGGAAGCCGGCTACCGGATCAGCAACAGCCCGCGCAATGCCGAACTGCTCAATCAGATGACCTGGCCGTATATCCGGCGCGGCGCCATCAAACTGGTCAAACAAAATCCGTGCGACCTGTTTGTTTCCGTTCATCCGCTGGCAAACCAGGCTTACCTCAACGTGACTGCACGGCATAAAATTCCGTTTGCCACGGTGGTGACGGACATGGTCAGTGTGCACGCTTTCTGGTTTGACCCGCGCGCCGATCTGGTGATTGTGCCCACCGATGACGCCAGAACCACGGGCATTCAGCACGGCATGCCCGCGGACCGCATTCGGGTGGTAGGGCAGCCGGTGGCGGAACGTTTCCGCGTCCCCGCCGCGGATCGGCGCGCTATCCGCAATGAGCAGGGCTGGCAGGAGGATCTGCCGGTGATCCTGCTGGTGGGGGGCGGTGAAGGCATGGGGCCGCTGGAGCGAATTGCACAGGCCATCGATGATGCACGCCTGCCTGCGCAACTGGCGATTATTGCCGGGCGCAATCACAGTCTGCAACGCAGGCTGGAAGAGCGCCAGTGGCAGATACCGGTCAGCGTCTATGGATTTGTTAAAAATATGCCTGAATTGATGGCGGCTTCCGATATTCTGGTCTCCAAAGCCGGGCCGGGCACCATCAGCGAGGCATTTATCGCCGGATTGCCCATGGTTCTGTATGCCCGCTTGCCGGGGCAGGAAGACGGCAACGTTACCTATGTCACCCGCAGCAAGGCAGGGGTATGGGCGCCGGAAATCAACGAAGTCATCATGGCCCTGCGCATGTGGCTCGACTATCCCAGCGCGCGCGCCGAAGCCTCGGCAGCCAGCCGAAGAATGGCCCGCCCTGAAGCCACCCGCCAGATTGCCCGGCTGTTGAAAAATCGCTTTTTCACCCCGGATGAAGAGAATCAGACACACGGTTATTTCCAATTGCTCCCAAATCCCTCGGGTAACAGCACCGGTTCGTAGTAAAATCTTGCCCTATGCCCATTCTGGATCCTCACACCATTGAATTTTTCAGCCGCAGTCCATCCCAGACCAAACGGATCGGTATTCGTCTGGGCAGCATGCTGGATAAAGGGGATCTGATCTGTTTGAGCGGCGATCTGGGCGCCGGAAAAACCACTTTGGTACAGGGCATTGCCCAGGGTTGGGGTTCCAGTGATCCGGTGACCAGCCCGACCTTTGTGCTGGTGAATGAGTATCGCAAGCTCAACCATCCCAGCCTGTATCACCTGGATGCTTACCGCCTGCAAAATGCGCCGGAAGCCCTGGATCTGGACCGTATGCTGGATCATGGGATTCTGGTGGTCGAGTGGCCTGAGAATATTCTCAAGGCGCTCCCCAAGCCGCGCCTGTGGGTGACCATCTCATGGGTGGATCTGGAACAACGTCACTTTGTGTTGAAACCCGATGGCGTTCGCTTCGAGAAGATGATGAAAGATCTGCGCAAGCACATTTATGGAGGGTGACCATGCTGCTGGCCGTTGACACTTCAACCAAAACCATGGGCGTGGCCCTGTATACCGAAACCGGCGTGCTGGGCGAGATGATCTGGCAATCGGATAATTACCATACCGTTGAGCTGGCGCCTGCCATCACCCAGCTTTTAAGCCGTTGTGAAAAACGCCCCGCCGATTTGCAGGTTCTGGCGGCGGCCATTGGGCCGGGGTCATTTACCGGGCTGCGGATTGGCCTGGCAGTGATCAAAGGTATGGCGCTTGGATTGAAAATTCCGGTAATCGGCGTTCCCAGCCTGGATGTGGTGGCAGCCGCCCAACCGGTGATCAACGCAGATCTGGCGGCTGTTTTACATGCCGGCAGAGGCCGCCTGGCCGTGGGCTGGTACGCCGCCGAAGAAGGCGTTTGGACGCCGCAGGGACCGCTGGAGGTGCTGGCCGCGGACGAACTGGTAAAACGGATCAACAAACGCACGCTCATCAGCGGCGAGTTGACGGCTGAAGAACAGCGCATCCTGGCTCGCAGATACCGCAACGTTGTGCTGGCGTCGCCTGCTTTTGCAATCCGGCGGCCCTCCTTTGTGGCTGAACTGGCCTGGAAACGCTGGCAGAACCACGATACCGATGACCCGGCCACCCTCGCTCCGATGTATCTGCACAGCGGAGAGGAAATCAGCGCATGAGCAGTGATCGTCCTGACCCGGTCATCCGCATACGAAAGATGACCGCGGAAGACCTGGCCTCGGTGATTGAAATCGATCAACTCTCCTTTTCACAACCCTGGCCGACCAATTCATTTCATTTCGAACTGTATAACAATCCGGCCGCCCGCCTGTGGGTGGCGGAATATTCGACCCCGGGTGAACCCACGCGTGTGGTGGGTATGACCGTCATCTGGCTGGTGATCGACGAATCACATGTGGGCACCATTGCCGTCCACCCCGATTACCGGCGACAGGGCATTGCTGCCAGATTGCTGGCTCACAGCCTCACCCGCGTACGCGAAGAAGGCGCCAATATCGTCTACCTTGAGGTTCGCCGGTCAAATCTGTCGGCGCAGGCGCTGTATCGACATTTTGGTTTTTATCTGTTTGATGAGCGAAAACGTTACTATCAGGATAACGGCGAAGACGCCCTGATATTTGTTCTGGATCACCTGCAAACACGTGATTTTTCCTGGGTGCAAGAGCGGTAGAAACAGCGGATTTTTTGATTCGCGGGGCAGGAACGCATCCCAAACTCCTCAAGCAGTCACCCCTTCGATATCTTCTTTGAGATTCCAGTTTATAATTACCCAAATTTTTTGTTGAGAAGGACCATCCATCTATGAATATCGCTGAAGCGTTATGCAAGGATTTGCAAGCCAAAACAGCCAGAGTCGCTGTGATCGGTGCCGGGTATGTGGGTCTGCCGTTTGCTGTGGTTTTCGCAGAAGCAGGTTTTCATGTCACCTGTATTGATCCGGATGCCAGAAAAGTGGACAGCCTGAATCGCGGGGTCAGCTACATCCAGGACGTTCCGTCCAGTCATGTGGACAGTCTTGTGAAATCAGGCTTCCTGCGCGCCACCACCGATTACTCGGTTATTCGCGACATGCAGGCAGTCAGTATCTGTGTGCCCACACCGCTCAGCAAAGCCGGTGACCCCGACATGTCCTTCATCATCTCCGCTTCAGACAGTTTATCCGAATACATGCACCCGGGCCTGGTGGTTGTGCTTGAGTCCACCACCTTCCCCGGCACCACGCGCGATGTCATTCTGCCCAAGCTGTCCAAAAGCCAGTTGGAAGTGGGCAAAGATTTCTTCCTGGCTTTCTCGCCCGAACGGGTAGACCCGGGTCGCACGGATTGGACCACCAAAAACACCCCCAAAGTGATTGGCGGTATCACCCCGCAGTGTCTTGAGGTGGCAAAAACCTGGTACAGCCAGGCGCTTGAAACCATCGTGCCGGTATCCTCCGCCGAAGTGGCTGAAATGGCCAAACTGCTGGAAAATACCTTCCGCATGATCAACATCGGTATGGTCAATGAACTGGCCATCATCTGCAACCGTCTGGGTGTGGATGTATGGGATGTGATCGATGCCGCCTCCACCAAACCGTTTGGATTTATGAAATTCCTGCCCGGCCCCGGATTGGGCGGGCACTGCATCCCGGTTGACCCGTTGTACCTGTCGTGGAAGATGCGCTCGTTGAACTACACCGCCCGCTTTATCGACCTGGCAGCCGAGATCAACATGACCATGCCGTATTTTGTGGTCGACAAAGTGCAGGATGCCATGAACAACGTGGGAAAGTCGCTCAAAGGCCACCGTGTGCTGGTACTGGGTGCGGCTTACAAACCCGATATCGACGACCTGCGTGAAAGCAAAGCCCTGGATGTGATCAGCCTGCTGCGGCGTAAAGGCGCTCTTGTCGAGTACAATGATCCGTATATTCCGCATATCGCGCATGATGATTGGGCGCTCGATTCGGTGAAGGATCTGAGCCAGGCGCTGCGGGACGCCGATTGCGTGGTGATCATCACCAACCATAAAAAATATGATTATCAGGAAGTCCTGCAATCTTCTCAGTTGATCGTCGATACGCGCAATGCGATCGGGGAAGCCGGACGGGGGAATCCGAAGGTAGTGAGGTTATAAATGGCAACTGTACTGGTGGCGGGGGCAGCCGGTTTTATCGGCGCGAATGTCTGTGAGACATTAATTCGGGATGGAAATCAGGTGATCGGGGTGGATAACATCAACGATGCCTACGATGCCCGTTTGAAATACTGGCGTTTGGACCGATTACAAAAACTGGATGGATTTCAATTCCTGCACCAGAACATCTGTGACCTGCCGTCGCTGGAAAGCGGCGTGAACGGAAAAGTGGATGCCGTGATCAACCTGGCCGCCCGGGCCGGTGTGCGTGCCAGCACCGAGGATCCGTGGGAGTTTTTCAATACCAACCTCACCGGAACCCTGAACCTGCTGGAACTGTGCCGGCGTCGGGATATCCCCAAGTTTGTGGTGGCATCCACATCCAGTATTTACGGGCAAAATGCTCCGCTGCCCACGCCTGAAACCGCCGATAGCAGCCATCCGCTGCAGCCCTATGCAGCCAGTAAGAAAGCCGCCGAGGCGTTGTGTTACTCGTATCACTACCTGTACGGTATTGATGTGACCGTCTTCCGCTACTTTACCGTTTATGGCCCCGCCGGACGGCCTGACATGGTCATGTTCCGCTTTATGCAGTGGATCAATGAGGGCATGCCGGTGCGTCTGAACGGTGACGGCGAACAAACCCGCGGCTTCACTTATGTGGACGATATTGCCCGCGGCACCATACTGGGGCTCAAACCGCTGGGGTATGAAATCATCAACTTGGGCGGGCATGAGAGCATCAGCATGAATGACATGATTGGTATTCTGGAGGAATATACCGGCAAGCAGGCCAATGTGATACACGGACCGGTCCATCCGGCCGATATGCTGGCCAACCAGGCCAATGTGGAAAAAGCCGGCCGGTTGTTAGGGTGGGAACCGCAGGTGGGCTTGCGGGAAGGCATTCGCCGGATGACAGACTGGTACCTACAGGAGCGCGATTGGGCAAGTCAGGTGCTGACATCCTGAAATACGCACAAAAAATCTGGCAGTCCGTTCGCAGCGATGCCCTGCTGCAGCGGGTACTGAAGAATTCAGGTTACCTGTTCTCCAGCAGCAGTCTGGTATTGCTTCTGGCTATGGTGCAGAGCATTCTTTCCGGGCGCCTGCTGGGAGCCGCTGAACTGGGGGTGCTGGGCGCCATCACGGCCTTTGCCTCCACCATCAACCGGCTGTTCTCCTTCCGTATGGGCGACCTGGTGGTGAAATACCTGGGCGTGTATCTGCCGCAAAATGAAAAGCAGCGCGCTGCCGCCATCATCAAATTAGCCGCGCTTACCGAGGCAGCCAGTTCGGTTCTGGCGTTTGCTTTATTAATGGGATTTGCTCCGTTGGGCGCGCGCCTGTTTGCCAAAGACCTGTCGTACGTCCCTCTTTTTCGAATTTACGGTATTTCCATCCTGGGCAGCCTGATGGCAGAAACCGCCACGGGTGTGCTGCAGTCAACCGAACGGTTCAAGCATCAGGCCTGGATCAACCTGGGCCAAAGCCTGCTCACCGCCGGGCTGATACTTTCCGCCTTTTTGTTCAACGGCGGGCTGGGTTGGGTGGTGATGGCGTACCTGGTAGGGAAAGTAGTGCTGGGCAGTTTACCTGTGGTGATGGCCTGGCGCAGCCTGGATAGTCACCTGGGGGCGGGCTGGTGGCGCGCTCCGCTGACCGGTCTGCCGCCGTGGAAAGAACTGGTTCACTTTGCGGTCACATCCAACCTGAGCGCCACGGTGAACATGCTGGTACGTGACAGCGAAATTTTGTGGGTGGCGTTGTTCCTCAACCCCACCGCGGCTGGATATTACAAGGTGGCCATCGCCATCAGCTCACTGGTTCCGTTACCGGTGGCGCCGTTTACCAGCGCCACGTACCCCGAGATTTCACGCAGCACCGCCGCCAATGCTTGGGCTCAGCTCTGGCGGTTGATCCGACGGGTCAGCCTGCTCAGCACGGCGATCACTGCCGCTATCGCACTCTTCCTGGTGCTGTTCGGAAAGGTGCTGATTCTGTTTTACGGGCCTGAATTTTTGCCGGCCTACCCGGCCCTGCTGGTGCTGCTGGTTGGATACGCTTTCAGCAACCTGATCTTCTGGAATCGCCCGCTGCTGCTGGCGCTGAACCTGCCGGGATATCCGTTCTGGGTGACCCTGTTCAGCGGAACCCTGAAAATATTGCTGACGTTGATCATCATCCCCATGTTTGGTATTATTGGCGCAGCATCACTGCTGACCGGTTACTTCATCCTGTCGGGCACGTTAATGGCTGCCCGCGGACTGCGTCAGCTTCAGATTAATACAAAACTCGAAAGAAGCCCCGCATGAAAATTGCGTTGATTTCCTCCTCCCAAATTCCATCCACCACCGCCAACAGTATACAGGTGATGAAGGTAGCCCACTCGCTGGCCAGGCAGGGGCATGAGATCAATCTGCTGGTGCCGGGAAACAGGTCGACCCCCTGGCCGGTTCTGCAATCACACTACGGGGTGGAACAGCAATTTGATATTCACTGGCTGCCCAGCCAGCACATGCTCAAACGTTATGATACGGCGTTTACTGCGGTCAATCAGGCTACAGCCTGGAAAGCCGATCTGATCTATACCTGGCTTCCGCAGGCGGCTGTGCTGAGTTTAATGCGGCACATCCCCACCATGATGGAAATGCACGATATGCCCAGCGGGCGTATGGGACCCACCCTGTTCAAGCAGTTTGTCCGGCATCCGGGTAAAAAGCGTTTACTGGTGATCACCCAGGCGCTGTACGATAAGCTGCGCAGGGAGCATCAGTTCAGTTTACCGGAACAGGAATACCGCATCTCACCCAACGGGGCCGATCTGCACCATTACGAAAATCTGCCCTCCCCGGCCGAAGCGCGCCAACAACTGGGCTTGAAGGACGGTCTCACCGTGGGGTACACCGGTCACTTTTACAGCGGACGCGGTATGGATTTGCTGCTCAAGTTGATCCCGGAATTTCCGCAGGTCAACTTTTTGATTGTGGGCGGACAACCGGACAAGGTGGCGGCCTGGCAGAACTACATGCACCAGCCCCAGTATCGCAACGTGCACACCACCGGCTTTGTGGATAATTTTCGCCTGCCGCTGTACCAAGCCGCTGCCGAAATCCTGCTGATGCCCTATGAACAGGTGATTGCCGGCAGCAGCGGCGGCAACTCGGCCGAGATTTGCAGCCCGATGAAAATGTTTGATTACATGGCCGCCGGGCGCGCCATTCTCACCAGTGACTTGCCCGTCTTTCATGAAGTATTGAACGATAACAACGCCGTTTTCTGCCCGCCCAATGACGCCGAGGCATGGAAACAGGCGCTGGGAAAGCTGATTCAGGACCCCGATGGCTGCTGTAAACTGGGCAGCCAGGCCAGACAGGACGCCATGAACTACTCATGGGATGCGCGCGCCCAAATAGCCTTGCAGGATTTTTAGCATTAACGGACCGTCTGAACTAACAGTCCGAACGGATCGCCTGGCCTGCGCGCCGGGTGTGTTGTTCCACAACCTCATGATCAAGGAGAATCTCCATGGACCCACGTTTACAGAAGGTTGATGAATTATTTGCGTCGTATGATAAAACCACCTCGCCCGGCTGTTCGCTGGCCATCATTCAGGACGGCGAGATCCTCTACACACGCGGCTATGGTATGGCGAATCTGGAGCACAGCATCCCCAATCAACCGTGGACTCGTTTTTACCTGGCCTCCATGTCCAAACAGTTCACCGCCTTCTGCATTGCCCTGCTTGAAGAAGAGGGCAAACTGAATTTGGACGATGATATCCGCAAGTGGCTGCCGGAGATCCCGCAATACCAGACGCCCATCACCGTGCAGCATCTGGTGCACCACACCAGCGGCCTGCGCGATTATCTGGGGCTGAACTTTATGGCAGGCCACCCGATGGATGACCTGATCACCGAACCCGAAACATTGGATCTGCTTTCACGCCAGAAAGAGCTCAATTTCAATCCCGGCGATGAATACCTTTACAGCAACACCGGCTACATCCTGATGTCGATGATCGTGGCACGCGCCAGCGGCAAGAGCTTCAGGCAATACGCCGACGAGATGATCTTCCAGCCGCTGGGGATGAAACATACCCACGTGCACGACAATCACTTGGAGTTGGTTCCGCAGCGAGCCACCGGTTATTCACCCGCCAGAGAAGGCTACCACCTCTCCGTCCCCAATTTTGATATGGTGGGCGACGGCGGGATTTACTCGTGCGTGCTGGATTTGTACAAATGGGATCAAAATTTTTATCACAACAGGCTCGGCAAAGGACGCCCTGAACTGATCGAACGTGTGCTCAGCACCCTTAAGCTGAACGACGGATCAGACAATCACTACGCCTTCGGGCTGATGGTGGAGGAATACCAGGGTCTCCTGGAAGTCAACCACGGCGGGGCTTACGGCGGCTACCGTACCGAGATGATCCGCTTCCCGGAGCAGCACTTCAGCGTGATTGTGCTGGGCAACCATGCCAGCTTCCGCTCCGCAGATATGGCGCATCAGGTGGCAGATCTCTTTTTGGCGGAACATTATCAGGCAGCTTCGCCCGCAGTTGAAACCCAAACCACTGCCGCCGAACAGCCTGCTCCTGATTTACAGGCCTTCACCGGGCTGTTCTACTGTGACGATAGCGGCATTTCACTGGAAACCACCCTGCAAGACGGCCGTCTGACGGCTCAGGTCAACCAGGATTTTTCAGCCCCGCTTCGATCCAGTGGCCCGCACAGCTTTGAAACCGACGGCGGACCGCTGCCCATGCAGTTGAAGTTCGACGGCGATCACCTCGAGCTGGTTTTGGGTGTTGGCAAACCGATGAACTTTAAAAAGCTGGCCGTACAACCCCTCAACCCTGCCATGCTGGAATCAGTGTACGGCATTTTCACCAGCGAGGAACTGGACGCCCGCTGCCGCATCGAGTTGAAGGATGGGAAACTGGTCTACAAAATCGGTTCGCTGACCGAAACCTTGCGGCCGGTGAATGAAGGCATGTTCCTGCTCTCTTCCGGGGCGCTGTACACCGACCGGACCGCCGGTGAATTGACTGGCTTTACCCTGCAGGCTGGACGCGTAAGGAATATACATTTTTCGCGCAGTATATAACATACACGGGCTGCGAACCCGCAGCCCGGTAAAGATCAAGCTAACAATTACTTTTTATGTCGTATATAAAACACATGGGCTGCGGGAGATGAGGACCCTCACTCCCGCGGCCTGCAAGCCTTCCTCCAGCGCCGCTTTCAATTGAACCGCATCACGCGGATCCACCAGCCGCAGCCACTCCACCCCGGCTGCCCGAATCAGAGATTCCAGGTTGACCTGCGTGGATGGCCCGCGTGAGCTCTCCTGCTGCGTGGCGGGGTGCGGTTGTCCGCCGGTGAGCGCGGTGACGTTGTTATCCAGGATAATCACCAGCAGGTCGCGCCCGCTGCGCACCGCGTCGATCAACTCGCCAAAACCGTTGTGCAGAAAAGCCGAATCGCCCGACAGAACCACCGGTTGATGCGGTATCCCTGCCCGCTGCATGCCGGAGGCAATGCCGATGCTGGAACCCATGCTGTATTTCACATCCAGCATCTCCCAGGGCGGTAACTGCCCGCGTACCAGGCAGCCGGTCTCACCGGTTACCACGTAATGGTCCCGCCCGCCGTGCCGCTCCACCAGATCCTTCAGCGCATCGTACACCGGGATGTACGGGCAGCCCGCGCAAAGTGACTTGCGGCTGATCATCGAGCGCGGTTCCGGCTGAATTTCCGGCCCGGCCCAATCCGGCAGCATACGCCGGAGCGCTGACGCGATGGCAGCGGTATCCAGTTCGCCCACACCGGGCAGGTGACCACTCATCCGCCCGCTCATCGTCACCTGCAGATGATTTTGCTGCGCAATGGATCGCACAGCCGTTTCGATCACCGGGGCGGTTTCTTCGATCACCAGCACCTCATCCAGCCCGGCCAAAAACCCGGAAATCCGCTCAACAGGCAGTGGGTTGAGCACCCCCAGCCCCAAAACAGGCAGTGAAAGTTCAGCCCCGCTTTGCATCACCTGCATCAATTTACTCCAGGCGTAACCGGCCGCGATGACGCCTCTGCGCAGCGAACCGGTCTGTTGAAGCTGTTCCCAGCCCGAAAGTTCACCGGCCGCGGCGCACATTTTCTGCTGCAACTGCCGGTGGAGCGGCACCACCTGAACCGGCAGCACCGTCCAGCGGTCCTTTTTGCGGGCAAATGTCCCCGGGTGATGCGAAAGCGGAAGCTGCGCCGGTACGGAAATCATACCTGTGTCCACCGTTAACGCGTGGATGACACGCACCACTACCGGCAGGTTGAATTTTTCAGACAGATCGAAGGCCTTGATCATCAGGCTATACGCAGCCTGCACGGTGGTCGGCTCCAGCATGGGGATCTCCAGCGCCTGCACCAGCGGACGCGTATCCTCTTCGCTTTGTGAGCCCCACCCGCCCGGGTCGTCGCCCGCCAGGATTACCAGCCCGCCGTCGCCGGGCGCCAGGTTGGCCACCATCAGCGTATCCAGCGCCACGTTGAAACCCGGACTTTTCACGCACAGCAACGCCCGTCCGCCGGCCAGCGAGACGCCCAGCGCCAGATCGGCAGCCGATTTTTCATTGATAGCCCAAAAGGTGCGCTGCGGGTCATCCACCAGCTTTGAAAAAGCCTCAAAAGCAGCCGTCACCGGTGAGCCGGGGTAGCCTATGACCAGATTCACACCGGCATGAGCCGCTCCATACGCCAGCGCCTGACTTCCGGAAACATTCATTTCAATCAACTGTGTTAACGACTGTGTCGACATTTTCACCTCATCAATTACCGGTATGGGTTTGCCTTTGATAACACATGGTAATTCTTTATTTTGTTCGAGCGTAAGGTGATAAAAGATTTTACTCAGGAGGACTCACTAAATTAGTTACCCTCGGTAACTCCATAAGGTTCGGATAATGGGCGGAAAAGTATCATCAACCAAATTGAACCAGCACATGCAATCAATAAACCAATCATCAAGGCAAGATTATATTCTTGAATTACATCAATCGCCCACAAGATAAACGGAGTAAAAAATCCCAACGCGGTACCGAATGCTATAGAAAACACCATGATCAATGTGCGATCCATTTGCCGAAGCAACCACTTGATCGAGAGAATGAAAGCCGGCAGCAGTATGATCCCACATCCGATCATCAGCAATCTGGGATAATTATTCCAATCAAATACCGCTGGGATTTCCAGGCAAGCCAGAATCCACAGGATGATGCTGGCTGTCAACAAGATGATGTGAGCGGCTTTACGTTTGATTTTGATAGCAAAAATACTGACCAACAAGCAACCCAACAAAAAAGCGAGAACCAGTTCACCCGTGAGAATGGAAATGACCTCCTGTAATGTATCAACCTTACGTGGGGTGTACTCTCCAACACCGACTTGATGCCAAACACCGTCTGGTGTGCGTACCAGGACCCCTTCAGTATCGAGAGCCGTGATAATATTTCCACTGACCGGATCAAAATCCATATCCATTACCCACGGCCTATAAGGGCCGTAATCCGGGAAGGCTCTTTCATACAAGACATGATCCGCCTGACTTCCCCCCTTCAGTTGGTAATCCAATTTCCATGTTTCGCCATCCGGAGAATGTTCGATAGCATAATTATCTTCGTTGAACCGGTATTGCACTTCACTTCCATTTTCAACGACAGATAGAGTGCCTTTCCAATCCCCGGCGCACCATAATCCCCCTTCATACCGCTCTGATTCCCAGGTAAAGCCGCCATCCTGGCTGGTGAACGTTTTCTCAAGCGAACAGGCAAAAATGGTCCCTTGTGCTGTTGTTCGCAATTTATGGATTCCGACTTTCATCACAGGCATGTTCGCAACTGTCAACCCGGCAGTCAGCAATGCACCCAGCACAACAAAGATCTTTCGTGGGTTAGAAAACCCGGGCGGGATATTTGCTCGCTGCCATAACAGATAACTGGCAAGCAGCGCAGGCAGCGCCAGCAGGTCGCCCACATCGCTGACCATGTTTACCGGCATCCCCAGCACGCGCTCGGCCAATCCGCTCAACCAGGCTAGAAATGCCGGCCAAACGTTTCCCAGAGTGTATACAACCCCGATCAGTCCAAACGCGACCAGCGCCAGCCAACGCGGAGCACGTTGCCATCCAAGAGATAGAACCAGCAGCAACACAAGCGGAGCAATGAGCAACCATGCGAAATCGCCCAGAATGCCGCTCAGCCAGGAGGGCTGGTAGACGCGCAGAAAATGATCATTGAAAAACAGCAGGCCAATCGCCAGCCAGAACACCGGCTGTGACATGGCGGAGGCTGTTTTTCGAAATGTTTCGTTCATTCTGTGATCTCCATGGATCGAAAGCTGAGTTCGGATTTCAACCCGCCATCAGCGGATATTCTTTGTCTTTGTCCTCGCGTGCCTGCGGAATGATCATCAACAGCACGATCACATCGATCAGCACCCAGGCGTACCCGAACAACATAGCAAAACGGTACTGCTGGATGATGTTGAACGCCCAGACCACAAACGTACCCAGGTACAAAACCGTTGCGTCAAAGGCGATCGACAGACCCAGCAGCAGTGAGCGTCTGGGCTGGCGGATCAGCCGGGTCAACGCATACACCGCCACCGGAACGATGAACAGCGCGCTCAAGCCCAACGGGATCAGAATGGGGATGGGATAATTGTCGTACAAAGCCGGTTGGAAGACCGAGGTGCCTATCCAGCCCAGCCAACCGATGATGAGCGGCAGGACAAAACCGAAAGCCCGCGTGAACTTGATCCCCAGCGTGGCCAGCATGAGAAGCCCCAGCAGCACCGCCAGCGATGCCTCGCCGCCCAACAGCACCGAAAAATCGTGCAGCGAATTCACCCGCCGCGGGCCAAAATCGCCTACCGCTACCCGCTGCCAGACTCCGTCCGGAGTGCGCACCAGCACACCCTCCAAACCCAGCGCAAACACGGCGTTGCCCGTGGCGGGGTCGTAGACTGCGTCCAGAATGCCACGCGAGATGATCACATTTCCGGTAGTTTCCTTCACATACAGCGCCTGCCCTGCTTCACTGGCTGGCTCCAACTCATATTCAGGCTGCCAGGTTTGTCCGTCAGCGAATCGCTCAATCCGATTCTCATCCTCGTTATAACGCAGGCTGATCGGCGCGCCGCTTTGTTGGATCGCAAGCGTGCCGTCCCAGGTTTCACCGCAACCACCGGCAAAGTTCACTTCCGCCGGTGTCCAGGTGAGCCCGCCATCGCGGCTGGTCTGGTTGACATACCCGGAGCAGGAGAGAATCTCGCCGTTCTGCACATCCAGACCACTTACCCCGTAATCCGGCACCGACATATTCGCCACAGTCAGCAGAGCCGTCAACAAAACGCCGAATACCGCTCCGCACTTTCGCAGCAGGCCGGGTTGAGGTTTCCATTTCATCTGTTTCCAGAACACATAGCTGGCAGCCAGAGCCGGCAACGCCAGCAGATCGCCCACATCGCTGACCATACGCACCGGCGAACCCAGAACCCGTTCGGCCATCCCACCCAGCCATGCCAGAAAGGCAGGCCAGGCATTGCCCAGCACATACACAACCCCTACCAGCCCATACGCAATGAATGGCAAATGCTGGGACCCTTTGCGAAGGCAGCCGGCCAGCACCAGCAGCAGCGCCAGCGGGGCAATAAACAGCCAGGCGAAATCACCCAGGATGCCGGTGATCCAGGAGGGTTGTATGACACGGAAAAGATGGTCGTTCAGAAAGAGCAGGATGAGGGCCAGCAGAAAAACCGGATGGGATACGGCAGCAGCCGTTTTGCGAAAGATCTCGTTCATCGTTTCTGCTCCTGGGTCAACACACGCGTGTGGGGAATTAATCCCATTGTAGTGTATTTTTGTATCCGGGGGGAGATTCACCTGAATATGAACCGCTTGTGGTTGCCAACGCGTATCTCCGGTAAAGAAAAATGGTCATCACACCTTACCTGTTATTTTTTTTCAACCTTTCTATTGGCGTATTTTCGATTACACCAACCAAATATGTGTCATAATAGTTCGGATAATAAAAACTGACCCATCATTTTCGACCAAATCCCTTGACGAAATTTTGAAAATGCATAAAATAGCATGCGGTATGCGAACAGGAACACGAAACACACATTGCTTATTGGTCCGAACGAAAGTTCTTGTTTCATTTATTGGTGTGTGAGAGCCTTTTGGCTCTCTTTTTTTTATCTACAGGACAGGAGGAACATGCATGATGATAAAGCTGCCAGGTTTGATTGATCCGCACGTTCACCTGCGTGAACCGGGTGGAACACATAAGGAAGATTGGGACACTGGAACACAGGCCGCCCTTGCAGGCGGCTTTACTATGGTTTTAGCCATGCCCAACACGCAGCCCCCGGTGGTGGATGCCGCCAGCATGGATATCTGCGCCGCCCTGGCGGAACAGAAAGCCCGCTGTGACTACGGTATCTTTCTGGGCGCCTCCCAAACTCCGCTTCCACTGGATGAACTGGGCCGGCTGTCCAAATCGGCAGCCGGGCTGAAGATCTACATGAACCACACCTTTGGTCCGTTAAAGGTGGAGGACATGAGCCTGTGGATGCACTACTTTGCCGGCGCTCCAAAGGAGATGCCCATTGCCGCCCATGCCGAGGGCCATACCCTGGCAGCAGTGATCCTGATGGCGCAGCTCTTCAACCGGCCCGCGCATCTCTGCCACGTCTCCCGGCGGGATGAAATCCTGCTGATCCGCAAAGCCAAAGAACAGGGCATCCCGGTCACCTGCGAGGTGGCCCCGCATCATCTCTTTTTGAGTGAAGAGGATCTCCCGCGCATCGGACAGGCGCGCGGCCAGGTACGCCCGGATCTCAATACCGCCGCTGACCGGCAGGCTTTGTGGGACAACCTGGATGTGATCGATTGTTTTGCCACCGACCACGCCCCTCACACGCTGGCCGAGAAAGACGGCCCCAAAACTCCGCCCGGTTTCCCGGGGCTTGAAACTGCCCTGCCGCTTCTGCTGACCGCTGTGTCAGACGGCCGCCTGACGCTGGATCAGTTGATCGAGCGTTGCCACACCAACCCGCGCCGCATTTATCACCTGCCGGAACAACCGGATACCTGGGTGGAAGTTGACCCGGATGCGCGCTGGGAACTGAACGCTGCCAGTACTTTCACCCGCTGCGGATGGACCCCCTTTGAGGGCATGCCGGTGCAGGGAAAAGTGACCCGCGTGGTGCTGCGCGGAAAACCCGTTTATCAAGATGGCCGCATCCTGGGTGAACCGGGATACGGGAAAAATATCAAACTCTAATACCCAAAATCATTTTGGCGAAAGGAAAAAAGCAAGAATGTACACTCCCCCCAACAAAGCTCAGAGTCCGTATTTGCCTTTTGGCGACAAACAGGATGCCCCTTTCTATTTCACGGATATTCTCTCCGTCAAACAGTTCCAGCGTAAAGACCTTGATTACATCTTCGGCGTCGCACACGAGATGTCCGAGATGGTGCGCCGTATCGGCACCTTTGACCTGCTGAAAGGCAAGATCCTGGCGAACCTGTTCTACGAACCATCCACCCGTACGATGTCCTCCTTCACTGCCGCCATGGAACGCCTGGGCGGCAGCGTGATCCCGATCAACGAAGTGCGCTACTCCTCCGTCTCTAAAGGCGAGTCACTGCCCGACACCGTGCGCACCCTGGAACGTTACGCCGATGTCATCGTGCTGCGCCACCCTGAAAAAGGTTCTGTGGCCACCGCCGCCAAATACACCAAGAAACCCATCATCAATGCCGGTGACGGTGTGGGCGAGCATCCCACCCAGGCGCTGCTGGATCTGTTCACCATCCAGGAAGAGCTCGGTCGCGTGGATGGCCTGACCGTGACCATGCTCGGTGACCTCAAATACGGGCGTACCGTGCATTCGCTGTCACGTCTGCTGAGCCTGTTCAACATCAAGCTGAACTACGTCTCCCCGAAAATTCTGCCCATGCCCGAAGATGTGGTGCAGGAAGTGGCCGAGAAGAACATCGTCCAGAACCAGTACAACACGCTGGATCCCGTGCTAGCCGAGACCGATGTGCTGTACGTCACCCGTGTGCAGAAAGAACGCTTTGAAGACCTGGACGAGTACGAGAGCGTACGCAGCCAATTCATCATCACCGGTGAGACCATGAAGAGCGCCAAAGAAAACATGATCGTCATGCACCCGCTGCCCCGTGTAGGTGAAATCTCCATGGAAGTGGATGATGACCCCCGCGCAGCGTACTTCCGCCAGATGGAATACGGTCTGTATGTTCGGATGGCCCTGCTGGCCATCGTTTTGGGTAAGGCATAAATGCCTTACCCATTGGGTAAAGGCCTGACGGCCTTTCCCACAGGGCAAGGGCTGAAGGCTTTCCCACAGGGCAAGGCATAAAGACTTTCCCCACTAAGAAAGACTGTTGGCTGCCAGGCCCTTTGCTCTGGCTGAAGGTTTGAACGAAAGATGTTATGATCAGGTTGGTATACACACACTACATTGTGTATACCAACCTGTGTAACCGGCCCGGCGTTTTGTACGCCACCTGCCTGCACGATACTATTCGGTTCATTGGATACCCGGAAAGGATGATCATGGAAGCATTCTTCTCCCTGCTCGAGAAGCGAGTCAACAAGGTAGACTCACTGTTGTGTGTGGGATTGGACCCGCACAAAAATGACTTACCGGAATTCACCTCCGCCGCGGTCCGGCGTTTCTGCCTGGATCTGATCACCAGCACCCAGGATTCGGCCGCTGCTTATAAACCCAACGCAGCCTTCTTCGAAGTACTGGGTCCAGAAGGATGGCAGGTGCTGAAAGAAGTCATCGCGGCCATTCCGGCGGATATCCCGGTGATCCTGGACGCCAAACGCGGCGATATTGCCTCAACGGCAGTCGCTTATGCCGATTCCGCCTTTGAGACGCTCGGCGCCAACTGCATGACCATCAGTCCCTATCTGGGACGAGACAGCCTGGATCCGTTTATCAGTCAACCCTCACGCGGCATTTTCCTACTGTGCAAGACATCCAACCCTGGTTCCGGCGATGTACAGGATGTGATTGTAGAAACAGAAGGTTTCTCGGGCAGGCTGTATGAGCATGTCGCCCGGTTGGCCAGCGCGTGGAATACCGGCAACAACATCGGTCTGGTGGTGGGAGCCACCCACCCGGATGCGCTGCGCGCGGTCCGTGCACAGGCACCCGATCTGTGGCTGCTCACGCCCGGTGTGGGCACACAGGGTGGTGATCTGCTCACCGCCATGCAGGCCGGTCTGCGCAGTGACGGCATGGGCATGTTGATCCCCATTTCACGCGCCATCTCGCGCGCCGCGGACCCGGCTGCGGAGGCTCGCAAACTGCGTGACCAGATGAACGCCGTGCGCCACCAGTTGACCCATCACGCCGCTGAACAAACCGCCGTGCTTACACCGACCCAGGCTGCGCTGGCTGATGGGCTGTTGAAGGCCGGATGCGTGCGTTTTGGCGAATTTACGCTCAAATCGGGCCTCAAATCGCCCATTTACATCGACCTGCGCCAGTT
>CAZHMZ010000028.1:26588-31447 GCA_964532655.1 uncultured Anaerolineaceae bacterium
CTCACCCAACTGCTGGATTACTGGGAGCAAAAGAAGGAACTGCCGCAATCACAGATCCAGGCCGTGCGTGACTTTTTGAAAGGCCAGGTATGAAATTCTACCCGGTTCTGAAACCGTTGATCTATCTGCTCACCCCAAAACAGGCCCACGAAGTGACCATCGATGCACTGCGCCTGTCAGGGGCCATTCCACCGGTGCGCGGGCTGCTGAAGGCGTATTTCAAGCCGTCACAACTCGGGCCGCAGGTGCAGGTAGCCGGGCTGACCTTTCCCAACCCCATCGGGCTGGCGGCCGGCTATGACAAAGATGCCCTGGCCTGGCGTGGTCTGGAGAGTTTGGGTTTCGGGCATCTAGAACTGGGCACCGTCACGCCCCTGCCGCAGCCCGGCAACCCGGAGCCGCGCATGTTCCGCCTGGTGGAAGACAATGCCGTCATCAACCGCATGGGCTTTCCCAGCCGTGGCGCCGATTTTGTGGCGCAGCAGCTCAAAAACCGCAAACCCGGGCGCATGATCATCGGCATGAACATCGGCAAGAATAAAAACACCGAACTGGAAGAAGCCGAGAAGGATTATGTGCCGCTGGTCAAACAGTTCGCGCCCCTGGCCGATTACCTGGCCGTGAATGTAAGCTCACCTAACACGCCCGGTCTGCGGAAACTGCAGGAAGCCGGCATGCTGGAGAAATTGCTCAAACCGGTGGCCGAAGAACGTGATCGGCAGGCTGCTGCGCTGAAAAAAGCCGTACCGGTCTTTGTGAAACTGGCCCCTGACCTGGAGGAAGCTCAACTCGACAGCGCGCTGGAAGCCATTTTGAACACCGGCATGGACGGTGTGATCATCAGCAACACTACCATCAGCCGCCCGGTGCTTATATCTAAGTTGGCTGGTGAGACAGGCGGTCTCAGCGGAGCTCCGCTGACCGGGTTGAACACACACATGGTGAAGCTGACCGTGGGTAAGCTGAACGGTCGCCTGCCCGTGATTGCCAGCGGCGGGGTGATGAATGCCGCTGATGCCCAGCAGAAGCTGGATGCCGGAGCAACACTGGTGCAGGTATACACCGGTCTCATTTACGCCGGGCCGGGTCTTGTTAAAGAGATCCTAAATGCCGGGATGCGGGTTGGCTGAGCGGGAGAACACTGTTCAACCTTCTGGAGAAAATCAATTTGTGAAAAAATTAGGGCGGCCGATGGCCGCCCTTTTTATGTTGATTCTTTTGATCAATCGTCAGCGGGCGAATGTTATTCGTCCCGGCTGTATTGGTCCGCATCCACCGGCAGGAGGATCGTCATGATCCTCAAGCCTCGGTAAAATCGTAGCCTCGATACTCCATTTCCTCGATGATTTGAGCACGCAACTCCGCGCCGGCCAGTTTTTCGATCAAATAGAGGGAGAGGTCGATCCCGGCAGATATCCCACCCGATGTATAGATCCAGTCTGAACTTTGCACAAAACGCTGGTCCGTAATGACCTTTGTGGAAGGGGATAACTGCTGCAGGTGTTCGAATGCCCCGTGATGCGTTGTCGCGGGACAGTTTTTGAGCAAACCAGCCTGCGCCAATAACAATGCCCCTGTGCATACAGACATCAACACTTCGACTCTTTCCGATTGACCGGCAATCCATTGGATCAATTTTTCATGTTTCAACAAGGGCCGTGTCCCAAAACCACCCGGAACAATGAGGATATCAGCCTGCGGGCAGTCATCGATCGAATACCTTGGGGTGACAGTGAACTTGCCGCGCCCAATAATGGGGCTATGTGAAATACCCAGGTTGTATACATTAAAAGCCGTGGGATGGGTTATTTCGCTCGCGTCGTTGAATACTTCATACGGTCCGGCGAAATCTAAAATCTCAACATCATCGAATACCAAAATCGCAACATTGCGTAATTTTGTCGCCATCATTTTCCTCTTTTCGTGTCGGACTTCTTATACCAGGCGAGTTCTCAGGTAGATGTATATATTTTATGATATTAATGCTCACCCCTGGCTATCAACAAGCCTCCCTCTTTGGTGATGTGAAAGCAGCCGCCCTGCCTTTGCAGTTCCTGGTAGATATACTGAACAAATTCATCCCTCCGCTCATTTGGCAGAGAAATACGCCCTGAAAGTAGATAATCCGCCAGCATCTGGGCATCCGTCACTTCCAGTGCATCGTGGTACCGGGTCACCTCCACCTCCGCGAAGCTCTGTGTCAACTGATCAGGGCCGGTTTCCAGGCCAAACACCTCAACGGCGGAGTTCCGCCAGACTGAAAGCATTTCTTCATACCCATTCAGAAGCGTGGCGATTTCCTTGAGATTCTCGCGGCTGGCCGTGGTGGCATACAGTGCACCGTTCGGGTTCAACACCCGGCGGATTTCCGAGATGGCTTTTTTCCGGTCAGGGATGTGATACAACATGTGACAGGCCATTACCGCGTCAAAAGTGCCCGCTTCATAATGGATATCCTGCGCATCGATCACCTCAAACCGGAAGGCAGATGCTTTATCACCCAGGTTGCTCTGAGCCTGCTCCAGCATCCCTTCGGACGCATCGGACAGGGTCACATCCAACCCGTCGGGAATGCGGTCGATATTTTCCATCCAAAAGTTGCCGGTTCCGCAACCCAATTCCAGTACCCGGCAGGGAGCCGTCAGATTGATCTGATCAAACAGCCAACGCTGCCAGGGGTAGGGATTGATGCTGAACCTATTGTGCAGGGCAATGCGCACATTGAGATTGGACGCATTTTGATATTGATGATGGACATAATTCGGATCATCGATGGTTCGGATTTTTGTCATGGGATTCCTTTACAAAATTGATCCACCCCAAAGGAATTGGTCAAACTCGGGCGTTGGATGTTTACCGATCAACCAAGCGAGTGGCAAATCGTTTCTTTGAGCGGCACGCTTAAGTGACTGATCATCCCCCTCAGTTGGATGGTATTTAACTTCCAACGCGGTTGATTTCCTCTGATCGCCCGCCAGGATAAAGTCAATTTCATATTTATTCGCCTTGGAAAGATACGATAATGATCCATATGATCGCAATTGGCTGAACACAGCATTTTCAAATAAGGCTCCTTCTCCCGGATTCGCCAGGATACCGGCAATTCCATTATCATAAAAGTAAAGCTTCTTTCCCAAAGAAGTTGCTGTATCCGGGCCGGCATACGCCGGGAGTTGACAGATCACATAAGTCATTTCGAGGAACTCAAGATAATCATTCAAAGTCGGTCGTGAAATTCCGATAATTTTTGAGAGTTTTGTATAATCCAGTTTATTGCCTATTCTCATCGCCAGCAAAGAAATGAGCTTTCTCAACTCATCAATTTTCCGAAAATCAGCCATCGTCTTTACGTCTATGTTGATGTATGACGAATAGATGTCCATCAGTATTTCTTTTTTTACTTCCTTTTTGGGTTCCAGTACAACGCCTGGCATACCTCCGAAGGCGGTATATTCTTCGTAGTAACCATTGATTCGCTCATACTCATGTCGATCAAAAATCATTTCCTCCCATGTCTCCCGTTTCCGATAAGGTATGCCCTGAAAATCGAGAAACTCGCCGAATGTGAGCGGAAACATTTCAAAAACAATCTTTCGGCCTGCAATAGATTCGCTGAAATAATTCTTCAGGTAAAAAGAACTGGATCCGGTCAAGAGAAACTTGATTCTATAATGATCGTATAGATACTTGACCACGCTGGGGATATTTGGAACGTATTGAATTTCATCCAGTGCTACTGTCATCGGTTGATCCGATTGCAGACCCACATTTCGCAGGTAATTCAATATCAAATCATAGTTGCTTTCACTGAAGACCGAGCGGTAGTCCAGTCTTTCCAAATCAAGATAGATTTTATTGGCGGAAGGTATTTGATCCAGCAACCAGTGCAATGTAGTAGTCTTGCCAACCTGTCGCATACCGGTGAGGACTATTATTCGCTCATCCAGTAAAGCCTGCTGAAGTGCGGGGAAAATTGCTCTCTTTACAGTGTTCATATATCTATTTTACAAAAATATGATTTTTTGTAAAGTACTAATTTACACATTTGTAGGTAATCTGTAAATTAGCATTTTACATAATCATCAATTCCTGAGCTTGATATTGCGGAGATATTTCAGGTTGTCAGTTTTTACCGATCGCGATTGTCCGATCAAGGAGGTTAATCACCTTTTATAAAATGCAGTTATATGATCTCATGGTTCATGCTGTTCCAGTTGTCTGGCAATTGAGGCAGTTGCCAGAGCGGATTCGGCTGCCAGGCCATCCAGTTTTCGATCCTTGCGCGCCGCTCACCCCGGATTAGATGGAGGGCGTTCATTCCATTCCGACGGATCTGGCGTACTGCGTCAGGTGAAAAATATCCAACCTGCTCGGCCTCAGCAATTTCGTCCTCGTCCTTCCATCTCCATTCAGCTAAATCAGGGCTGACAACGATATCCAGCATATGATCCATGGTGTCATAGCCAATAGGAGTATGTTGGATGGGATCCTGCAGGTTGATGTAAACACACCTCAGGTTCCGCGTGCCGGTTTCCCACATCAGATAGGTGCTGAACGGTTCGCTCGGCACGATGAGGTAAAGCACGTCCGTCCACTGCCAGATCACATCATTGACCGTAATTTCTTCTATCATGCCAAATTCCTCAGGTTTTGGATGATGATCCACATCCTTGCCGTGCACCCCGGCCGGCATGAAGAGCGCGATCAGGTCATCCGTGTCCTGTACGACGATGGTGGGGTAAGCCCAAAAGACCTTTCCGCCCACCCCGCGTAAAGCGGCATGGAAACCGGCTGGATGAAATGATGTTGATGTCATGATGAGTTCTCTTTGGTTGATGGTCTTTTATGATGGATGATGG